>RKRP01000133.1 GCA_007571315.1 Gammaproteobacteria bacterium
CTTGGCCCCCAGCGCCTGCCCAGGGTGGCGGCGCAGTTGGGCCGCTGGGTGGGTCAGGCGCGGCGAATGTCGCGCACGCTCATGTACCAGCTCCGTCAGGAAGTGAACCTCGACGACCCCCGGCCGTTTGCGGCTGGCAGGCCGTCAACGCGGGCGGCGCGCGCGGGCAGCGTGAAAGCAAAGGCCAGCGCAGCAGGGGAACCGGATCAGGAAAAGGATGCCGAAGAGCCGCGAAAAGACTCTGGCGAGCCGGCTCAGGATGCCTCCGCCCAGGCCAAATCCAGTGAATAACAAGCCGGGGGAGCAGCGGGAAGAAGAGCGGGAGCAACTGGAAGAATCCAGCCTGCTGTCGCACCTGGTGGAACTCCGGTCCAGGCTGATGAAAGCCGCCGCCGCGGTGCTGATCATTTTCATCGGTCTTGTGCCCTTCGCTCAGGAAGTTTTTACCTTGGTGGCGCAGCCGCTGATGAGCAAGTTGCCCGAAGGCGCCTCAATGATCGCGACCCGGGTGGCTTCGCCGTTTTTGACCCCCTTCAAAACGGCGTTCTGGGTGGCGGTGTTCGCCGCCATGCCCATCGTTATCTACCAGGCATGGGCCTTTGTAGCGCCAGGGCTGTACAAACGCGAGAAAAAAGTGGCGCTGCCGTTGGTGCTGTCCAGCATCGCGCTGTTTTATTCCGGCGCCGCGTTCGCTTTCTACGTGGTATTTCCGCTGATGTTCGGCTTCTTTACTGCCGCCACGCCGGAGGGCGTTGCGATGATGACCGATATTGGCGAGTACCTGGATTTCATTCTGGTGCTGTTTTTCACCTTCGGAATTGCCTTTGAAGTGCCCATCGCCATACTCTTGCTGGTGGGCGCGGGGATCGTCAGCCCCAAATCGCTCAGCAGCAAGCGGCCCTATGTTCTGTTGGGGGCCTTTACGCTGGGCATGCTACTCACGCCGCCCGACATGATTTCGCAAACACTTCTGGCGGTGCCGCTTTTTCTCCTGTACGAGGTTGGCATCATCATGTCGCGCGTGCTGTTGAGAAAGCGCGCCGCGAAACAGAACGCCTCAAGCTGAGCGGCTTTCGGGACAGCGCGCTAGTCGGCCGCCGGCAATACTCCGCTCAAGCCGTCGAAGCCGCGGTCCTGCAGTTCCTCGATTTGTTCGCGGGAAATCGTTTCCACGCGCTTGCCTGCGGTGGTGTTCTTAGCCTGCTCGCCCCGGCGCCGCACTCGATTGATGCGGGAACCGGTCACGTCTCGACGCTCCAGCGTGGACACATAGCCCCAGCCGCTCTTACGCTGGTCCTCCCGGGCGGCGGCAGCGGCCTCGGTTGCCGCGGGCGTGGTTTCCGGCTGCTGGGCGGCAGGAGCCCGTTGGGCGGACTGCTGGGCGGCGCAAGCGGCCAGGGCAAGGGTGAACCCGATGACAAGAAGTTTTTTCACGTGCATTCCTCAATTTCGCGCCGCGAAGAATAGCACGATGCTCAGCGCGGTTTTTTTATTGGGCGAACCGATGTTGCAAGCCGCGCCACGCTCAGCAACATATCTTCTTCGTTGGTTATGCGAATGTCCCACACATGCACCACACTGCCGGTGCGTATGGGGCGTGCCGTGCCGTACACGTATCCCGAGCGCGCCGGGCGGAGGTGGCTTAGGTTGATTTCCAGGCCAAGCACCTGGTATTCCCCCGGAGGCGTGCAGAGATAGGAAGACCAGCTTCCCACCGATTCCGCGAGAACGGCCGAGGCGCCGCCGTGCAGCAGGCCAAAGGGCTGTTGGGTGCGATGATCCACCGGCATGCGCGCGCGCAGGAAATCGTTGCCTATCTCGACCACTTCCACGCCCAGATGCCCCAGCATCCGGTTCTCTTCCATGGCATTCAACTGTTCGGGGCGGCTGAAAGCCTTGGGGTGCCATATGCGCCCGGACACTATTCCTCCTGCTTCGCAACCTTGCGGTAGGCCTTGCGAAAACTGATGCCTTGCTCCGCAACCAGCCGGTTGGCTCGTTCGGCGGCCCGCAGGTCCGGCGCCGAGGCCAACTCCTCGCAGCGTTCGGGAACAAAGCGCAAGCCGCGCACTATACGGCATATTACGGCGCAACTCTCGCCGGTCAGATCGATGCCCCGGAACAACGGCGCCTTGATGCGCTGAAGGTCGCGCTGGTATCCGGAGGGCAGGGAAGCCGGCGCCCCCAGCACTTCCAGCAGGCAGCCCCGCACCGCAGCTCCTGCGCCTCGAACCAGCTCCAGCGCATCCGGATTACGCTTCTGGGGCATGATGGAAGAACCGGTGGTTACCTCATCCGCCAGACGAACCAGCGAGAATTCCCGCGTATAGAACAGCAGCAGGTCGCTGGCCAGACGACCGAGATCCTGCATCAGCAAGGCGCATTCGAACAGCAGCCCCGCCTCAGCTTTGCCGCGCGAGAGCTGCACCGAAGTGACCGGCGCCTGCACTTCGGCAAATCCCAGGCGGGCGCGCGTTTGTTCCCGGTCAATATTCAGCCCCGGCGCGCCGAAACCCGCGCCGCTGCCGAGCGGATTGCGGTCCATGCGCCGAACGGCTCCGGCCAAACCCGCGGCATCGTCGCGCAGCTCCCCGACAAAGCCGCATGCCCACAGTCCTACGCTGATGGGCATGGCGGGCTGCATGTGCGTATAGCCGGGCAAGGGCAAGCGGCCCTGGCGCGCGTTCAGGCCGTCCAGTTCATCCGCCACGGCGTTGGCGGCCCGCCGCAGGTCAAAAGCCGCATCCTTGAGATACAGCCGCAAGGCCGCCAGCACCTGATCGTTGCGGGAGCGTCCCAGATGAACGCGCCCGCCGGCCTCGCCTATGCGCGCCGTCAGGCGCCGCTCCAGCGCGGTATGCGCATCTTCCTCTTCCAGGGAGATGGCCCATTCTCCGGCCGCGTGCTCTTTGCCCAACGCCTCCAGGCCGTCCGCGATTGCGGCCTTGTCCTGATCCGACAGATAGCCCGCCGCATGCAGCATCGCGGCGTGGGCAATCGAAGCCCGCACGTCGTACGCCACCAGCCGGGAATCCAGCCGATGATCCTCGCCCGCCGTATAGCGCAGCACGGTCTCGTCGAGCTGCCCGCCCTTGTCCCACAGCCGGGTCATTGCCTGCCGGCCTCCTGCTCGGCAGTCGATAGCGCGTCAATGCTGCGCACCACCAGGGTCCCGCAACCCTCGTTGGTGAACACCTCGCGCAGCAGAGCGTCCTGGGTGCTTCCGGAAACCAGGTGGACGCGCGGCACGCCCCCCTTGATCGCGGCTTCGATAGCCATTGCCTTGGGAAGCATGCCGTTGGCCAGCGCTCCCTCCGCGCGCAGTTTGCGCAAGCCGGCGAGGTCCAGGTAGGACAAAAGCGTGGAAGCATCCGAGCGGTCCGAAAGAATGCCTGGCGCGGCCATGGTGAGCACCAGTTTCTCGGCCTGCAGGGCTGTTGCCAACGCCGCGGCAACCGTATCGGCATTGATATTGAGAAGTCCGCCCCCGGAGTCCGCCGAGAGCGGACTTACGATGGGCAAAAAGCGTTTCTCCAAAAGCATTTTCAGCACTGCCGGGTCCACATTTTGGATATCGCCCACAAAGCCGAAATCCACTGGCTCCTCGCCTGCGCCTTCCACCTTTACCGGCGGGCGGCGGCGGGCCACAATCAGACCCGCGTCCACTCCGGACAGCCCAACGGCTGGAACGCCGCATGAGCGGCAGGCGGCGAGCAGCCGGGTATTGACCTCGCCGTTCAGCACACAGGCAGCCACCTTAAGGTCTTCGGCCCCGGTTACGCGGCGCCCGGCCACCATGCGCGCCTTGTGTTTCAGCCGGGTGGCCAATTCGGTTGATTGCGGGCCGCCCCCGTGCACGATTAGCACGCGAACTCCAAGGGCTTGCAGCACCGCCGCCTGTTCCACCAGCGCCTCAATGCGGCTGGCCCGGCTCAGCACCTCGCCGCCCAGCTTGACCACAAACACGCGGTCCCGGTAGAGGCGCAGGTACGGCGCGGCGGCGCGCAGCGCGCCGAATCCCGCGCCGCTTGGCCGCTTGCGGTTCACAATCCCGGCCCCAGCATGGCGTAAAGAACAGCCATCTGCACCCACATTCGATTGCGGGCTTCCGCCACCACCACGCTGCGCGGGCCATCCAGCACCGCCTCGCTCACCACCACATTGCGGCGAACCGGCAGACAGTGCATAAACCGGCAGTTGGTTTCGGCGGGCTGGAACCAGGGCTCGTCCACGCACCAGTCCTCGTGCTGGTTGCGCAGCTGATAGTCGGAATGCTTGTCGCCGTAGTGGCGCGTCGAACTCCAGGACTTGGCATAAACCACATGGGCGCCATCCAGCGCCTCGGACCGGTTATCCGTTTCCTGAACGGAACCGCCGAAGCGCTCGGCCAGCCGCCTGGCCTTGTTCATAACCACGTCCGGCAGCTCAAACCCGCCGGGCCGCAACACGGTTACGTCCATGCCGCGCATGGCTGCCATCTGGATCGTGGCCGCCGGAACCGCCAGCGGCAGCGCCAGCGGGTGATAGGCCCAACTGAGCACAAACTTGCCCGCGGACACGGGAATGTCCAGGTCGTCCATCGTCTTCCAGTCCGCCAGGCTCTGGCAAGGGTGGTTGATCGCCGATTCCATGTTGATCAGCGGTGTCGAGACCAGTTCCGCAAGGCCGCGATACTCCCGGTCCTCCAGATCCTCCGTCAGGTTGCGCCCCTCGGCGAAAGCGCGCAGGCCCAATGCATCGCCGTACGACGCGATTACCGGCACCGCCTCCCGAACATGCTCCGCAGCGGCGCCGTCCATGACGATTCCCGGCCGGGTTTCCAGCCCGTGAATCGACATCTCCGGCGAGATTACGAAGGCGCCGCCGCCCAGCCGCGTCATGGAAGCCTGAAACGAGGCCAGAGTTCGAAGCGAGGGGTTTAGAAACAGCAGCGAAAGAACCTTGCCTTTGAGCGCCTCCGGTTCAGGATGCCGCTCAAGGCGGTTCGATAGCGCCAGCAGCGCCGATATTTCTTCGGTCGAAAAATCGGCCAGATCATCGAATCGTTTTATTTCACTCATCGGACTGCTCCCGGTAAACGCCAGGTTGGTGAAGGGTAGCGGCCAGCGCGGCTGCTTCATTCTCGTGAAGGTTCAGCGGCGGCATAAGGCGCAGCCAGCCCGGCACCGCGCTGGCGCCCGTGAGGATGTTGGCGTCAAGCAGCCGGTCCCGCGCCGCGCTGGCGCTGCTGTTGCATTTAAGGCCCAGCAGCAAACCTCGGCCCTGTATCGCCTCGACCGGGCCCTGAAGGCAAGTAGCGCGTATTTGCCGCTCGCGCTCCGCCGCCCTTGCGGGAAGCTGCTCCTCATGCATCGCTTCCAGCACCGCTTCGACCGCGGCGCAAGCCAGCGGGCCGCCCCCAAAGGTGCTGCCGAGATCGCCCGTGCCGAGCTGCGCGGCGCAATCCTCGCGCATCAGCAGCGCTGCGCAAGGAAAGCCTGCCCCCAGGGACTTGGCAGTGGTGAGCATGTCGGGCGTCACGCCAGCGTGCGAAACAGCGAAGGGCAAGCCGCTGCGGCCCATTCCACATTGCACTTCGTCGGCAATGAAGAAGGCGCCGCAGGCATCGCAGGCGGCGCGCGCCGCAACCAGCACCTCGTTGGCTATGGGGTAAGCGCCCCCCAAACCCTGTATGGGCTCCAGTATGACGGCGGCCGTTTCCTGGTCGATCATTGCGGCAACGGCTGCGGAATCGTCACGCGGCGCAAACACCACGTCGAACGGCGTTTGGGGAAAGCCGTACCAACGGTACGCGCCCCAACTGACCGCGGCGGCGGCGGCCGTGCGTCCATGAAATCCGTGCTGAAGAGCAACAACCCGGGAGCGCCCCGTAAGCTGGCAGGCCACACGCAGGGCATTCTCATTGGCTTCCGCTCCTGAATTCACGAAAAACACCCGGCTCAATCCGTCAGGAGCGAACTCGGCCAGTTTTTCAGCGGCCCGCGCCCGCACCCTCAGCGCCATTGCATTGCTGGCGAATAACAGCTCGCCGGCCTGCCGCCTGAGGGCTGCCAGCAGGCGTGGATGACCGTATCCCAGGGCGCAAACGGCGTGCCCTCCGTACAGGTCCAGCAGCCTGCGGCCGTCAGCGCAGATCAGGTAGGCGCCCTCGCCGGCAACCACCTCGAACGGGAACTGGGCATACACCTGCGCCAAATGGGCCGCTTCCAGGCGGCGCGCGTCGTCGAGAGCGTCTGGCGCCTGTTGCGCGTTCATGTCCATGCCGGCCCCGGCGCGGTCAAACCGGCCGTTTCATCGAATCCGTACAGGCGGTTGGCCCATTGCACCGCTCCGCCGGCCGCGCCCTTCACCAGGTTGTCCAGCACCACGAAAACCGCCACCGAGCCGCCATCGACGGCGATTGAAATATGCGCATGATTGCTGCCCACCACATTCTTGAGTCGTGGAGGCGTGTCCGTTAAATGCACAAACGGCGCATCGCCGTAACTCTGCTCGAAGGCGTTTTTGACCTGCCGCTCGCTTACCGAGGGTTTGAGGCCGGCCTGCATCGTAAGGTGGATTCCGCGCGCGAACGGCCCCGAATGCGGAACGAACCGCAATTGCGGACGTTGCCCGCTTACCGCCTCGCAGATCTCTTCCACCTCCGGCGCGTGACGGTGCCGCAGCGGCCGGTAAGCAAACAGGTTGGAATGGCGGAGAGGGTGATGAGTGGTTGGCAGCGGCTGCTTGCCTGCCCCGGTGCTGCCGGTTACGCCGCTGGCGAAAAGCAGGGTGTTGGCGAGCTCGAAGCGCATCAGGGGCACGGACGCGAGCAGCAAGGCGCTGGCGAAGCACCCGGGGTGCCCCGCATGCGGGGTGTCCGCTTGCGCCCGATGCTCCGGCAGGGCGCAGCAAAACTTCGGCAACAGCTCCGGCGCGCCGTGCGCGGTCCCGTAAACCTGCTCATAGGCTTGGGCGGTGGCGTAGCGGAAGTCGGCCGAAACATCCACGATCCGAACTTCGGAGCCGCGCTTTCCGGCGAGTTTCAGGACATGGGCGACCAGCCCTGCGCTGGCCCCGTGCGGCGCGCAGGAAAAAACGGCGCAAGGCTGGCGCAGCGCTTCCTCCAGTTCGGCCAGGGAACAAAAACGAGAATCGGGCCAGAGGCCGGTGAGATTGGGAAATACGGATTCCACCGTGGCGCCCGCATTGCTCTGCGATACTGCCGCCGCCACCCGGAACTCCGGATGGGCGGCAAGAATGCGCAGGAGTTCGCCGGCCACATAGCCCGAAGCTCCCAGCACTACAGCGGGAATGCTCATTGTTGCTTCAGCCCCAGTCTGCGGACCACGAACTTGCCCAGGTCCGCGCTGTGGGTGATAGCGTTGTAGCCGGGCGCGCCAACACGTTGGCGCAGGATGTCGAGCCCTACCTGGTTGTCGGTGGCGGGGCCGGTAACGGCGGCCACCTCGATTCCGAATTGCTCCTTCAGGAGGACGGTGCCGCCCCAGGCGGCAACGGGGTCGCTGGCGCACAGCAGCAGGCAGCTAATGGAGGAGCGTATGTTTTCATCCGCCAGGATAGCCTCCACGCCGTAGGCGCCGAGTATGCCGTCGCCCAGCTCGAAAACAATCGCGTCGGGCCCAGCGGCCGCCATTCGCCGCAGCATGGCCCGCACCAGGCGGGGCGCATTGCGGGGCGCGGTGCTGACTACCCCGAAATCAGTGAAAATCGCGGTATTGCGCGCGCCCGCGTCCTCCATGGCCAGAATATCGCGGCGCAGCGCCACTCCGGTGGCCTTGAAAGCGTCCACCACATAGCCTTCATGCCGCAGGCGGCCGACGATGGCGCAGGCGGCGGCCGTCTTTCCGGAATTCATGGTGGTGCCGGCCAGAGCCACCACCGGCGCGCCGCCCAGGTCCAGGTTGCCGGAATCCTCCGGCGGCAGCGCTTCACCGCCTACCCGCGCAGGTATCCCAACGCGCTCGCCCAGATAGGGGAACTCCAGCACTACCCCCAGCACGCGGGCATCGAAGGGCGGCCCCATGGTGGCGTTTCCCGAATCGCACACACCCAGCACGCCGCCTATGTTGAGCAACTGCAGCACATCGCCGGGCCGGACCGATTCCGGCACGTGCCCCGCGTAGCCGAACAGGGCTTTCCTGTGGCCCAGGGCGCCTACCACAACGTCTCCATTGCGCACGCGAGCCATGCGGCCGCTGGCCAGCTCCAGCCGGTTGTAGGACGACTTGTCGTTGAGCATCTCCACCGCAACGAGCACGCCTTCCTCGCTGGGAATCTCGTTGCCCACCCGGATTTCGCGCTCAAGCTCCAGGCCGGAAGCAACCGAGGCAAGCTTATCGACGATCACGCTACGCATGACCACCGCCTTTTTTTGCTGAAGCCGCTACCCGGCTGTGCAGCAGGCCGGGCAGCGACAGCACCCGGGCTGCGCCGAGCGCGTCGCGCGGGGTCCATTCTCCGGCGGATTCGCCGTACACGCCGCGGGTGGCCGCAAGCAGGGAGTGGTCCGATTCCACCCCCTTGATCCAGACGCTTCCCGGCCGCAGCGTCAGGTGGACACGGCCGCTCACAAATTGCTGAGAACTGTCGAAGAAGGCCTCGATGTTGCGGCACACCGGATCAAGCTGTTTGCCCTCGTGCACCAGGTCGCCATACACAGCCGCCAGCGTGTCCTTCACGCGCAGCTGAGCCGCTCCCAATGTGAGCTTCTCCAGTTCGCGGTGGGCGGTAAGCAGCACCTCCGCGGCCGGCGCCTCATAGGCCACGCGGCCCTTGGCGCCGAGGATGGTGTCGCCTAAGTGGATGCCCCTGCCGATGCCGAACCGCGCGCCAGCCGCCTCCACCGCCTCGATCAATTCCACCGGCGGCAGCCGCCGGCCATCCCAGCGCGCTGGCACGCCAGCCTTGAACTCCAGTTCATGCTGCTCTTCCGCAAGCGGTTTCTCCAGCGCCCCTGCGGACAGCACCCATGCGGATTCGGGTATCGAATCCGCCGAGGTGAGGGTTTCCCTGCCGCCAATGGTTGCGCCCCACAGGCCGCGATTGATCGAATAATCGCCGCCCGCTGGAATTTCCGGAGCGTTGCGCTGCCTTAGGTATTCCAGTTGCGTTTTGCGCTGAAGCGACTCGTCGCGGACCGGCGCCAGCACCGTAATTTCCGGCGCCAGGGCGCGCATGGCCATCTCGAACCGGAACTGATCGTTGCCTGCCGCGGTGCAGCCGTGCGCCACCGTATCGCTGCCCAGTTCGCTGGCGGCGCGGGCCAGAAAGCGCGCTTGTATGCCGCGCTCGGCGCCCACGCACAACGGATAGCTCTGGCCTCGGCGCACATTGCCCGCGATCAGATGCCGGATCACCTGGTCGAAGAACTGCGGGCGCGCTTCCACCAGCAGGTGGCGCCGGGCGCCCAGCGCCAGGGCGCGCTGCTCCAGCTCGGCGGCATCCTCGGAACTGATGCCGCCGGTGTTGACTGTGAGGGTCACTACCGGCCGCTGGTGCTTCTCGCTGAGCCAGGGCACGCAAAACGAAGTGTCCAGTCCGCCGGAAAAAGCCAGCACGATGGGTGAATTGCTCATGATTCCTAAAGCCTGTGTTCCATGAATGAAGCGCGCGGGGGATGCCTAAGCCATCGCGCGGCGCAGGCGGGCCAGCAGGGCCCGTTGCTCGGTTTGGTTGCGCGTTGCTATAAAAATGGTGTCGTCGCCCGCCAATGTGGCCAGAACCTCCCGCCATCCGCTCCGGTCCAGAAACAGCGCAATGCGCTGCGCCGACCCGGTAGCGGTGCGCACGATGGCAAGGTGCGGGCCAGCCTGGTCCACGCCGCGTCCGTAGGCCGCCAGCGCCCCGCGGTCGCCGTCGGCTATATCGGAACGGTCAAGAGTGTAGGCGCCGTCCCGCTTTACCGCGCCGAGCTGGGACAGGTCGCGGCTTATGCAAGATTGGCTAACGCGGATGCCGCGCTCGGCCAGCAGTTCGCCCAATTCGGCCTGACTGCTCACGCTGTAACTTCCAACGATGTCCGCGATCAATTCGTGGCGGCGGCTCGTCTGACTGGCGATGTTTTTCATAAAATGCTCATAAAAGCACAATAGAGCGAATAATATTTAGATCGGTGATTCCCTGTCAACGCCCTGTTTGGCGCCGTTGATCTCTTCGCGCTTTTTCATTTTCGTGTTTCCTCTTTAATTAGAACAGCGCATTGGGACTTTTCAAAGCGTAAAATTATTAGAACTGCATTGCGCGGCATGGCAGCAAGCTGCGGGAAAGGAGTTTTGCGATGATGGAGCAGTACAAGAGCGTCCCGGTTCGTCTGCCGGATAAGACCCCGGTCGATATCCTGACGATTCAAAGGCGGTTTAATCAAGGATTCAAGCGCGAAGATATTTTTCTCGACGTATCCCCTGACGCATGTCTTATCAACGTTCGGGAAGTTGACATGCGAGAATTGCGGGCGACGGTTGGGGAGTTGATCGAAGAGCACGATACAACCGGCGCAAAGATGGTTTTGCGCGAGGCCTTGCAGGCCGTGGAGTCGATTCGGAGTTATGGACTCAAGGGACGCAAGCGACTTTTTGTCGGCTACAACAGCGAGCGCAAAGTTCGGCAGCGCCAAGACAAGGAAAAGCGCCGGGGGCGGCACTACTACGCCAACGATCATGCCTTCCCCAGGCAATCAAGCGAACCCCCGGCTGAATATCTGAACCGCATCGTGTGCGGCGACAGCAGCGAGGTGCTGAAGCGCCTGCCGGACAATTGCGTGGATATGGTGTTTACTTCGCCCCCATACAACTTCGGGCTGGAATACGGCGAAAGCCCGGACGACTATCAGTGGGAAAAGTATTACGAGAAGCTATTCAGCGTTTTTGACGAATGCATTCGGGTACTGAAGTTTGGCGGCAGAATCGCCGTAAATGTCCAGCCGCTGTTCTCGGACTACATACCGAGCCATCATGTTATCAGCAATTTCTTTATGCGCCGCAAGTTGGTCTGGAAGGGCGAGATCATGTGGGAGAAGAACAACTACAACTGCAAATACACGGCTTGGGGCAGTTGGAAGAGTCCCAGCAGTCCCTATCTCAAGTACACGTGGGAGTTCATTGAAGTTTTTTGCAAGGGCAGTCTCAAAGCAGCAGGCAATGCGGCGGAGGCCGACATTACCGCCGACGAGTTCAAGCAGTGGGTAAATGCCCGGTGGAGCGTCGCGCCAGAGCGGAATATGCGGGAATACGGGCATCCCGCCATGTTTCCCGTTGAATTGGCGACTCGTGTTCTAAAGCTCTTTAGTTTCCGGGGCGCTTTTGTGCTTGACCCCTTTGCCGGTGTTGGCACTACAGCAATTGCCGCGAAAAACAGCGGCAGACGTTATCTGAACATAGATGTTTCTCGCGACTATTGCGATGCAGCGAAGAAACGCCTGGCGGAGACGTTGCTGTAACTTATACCTGCGGTGCCATGACTGAAGATCAGATGACAGAATGCCTTAAGGGCATCAGAGAGCACTATCTGCGTGAAATTTGCGCCATGCAGCGCGAAACCCGGCCTGGAACCCTTCGTGCGCAGAAGGGCAAACTGGTCGAGGAGATAGCGAAAATGCTTGTTCGCGCAGCTTGGGAAAATCTTGGGCGCCCAAGCCAGACGCTTGAGTTCGGGAAAGGCAAGCACGATATTCCGCTCAACGAAGAATATCTGGGTCGTATTTCCCCGGATGAATTGCTGAATTCGATCAGGGAAAACAGGGCACAGTACGTTTACAAGCTCGGCTGCGATGTCCAGTGCTATCTGCATGGCAGTTTCGCCTTGGCCGTGGAATGCAAGTCATATACCGAAGTGGCCATGTTGAAGCGGGTATTGATCGACGCGACCCTTTTGAAAAAGAAATACCCGAACATCGAGTGTGTTCTGCTGCAGCTTGAGAGTCAATTGGGAGGCGACTATAAGTATGGGAGGTATCCTCCGAGAGGCAGCCCGAGTGCCCATACTGTCATGTCGCACTTCGATGTTGACCTGACAATCATTACGCTATTGAAGGGCGAGCGCCGAGTGGATAAGCCGATTCATAAGAAGGGTAAGGAGTATTTCAAGGATTTGACGCTGGATTCCCTTCGCTCCGCCGTTGGCGAACTGGAGATAGTGCTCAGACGTTGCGGCCATCGTTTCCAGCAGGAAATTTTTATTGCCAGTGAGTCGAAATAGTGCTGAGTGCGTTTAGCCGCATCTTGGGGCAGGACCATCCTCGGGCGCTGCCGGGCGGAGTCAGCCGGGAGAGGCTGCTTGGCGGGAGGCGGCGGATAGCATGAAGCGGCCCCGGGCGGTGGCGGCAATCGCATCGTTGTCGTTCCGATGCGCCTGCGCTTCCATCTCCAGCATGCGCCCCCGGCGGCGCGCCAGGCGGCCTTGCAGCCTCAGGCTCACGCCCATTGGCACGGCATCGCGGTAGCGCACCTCGCAACGGGCGGTGTGCGCGCGCAGGCCCTGCAGAAAACTCCAGTTGGCCATTACGTCGTCCAGCAGGGCGTAAAGAATCCCGCCGTGCAGTATGTTGCTGTAGCCAACATGCGTGGGCCCGGGCGTGAATTCCGCGCGGCAGATGAGTTGGCCGCCGCTTTCCTCCAGGCGGAACCGCACCTGCAAGCCCCCGGGATTGGATGGGCCGCAAACAAAGCAATGGTTGGCGGGGTCCCGCAGGTCGCCGGAATTCTTTTTCATGGATTGTGACTTCGCGCCCGCCATGTGGTTTCTCTCAGCCGCCAGCGGCCTTGGTGCAACAGGCGGGCTGGGGCATGATTAGGAAAGACGGCGGAATGATATTCGGACTTGAGTCATGACTTACGATCCAGGCAACGTTTTCGCGCGCATCCTCGCGGGCGAGGCGAAGTGCCACAGTGTTTACGAGGATGCGCGCGCGCTGGCGATCATGGACGTGATGCCGCGCGCCGACGGCCATGCCCTGGTGTTGCCGAAGGCGCAGGCGGCGGATTTTCTGTCGCTGCCGGGCGAGGCGCTGCCAGGCGTGTTCGCGGCCACTCAGCAGGTGGCGAAAGCGGTCAAGGAAGCGTTCGCGGCCGATGGCGTTCTGGTGAGAGTGCACAACGGCTCCGCCGCGGGTCAAGTGATATTTCACATGCATGTCCACGTAATTCCCTGCCATGAAGGCCGCCAGATGAAACCGCCGGGACATGCGTTTGCGGATGATAGTGCGCTCGCGGAGCACGCGCGGCTTATTCGTCAGGCGCTGGCGCGGCAAGCGGCGGGCTAGCAGCGCAAGCGATGTCCGCCAGCCACCTCGATTGGCCGTTTTTCGGAACCCGGCATCGCGCGCGGGAGCAGGCGCTGGAAGAGTGGTGCGCGCAGCAGTCCTGGGCGCACGGCGAGTCGGGCGCGGAGCTGGATGCCTCCTGCAAGGAATTCGCCTTGCGCCTGGGAGAGGCTGGCTTTATCAGAATCGCGGTTCCCCGGCCGTATGGCGAAGACGCAAGCCTGGATGCTCGCAGCCTGTGCCTGATGCGGGAAACCCTGGCGCGCCACGAGCCTCTGGCGGATTTTGTCTATGCGATGCAGGTGCTGGGCAGCGCTCCTATCAGCCTGTTCGGCAGCCGCAGCCAAAAGGATGCCTGGCTTGAAGATGTGGCCGCCGGGCGCAAGATTGCCGCGTTCGCGCTCTCCGAAGCGGAGGCGGGCTCCGACGTTGCCGCCATTTCCACTCGCGCCGAGCCGCGCGATGGCGGCTACGTGCTCAACGGCGCCAAGGCCTGGATTTCAAACGCCGGGGTGGCGGACTTCTACGTGGTGTTCGCCAAAACCGGCGAGGGCGCGCGAAGCGTAAGCGCGTTTATCGTGCCAGCGGAAACGCCAGGGCTGGAGATTAGCGAAAGAACGCCGGTTATGGCGGCGCATCCGCTGGGCAGCCTGCGCTTCACGAACTGCCGGGCGGCGGCGGATTCCATGCTGGGCGAACCGGGCGACGGACTGCGGGTGGCGCTTGGAACCCTGGACCTGTGCCGCTCCACGGTGGGAGCGGCGGCGCTGGGCATGGCGCGCCGCGCATATGCCGAGGCTCTGCAAAGGTCCCGCCGCCGCCGATTGTTCGGCGGCCGTCTGGCGGACCTGCAACTTACGCAGGCTGCCCTTGCGGACATGGCCACCGCCGTGGATGCTTCGGCGCTGCTGATTTACCGGGCGGCGTGGCTGCGGGATTCAGGGCAGCCGCGCATTACCCGCGAGGCCTCCATGGCCAAGCTGTTCGCCACCGAGCAGGCGCAAAAGGTTATCGATCGCGCCGTGCAGCTTTTTGGCGGCGAAGGAGTGCGCGCGGGCTCGCTTGTCGAGCGCCTGTACCGCGAAATCCGTGCGCTCAGGATCTACGAGGGGGCAAGTGAAATCCAGCAACTGCTGATTGCCCGCCACGAGTTGCGCGAAAAAGAATAGGCAGAGTGGGGCGCGCCTTTATTCAGGCATCCGGCGTTATTCGCTGTCCGCGGCGCAACGGAAACCCAGGTTGTTGAGCCCGGAATCGGGCGGAGTCATCATCCGCGCGGCCAGGCGGTAGCCCCGGCAGTAGTTTTCGCTGCATAGCCAACTGCCGCCGCGGTGGACTTTTTGCGTTCCGCGGTCCGGGCCGCGTGGATTGCGGGCGGGCGAGTTGGCGAAATAACCGGGCGCGTACCAGTCGTGAACCCACTCCCACACATTGCCCGTCATATCGTAGAGTCCATATCCATTGGGCGGAAATTGCCCTGCGGGCGCGAGGCCCGGGTAGCCGTCCAGCGCCCGGTCCTGGTAGGGAAATTGACCCTGCCACAGGTTCGCCTGATGCATGCCCCCGGGCGCCAGTTCGTTGCCCCATGCATAGCGTGTGTTCCTGGCCCCGCCGCGGGCGGCATACTCGAACTCGGCCTCAGTAGGAAGGCGGGCGCCTCGCCAGGCGCAATAGGAAGCGGCATCGTCCCACGAGAGATGCACCGCCGGAAATTCCGGCATGTCTTCATGCGAGGAACCCGGGCCATTGGGATGCCGCCAGTTGGCGCCGTCGCTCCTGGTCCATTGGCTGAGCGCGGGTTCAAACACGCCCGACCACCCCAGCCTTTCGGATTCGGTAACGTGGCCAGTCGTTTCGGCAAACCGGGCGAACTGGGCGTTGGTGACCTCGCGCGCATCAATATAGAAGGAATCCACCACCACCCTGTGCGCCGGCCCCTCGTGCGGCAGTCCATTGTCCGTGCCCATAATGAACTCGCCTCCGCGGATGAGCCGCATTTCGGGGGCATGCGCCGGCTCCCGGGAGCTGCAACCCGCGCATAAAACAACCCACAGGGTCAGCGCCGCAGCCGTGAACTTGCGCATAGGTCCTATTATAGAAAGCGGTTGTTCCGTTTGTTTTTTGGCGCCGCCGCGCTGTCCCGCCGGGCATTGATTCCATGCAAGCAATTTTGATCGCAGCGTTTGCGCTGTTTTTTCTGCCCGGCGCTTTTGCCGTGGCGCAAACGCCTGCCGCAGGGGATCAAGCGCAAGGCTGGCAGGCGCAACGCTCCTCTAGCCGCGCCGCGCTTGAGGAAATCGTGGTGACCGCCCGGCGCCGGGCGACAGCCGCCCGCAGCGTCGCCCGCAGCCTTACTGCCCTGGGCCTGGAGGATGCAGGCCCGTTTCTGGGCCAGACGCATGTGCAGGAGGTGCTGGCGCGGGTTCCGGGCGTGAACCCGCAAAGGGGCAGCGGCCAGGAGTACCTGCCCGCCCTGCGTTCGCCGGTGCTCACTGGCCCCGGCGCTTGCGGCGCTCTTCTTGCCGCGGAAGACGGCATACCGCTTACTTCGCCGGGATTCTGCAACATCAACGAGCTGTTCTTCGCTCACCACGAAGCCGCCTCGCGGGTGGAGGTTCTGAGAGGCCCCGGCGCCGCGGTTCATGGCGGCAACGCCCTGCACGGCGTAGTGAACGTCATTACGGCGAGTCCTGGCGCTTCGTCCGAGGCTGGATTGGAACTGGGGGCGCATGGGTTTTCCCGTTTTCAACTTGATTTTCCGGGCCGCTCCGGCTTTGGCATCAAGCTCACGGGAACGCGCGACGGCGGCTTTCGCGAGAACTCCGGCTACCGCCAGCTCAAGTTCACCGGCTTCGGAACGGGGGGGGAAGGCCGCTGGAACTGGACCGCGGCCGCGGCCGCAAGCGGCTTGGACCAGGACACGGCGGGCTACGTAACCGGCCTCAACAGCTACCGGGACCCGGTCGCCGCCCGCTCCAACCCGGACCCCGAGGCCTTTCGCAGAGCCATCAATTTGCGTGCGCACTCGCGCCTGGAGCACAGCCGCGGAGAAGCGCTGACACTGGTTGTAACGCCCTATGCGCGCTACTCGCGCATGCGCTTTCGAATGCACTTTCTTCCGGGCGATCCGTACGAAAGCAACCATCACGGCGGCGTGGGCCTGCAAGCGGCCGCCTATCTGGATGCCCCCGCGGGGTCGCTGGCTGCCGGGATGGATGCGGAATACGCCAGGGGGGGGTTAAGGCAATGGCAGGAGAACGACACGGCCGGCAGCGCATTCGCCCGCGAGGTGTTCCCGCGGGGCGAGCACTATGATTACCGCGTGGGGGCGCTGTGGCTGGCGCCGTTCGCTCAGTTCGATCTTCCCCTGGGCGAGCGGTGGACGGTTAGCGCCGGGGCCCGCTATGAGCGGGCCCGCTATGACTACCGAACCCGGTTGCCCGCCGGACGAACCCGCGACGACTTGAGTGTTTGCGGCTTTGGGGGTTGCCGCTACAGCCGGCCGGCCGACCGCGACGATACCTTTACGGCTCTATCGCCCAAGCTGAGCCTCATGTGGCGGCCCAGCCTGGCCCGCCGCGCCTGGCTGAGCTTCGCGCACGGGTTTCGCATGCCCCAGGCCACGGAGTTGTACCGCCTGCAAGGGCAGCAGACCACGGCCGAATTGCGCCCGGAGCATGTTCGCGCCGCGGAACTGGGGCTTGCCTTTCGCTTTGCGGCAGGGCGCGCGGGCGCGCAACTGGTGGCGTACCACATGCGCAAGAGGGATGTGCTGTTTCGCGACGCGGAATTGTTCAACCGCGCGGGCGGCGGCACCCGGCACGATGGCCTGGAGGCGGATTTCAGTTGGCCGCTGAGCGGAACGGTGACGCTGGAATTGACCGCCAGCCTGGCGCGCCATCGCTACGACCGCGACTTCACGCTGGCGGGTGTCAACCTCAGGGGGCTGGACGTGGACACGGCGCCGCGGCGGTTCGGCGGGGTCCGCATCCGCTGGCAGGATGCGGACAGGCGCGCGGTGGAACTTGAATGCCTGTGGACCGGGGCTTACTTTCTGGAGCCGCAGAACCTCCGCCGCTACTCGGGGCACGAGCTGTTCAACCTGCGCGCCAGCATGGCTCTTGGCGATCGGCTGACGGCCTACCTGAGGCTGCTGAACCTTACCGGCCGGGCCTACGCGGACCGCGCCGACTACACGGTATTCAGCAGCGAGCGCTACTTTCCCGGCGCGCCGCGCTCCCTGTATCTGGGGCTGCGGTGGCGCTGGTGAAAGGGCGGACTCAGCGCCCGCTATTCCTCAGCGTCCGCTATCCACTCGCCGCCCTGAAAACCGCAGCCGATTTCAAGCGCGAAGGAATCGCCGGTGTAGTAATGCAGCTTTGAATCGCCTAGGTCGCAAACGCCCACGGTGTCCCGCTCGGCGTCGCATTCTTCGCCCGCCGCGAAAGAGGCATCGTGGTTGTCGTCGGTTTCGCCCATTTCTGCGCACCGGGCTTCCGTTATCGGCGCCTGGCACACGTCAAAAGGCCCGGCGAACATGTTTTCCTGGACGTAAGTGCAGGCCCCGGCCACCTCCTCATCGCCCATCGCAGCGCTCATCAGGACGAGAATCAGGCCCGGTAAAAGGCGGATGGTTTTCATGATTTTGCCCCTTTTCAAAAACGCCGGGAATGATAAACCACCCCTCTGATATGCTAACGGGAGTGGGCGGCGCAATCGCCGCGGGGCGAACGGGGGCCAGCCTGTGTGGAAGAAAAAAAACGAGCATGACCGGCTCGCCGGAGTTCAGCTTCCCATTCCCACGCAGATCGTTTCCAACGAGGAGTACCTGCCAACGCCGCAGACGCCGGAGCAGCGCAAGGTGGAACTGCTGCTCAAGGAGTGGTCTGCTCAACGCAGCCGGGCGCTGGGGTTGTCGCGGCGCGAGTTCCTGGCCGGAAGCTGCGGAATGGCGATGGCCTTTATGGCAATGAACGAGGTGTTCGGCCCTTGGTTCCACGTGCATGCGGCGGAAGCCTGCGAGCTGGAGGCCTACCCGGAGCTATGGCCCAAAACCTCGTTCATTTTCGACGTGCAGACGCACCATGTGCGCACCGGCGGCATGGAGCCGCTGTTCTTCCGCAAGCTCTCCGCCCCCTTCAACAAGGAACTGGCCGGCGTGGAGCCGCAGAAGGGCGACCTGCAATTCCGCAATTTCATCAAGGAAGTCTTTTTCGACAGCGATACGCAGGTGGCGGTTATCAGCGGCGTGGCTTCCAACCTGTTCAACGTGCTGAACTCCGACGAGATGGTGGAGGGCCGCGAGCGCATCAACGCCATGGCGGGGTCGCAGAGGCTGCTCGCGCACGGCCTGGTGGCGCCGTTCTTCCCGAATTTTCTGGAGGAGACGGAGCGCATGGCGCTGGATCTGAAGGTGGATTCATGGAAGTTCTATCCCGGCGTGGTGGAGCGCAAGGACGAGTTCCCGTTCTGGATGGACGACGAGGAGTTGATGTATCCGTTCTACGAGAAGATTCTCGGCCACGGCATGAATCTGGTTTGCGTGCACAAGGGCCTGCCGCTGCCAGGCAGCAGCCTGGAGCACAACCATCCGCGCGACATCGAGAAGGCGGCGCGCGACCACCCGGACATCAACTTCATCATCTATCACTCCGGCTTCAGGGCGGCAAATTACGAACTGCCTCCAGGCGACGGCTACGTGCAGGAGGGCGGCTACCTGCCCTGGACCACCGACTTGGCGCGCATGCGCGAAGCCAACCCCAACATGACGAACGTGTATATGGAACTGGGCACCACCTTCGGCCACACGGTTATTACCCATCCCAACGTGTGCGCGCATTTCCTGGGCCAGATTCTCAAGGCGTACGGGGCCGACCACGTGATATGGGGCACGGATGCCATCTGGTGGGGGTCGCCGCAATGGCAGATTGAGGCTTTCCGCCGCTTCCGGATGCCCGAGGCCCTGCAGGAGGAATACGGCTATCCTGATCTCACCACAGAGGACAAGGAAAAAATCCTGGGTTTGAACGCTGCCCGCTTGTACGGCATCGACCCCGACGCGGCGCGCAAGGCGCTGCCGGCGGACGGGCTTTCACAACTGAAGAACTGGTACGGCCACGAAGGCGGGCAACCCAGCAACACGCAATACGGCTGGATCAAGGCCTGAGCGCAAGCCCTTCGATTTTTGGTTTGGGCGGCCCCGTCCCTGTCCTCTGCGGAGCGTCGGCGGCAGGACAGCCGCCGCCGAGCCCCAGGGGTGGGTTCGTGCGTCTCCGCAGAGGACAGGAGCGGGGCCATTCAAACCAAAAATCGAAAAGCTATCGTTGGGATGCGGCTCTCAGCTTGATGATCCGGCCCCCGCTGTCATGCTCCAGCAAAAGGTAGATTTCACCCGCCGGCCCCACTTCGATATCGCGAAAGCGGACCAGATCCTCCAGCAGCGTTTCCTGATGAACCAGCTGGTGGTCGATCACGGTCAGACGCAGCAGATCGGATGCCCGCAAAGTGCCCACAATGATGTCGCCGTTCCATTCCGGGAACATGTCGCCCTGATAGAACACGAAGCTTGACAAGGCGGGCGCGGGCGTGAAGTCAATGAGAGGCTGCTGGATGTCGGCCGGATCAAACTCGATGCCCAGCGCATCGCCCCAAGCCACCGGCCTGCCGTCGTAATTGACGCCCAGAGAGAGCAGCGGCCACCCGTAATTGCGCCCGGGTTCAATCAGATTGATTTCATCGCCCCCGCGCGGACCCATCTCGGTGCTCCAGAGCTCGCTGGTAACGGGATTGAATTCCAGGCCCTGAGGGTTGCGGTGGCCGTAGCTCCAAATGGCCGGCTCCGCCTCGGGCGCGCCGGCAAAGGGATTGTCGGCCGGCGCCCGGCCGTCGTCGTGCAAGCGCATGATTTTGCCGTAGGGGGTGCTGAGATCCTGCACGCCAATGTGTTCCAGCGGCCCCTTGATGCCTACGCCAAAATACACAAAGCCCTTGTTGTCGAAGGCGATGCGCCCCCCTGCGGCAATTTCCGGCATCAAGGTGTAGTGCGGGTAATCCGCCTGCCAGAGCACCTCCTCGTCCACCCAGGCGCCGTCCCTGATACGGCCGCGCGCCAGTTTGTTCATGGACACATCCAGTCCGGACTGCCTGCTGAGTGCGTTGCACCCGGAGCAGCGGTCGCCGTAATGGATATAAATCCAGCCGTTGTTCTCGTAATCGGGATGCGCGGCCACTTCCATCATCCAGCCCAGGCCCATTGGCTGACCGACGAAGTTGAAGGAGTCCGCGTAGGCTTTGGGCGCGCCGCGAATCAGGCCGGATTGCCGTCCGTCGGCGGTAATGATGCTTAAGCCCCGGCGCTTTTCGGACAGCAACAGCTGCCCGCCGGGCAAGGGTTCAATGGAAAACGGCAGCGGGTCCAGTCCTTCGGCCACCGTTTCAATGACGAAATTGTGGCGTTCGCTTTCGATGGCGCCGGACGGTATTTCCAGCGGGGCGTTGTAGCGGAAATCCTCCAGGCTGGTGCCCTGACGCTGTTCGGAAACGTACAGGGCCAGGGCCCATATCTGCTCATCGCTGAGCGCCGGGGAAAACCCGGGCATGCCCCGTTCGGAAAACCCCTGCGCGGTGCTCCTGGCAATGTCATCTATCGAATCGCCGCGGAGCAAATCGGCGCCCTTGAGCGCCGTGCCCTGGGGCGCTCCCTGCAAGGCTTCCCCGTGGCACACAGCGCATTCCCTGAGGTAAAGCCGGGCCACAAGATCGGGCGGCGCCTCAGGCATGTTCAGCTTCCTGAGATCGACAACCGCGGGCGCTCCGGCGGGTTGCGCCGCGGCGGCGTTGAAGTTGAAGACGCAGCAAGTGGCCGCAGCCAGCGCGGCGCGCATTACGGTTCCAAACATTCCTGTGGCCTTTTTGCGCATCGGTTTTCAGGCAAGGCAAGGCGCCCCGGCCTCCTCAATGGACTCCCCCTGGCTGCATTGTGCCAGCGCCAGAATCCACAATGGATGACCGGGCAATCATAATTAGGGTAACCTTGACGGTGCGCGCGCGGTTTCAGGGTCCGTGCGCGGGCGTCCATTGCGGCCTTTTAAGGGGGGGGGTTGTTATGAAGGCGACTTGCAGCCGGATTCTTGTTCTTTCACTTTCCATCGCGATTGCAACGGGAGCGCTGATTGCGCGGCCCGCGGCGGCGCAGGACGGCACAGCCTTCGAGGAAATCGTCGTTACCACGCGCAAGAAGGAAGAAAACCTTCAGGACATTCCGATCGCGGTAACCGCCTTGAGCCGCGAAGACATGGAGCGGGCCGGCGTCAAGGAATTGAACGAAATCGCCCACCATGATTCCAGCCTGCAATTCGACATGGGCTTTGCGCCCTCCGATACGCGGCTGGTGATACGCGGATTGTCGCCCACCCGCGGCCGGCCCAACGCGGCCACTTTGGTGGATGGCATCGATATTTCCAGCGAGGCTATTGGCGTGGCCGGCGGCACCTTGCTGATTAACCCTCGCATGCTCGACATTGAGCGCGTCGAGGTGGTAAAGGGTCCGCAAAGCGCCTTGTACGGCCGCAGCGCGTTTGCCGGCGCGGTTCAGTACGTTACCCGCGACGCTTCGGATTCGCTGCAGGGCGAAGCCTCGCTCGACGGCGCCGAGGAGGGGTATTACACGTTCAAGGGCAGCTTGTCCGGCCCCTTAGGCGAAGCCGCGGGCTTCCGCCTTAACGCCATGCGCTGGGGAGAGGGCGGCTTCTACAAGAACTCCATCACCGGCAACGACATTGGCGGCGGCGAGGGGCTGGGCATTGCCGCCACGCTGAATTTTGAGCCGAACGATTCCTCACGCTACAAGCTGCGCGTGGAATACGCCGACGACGAGTTCGAGGTTATGCCGCAGGCCAATGTTCCCTTCAACGGGGTCAACCGCGTGCCGGATGCGGCTTCTAAGTGCAACGGCGGCTTCGTGAACGACGATGACTGCGACGGCCCGGCGAAAATCCTGCAGGATCACCTGTTGCGCACCGGGGCGGCGGACCCCAACGATCCTGCGGTATTCGACGACATGGAGCATCCCGGCGTTATTGGCGAGATTCCGGATGGCGGGGAACTCATGGTTACATTAACGCCCGATTACCGCCGGGGCATTGGCAACGACGATTATCCCGGCTCAACGCGGGAAGTGCTTCGATTCTCGCTCACGGCGGATTGGGAAATGGGGCCGGGCACGCTGACTTCGCTCACCGGCGCGGCGGATGCGGACACGGCGGCCCAAACGGACATCGACCGGATCGCCGAGGCCGGGCCGGGCGGCATGGACATCACCGCCGCAAGCCAGATTCTCAATACCTGGACGAACACGTCCCTGCTCAGCCAGGAGTTGCGCTACGTTTCCGATTTCGAAGGGCGGTTCGACTTTGTTCTGGGCGCCCAGTTGTGGCAGGAAGGCGTGGACCAGAACGACCGCAACCACACCATTGTGACCAATGGCACCTACTGCAGCCTGCTGCGCATCAAGCCCGGCCCGTTTGCGCCCGCGTTCACCATCGACACGTTTGGCGGGAATCCTCAATTTGGAATACCCCCCAACCCCATGCGCAACACCTGCAAGTATTCCAGTTATCCCAGCGCGCTGATTACCCAGCAGATCTTCGATGCGCGGAAGGTCACCACGGTGAGCCGCGATACAGACCATCGCTCCGTCTATCTGGCCTTCGATTTTGATTTGACAGACACGCTTACGGCCAGCGCGGAAGCGCGCTGGACCGACGAAACAACGGACCTGACCGCGCCCAATACGTTCAATCCCGACCCTAGAGTCCGCCGCGCGGAGGGCCCGGGGTCGCTGCAGGCCTGCGGGAGTTCCGGCAACTGCGTGCCCGGCGTGTCCTGGGGCGTTTATCCGCCCGATGGATTCGGCGTGGCCGGCAACTTCTCCACGCCCCTCACATTCAGCCGCAGCGATAGCTACGTCACGCCCAAGGTAGGTTTGCAGTGGGCACCCTCGGATAGCGCGATGATGTACTTCTCTTGGGCCGTGGCCAAGAAGCCGGGCGGGTTCAGCACGCTGGGGATTGGCGGCTTCGGCGCGGATGCCAACGGCAACGGCGAACCGGACGAGGTGGAGTTCGAGCCCGAGGAAATGCAGGTGTGGGAACTGGGCATGAAGCGCACCCTTCTGGATGGGCGCCTGCGGTTCAACGGCGCCTGGTTCTTCCAGGACTTTACCGACAAGCAAATCAGCACCCAGCGGATCATTCGCGGGCAACTGGGCACAGTAATCAGCAATGCCAGCGGCGCCGAAGTGCATGGCGTGGAACTGGACGCGAACTGGCTGCTCAACGACAACTGGAGGCTGTCGGGCGGCTACACGTGGCTGGATGGGGAGTACACCGATTACAAGGTGCTGTCCACCGGTTCGGCGGACGCGGCCCGCGTGGGCAATTGCACCCTGGTTCAGGCGGCGGGCGCGCCGGTTTGCGAAGTCGATCGCAGCGGCTTCAAGCTGGAGCGGTCGCCGGAGCATTCATGGCAATTCACCCTGGCCTACCAGGGGCCTTCCGGCATCCGGCAGGGATGGGATTCCTTCGCGTCCTTCAGCGCCAACTACCAGAGCGAGAGATTCATAGAGGATTTCAACAAGAAAATACTCAAGTCCTACTGGCGCGCCAACCTGAATTTGGGGCTGGCCGCGGACGAATGGGAATTCACGGTTTATGTGAACAACCTGTTCGACGACGACACGGTCACCTGGGCGGGCGGCGGCCCGGGCATGCCGGTTAGCGACTGGCGATTCGCCATTCTGGTGGACACGACGGGATTGGGAGCGCCGTTCACCATTCTCCCGGCGCCGCGTATCGCATCCACCGTGTATGGTTATTTGCCGCCTCCGCGGCAGATTGGCGCGCGCCTGACCTTCCGCTTCTAGCGCAAGGAGGGGAGCTGGCGAACAATAGCGAACAGCGGCGTTTCCGTCCTCGTTGAGGGCAGCGCGCTCTTGCATGGGGCGCCGAGCCCCGGTTGGCGGGCCGCTGGGCGCGGTGCGCCTGAAAACTGCTGCGGTTGCGCTTGAAAACCAGGAATCCGCCCCCATAAAGTGGTAAAATCCACCGCGTAATGCCCAAGGATGCGATGAACACAGCGATTGCCGCAACCCAGCGCGACCTGATCTTGGCGGGCCCGCTGGGCAGTCTGGACGCGTATATACAGGCGGTGGGCTCGGTGCCTTCCCTCAGCGAAGAAGAAGAGCGCGAGCTGGCGGTCCGGTTGCGCGAAGAAGGCGACTTGGATGCGGCGCGCCAGTTGGTGCTCGCGCACTTGCGGTTCGTGGTGCATGTCGCCAGCGGCTACCAGGGCTACGGCCTGCCCATGGCCGATCTGATTCAGGAAGGCAACGTGGGCCTGATGAAGGCCGTAAAGCGTTTCGACCCGTCCGTGGGCGTGCGCCTGGTTACCTTCGCCGTGCACTGGATCCGGGCCGAAATTCACGAATTCGTCCTGCGCAACTGGCGGCTGGTGAAGGTGGCTACAACCAAGGCCCAGCGCAAACTGTTCTTCAACCTGCGCAAGCTCAAGAAGAGGCTGGGATGGATGTCGCCCGGCGAGCAGGAGGTTGTGGCGGACTATCTTGGCGTCAAGCCCCAGGAAGTGGCGGAAATGGAAATGCGTCTGGCCGGCCAGGACATCGCTTTCGACCCGCCGGAAGCCAGCGGCGACGAAGAGACGTTCTCGCCTTCGCAGTACCTGCCGAGTTCGGAAGCGGACCCCGCTGCCGAGCTGGAGGAAGCCGATGCCATGGAGCGCGCCAGCGAACAGTTGGCGGAGGCCCTGGAAAGCTTGGACGAGCGTTCCCGCGACATCATCACTGCCCGCCGCCTCACGGAAAAGAAAACAACGCTGCAAGAACTGGCCAACCGCTACAGCGTATCCCCCGAAAGAATCCGCCAAATTGAAAACCTGGCCCTAAAACAACTGCGCGCCGCCATCACCGCCCCGTAGGAAAGTTCCGAACAGGCCCCCAATGGCGCGAGATGCCGTCATTTGCCATTTCGGCCAAGACAAAGCCCCCAGAGTCATCAAACTTCTACTTTAGATACGGTCTGCCCGCCACGGCATCACCGCGCCCAAGCATGGTGAATGATTGCTCTGGCAAGTTTCCAATCCAAGCGTCGGCGATACATCCCGTCTTGTCTGATGCCTTTGTAGCAAGTCATAAGCACATCCCGCGTCTGTTTGCGAAAGTTGTTCAGATAACGATTCCATGATGCAATTCTTACAGGACCTTCCACTGACAACTTCGTGATGTGCCTTCCTGTCTTCTTGACCTGATACGCAGCCAACTCTTCTACATCACAAAATCGGATAGACGCTGTTCTAGTGTTGTCCAGGGCGATCAGTCCAACATTGCCATTCGGGTCGTTGAACTTGACTTGGGGGCCGTCAGGTTTCGGTACGGGGCGCATAGCTTCCAACTCAGATAACTTGCCAATTTCTGCAGCGCCAAACCACAATTGTGTATCAGTAGTGCTTGTTGGGGAGAATAGGGCCAACCCCACAGGATGCCCTGTGTCGCTAAAAATGTTTGGGGATAGGGATATAAAGTCTGTCAACCGTCCTCGGAAATCCGATGTGCAAATGAATGACTCTGGCACGAGAGCGGCCAGCCATTCACAGTGGCTCAAGCATTTTTCCAACGCAAATTTATAGAGATCATCATGCGGCGTTTCCGGGAAATTCATTCCTCGAAAGGTTGCACTGTTACGCGCTAGCCACGGCGGGTTTGTGACGCATACTTTGTATCCGCTTGGGAATGAAGTTAACGTGTCTCGCCTATCAACACGGTGGTCGGCGGGACAAATGTCGTAGGACTTAAAGCGTGTGCACAGCTCCATGTTCTCCAGGTGAACAATTAAGCTGTTTGCCCCCGCGAATGGTTCAAGAATAGTGGCAGCCTTGATTTCGCACTCCCGCGCCCACATGAGGAAAGCGGGGTGGTGAAAGGGGTTGCCGGTTGTGAAGAACTGTCCGTTTCTTCTCTTTTGTTCTTTCTGACTCAAGCCCGCCCCCTGAATCCGTCCGTTACGAAAAGTTCCCTGCTCCGTTTGCGCATGCTAGCCGACAAAGCCATGAAGCGCATTGATGATACACCCTAGTCTGAATTAGCAGGTCGCCCCCCGCACTTACTCGCAGCACAGGTGAGTCCGGGGTTACAAGGCAAGTTCCGGCTGTCGTGTTTTCAGGCGCTTCGGTTCGATGGTTCCGTAGCGCTCTTCTGCCAGCAATCCGATATCCAGGCTGGCCAGCAGACTAGCGGTTATTGGCCTCTTGGCATCCCAGAAAATAAATGACCGGAAGAATCCTCTGGCTGTTTCAGAGTTCAGCAAATCCTTCAGGTATTCTGCTTCGCCTTCATTCTCGCAAGGCAGAAAATAGCAAGTGTCGTCAAGCACTACCGGCCTGCCATTCACGGGAGCTACCGTCCGAAATTCGAGATGCTTGTAGAACCCCGAAATGGCGACCTTCCACGGAGCGAAACTGTAATTTCCCACTCCGAAGACGGAATAGCGGGGCCGATTGCGGTAAATCGCGCTTGATCGAGCGTCGAGCGCATCGGAATGGGACTCAAGGTAGCGCCAGGTAAGAGGCGCTTTGCGGGCGATTCGCGCGGTGTCTTCGCCTATGGCGGTTTGCGTTACGAGCATATAGCGGGACGGCGCGCTGCCTTTCGAGAGATCGGAACTCTTAAGCATCGGGAATAGAAATGTTTCCTCCAGCTTGACGGTTTCGCCGAGTCCGTTTCTGTACAAGCCAGGCTTGGCCGCCGGGCGCAACTCCATGACGCGCGAACAATCGTGTTTGATCCCGGAACGCCATTTGAGTGGGGACGTTCCGCACAGGCGCTCATAGGCGCCTAGCGAATCCACATCGGCGACCAAACGGTCGTTGCGCAAGCCAAATGTCGTGTCCGGTTGAGATGACTTGAGCGTGGCAAAGGCATCGCACTCCCGGGAATGAGCGCCCGGTTTCAGGACGGTAACCAGCAGGCAGGCATCTGCCGAAGCGCCGAAGTGGTCCAATGCGCTGATGCCATAGGCTGAGGATTTCTCGACCTGGAGATTGTTCTTCCAAGCATGACGCAACACTTTTCTGGCCACGGTTGTCTTGCATAGCATCGCCAACACTGCGGCGCGGCCCGAAAGCCATTCCAAAAGGCGAGTCAGCATCCATTCCGAAATGTCGAAGTTGCTCTTTCCGGTAATCGCATCAAGACCGTTGAAACGCTGGAAATTCGATTTGGATGGCAGATTTGAGCCGTTGAAGGAGCCCAATGCGGAATTGGTCACCCAAGGCGGATTGCCTATTGCCAGTATGGGTTCGCTAAGCTCTTTCAATGTCTTCGGCCAATTCTCCGCAAAGAAGTTTGCTTGGCGGACTTTCGCCCGCTTTGCCTGACTTCGGGCGGCTTCGACATGCTTGGGGTTAATGTCGAATCCAAGGAACAAATCGCAGTTGGGAAAGGCGGCTTCCGATGCTTGGAGGAAGGCACCGGTGCCGCATGTGGGTTCGACGACCGCGGCGGGCGATATTTTCAGCCGAACAAGAAGATCGCATACTTGGCTGGCAAGTATCGCTGGCGTCTGAAAATCGCCAAGTTCCGTCTTTTCTCTGGTCTTTATGCCCATCCAATCAAGCAATCCTTTGGATACCTCCAACCTTACCCGCCTCTTCGATTGCCCGCTTGTATTGCAGGCGCCATTGAAGTGCATTGGAAATCGTCAAATACCCTATTTGGGGAGGATTTCGCAGAAGTTCTTCAGCCAGTTCGAGCGCTTCCGTCTCATCGATCGGCAAGTTGCGGTCGTTCATGAAAGCCATGAGATCTTCGGCGTTGCCATCCCGTGAAATGATTTCTCGAATTCCTTGAGTGGTTTGGTAGTCTGCGGTTCGCGCCTCCTCAACATAAATGACATGAAGAATGTCCAGTCTCGCGGTTTGAAGTTCTTTGTTATCTGATTTTGAGTAAACAAATACAAGCAGTGAATACCCGAGTCCGCATACTTTCTGACGCGCGGACCTGAAGGGTGATGACGATTGCGGCTGCTTGATGCTTGTTACCTTCATGTCCACATTTAGATCCGGAAAATCGATCCCTTTCGCTGAACTGCCAATTTCGCACACGTACTTTTCATTGAGAAGGCGTTTGAATTTGTGCTCCAGATAGGTGCCCACGGCCTTGCCATCAGTAACGCCATAAAGATTCGGTTCGTCGTGGACGGATTCCGAGGTTGAAAATTTCGTCGCCTCGGATAAGAGAAATGTGATATTGAGCCTCGGTTTCATATTGTTGTAGATTTCACCCCAAAGTTGCGACTGCTTTCAAGTGAAAGCATTAATACTGCCCATGCCCGCTCTTGAATCGCCCTCACTACACGGCGTAATCTGAAACTGGACACTTCTATTTGTCCGCAACATGCAGGGGCACACGCATTACCGGACAGCTATTTTTGCGTCATAATGTTCGGCTGGGCATCTTAATGAATTCTGGAAACCGGGAGGCAGGATGAACTGGAGAGTGGCGGCGGCGCTGGCAGCAGCTTCCGCGTGGCTCGGGGTTGCCGGGTGTGCGAAGACGCAGGTTTCCTGCGATGACTGGAACACGACAGCATTTTTCGCGGGTGCGTCCATTGCCGAAGTGTCACGCTGCTCAGCAGCCGACGCCGACCAGAATGCGCGGGATGAATACGGACGGACACTCCTGCACTGGGCGGCACTCCTTCACCAGGACCCCGCGGTCATTGTGGCTCTGGTTGACGCGGGCGCTGATCCGAACGGGCGGGATGAACGCGGATGGACCCCTCTGCACTCGGCAGTGGCTGATAACGATATCCTCGCGGTCATTGCGGCACTGATGAGCAAGGCCAGGGCCGATTTGAACACGCGGGACGAAGAGGGCGTAGCCCTCCCGCGCGCGGCTGCGGCCCATAGCGGGATGACCGACTTCATTGCGGCACTGAGCAAGGCCAGGGCCGATTTGAACACGCAGGATGACAAGGGAGCGATACCCCTGCGCGCGGCGGCTAATGGCTACGGGGACGGCGCGAAAGTGTATTCCACTCGCGATACCCCTGCGCGCGGCGGCTAATGACCAGCTTCCCGCGGTCATCGAGGCGCTGATTGATGCGGGCGCTGATCCGAACGTGCGGGAGCGATCTGGAATTACCCCTCTGGCCATTGCTTTATTGAGTAAACGGGAACCTGCGGTCATCGAGGCGCTGACCAACGCTGGTGCTGATCCGAACGCGAGGGATAAAAGCGGACTCGGATGGACCCCTCTGCACTATGCGGTCTTCCTTAATGAGGATGCCTTGGTTACCGCGGCACTAATCGACTCTGGCGCTGATCCGAACGCGCGAAGTAGATCTGGAACTACCCCTCTGCACCTGGCGGCGCTCCTGGCGGAGGATCCCCTGGTAGTGGCGACGCTAATCGATGCGGGCGCTGATCCGAACGCGCAAGCCAAAGCAGGGTTGACTCCCCTGCACTGGGCGGCGGGTTTTATTGGGTACCCCGCGGTTATCGCGGCGCTGGTTGACTCCGGCGCCGACCCGAGTGCGCGGGATGATGACGGATGGACGCCCTTGCACTGGGCGGCGGGTTATATTGAGCACCCTGCGGTCATCGCGGCGCTGGTTGATGCTGGCGCTGATCCGAACGCGCTGTCTGACGACGGATTGACTCCCCTGCACGTGGCTACTGCCAATGGCGAGGCGAGGCGCGTAATGGCAGCGTTAATGTTCGTCGGCGCTGATATGGAAGCACGGCCCCCGATGGCCCCACTCCTTGAGAATTAATTCGGATAATGCCGCTTTTCACGGAGCCGGATGCGTTCTGCCATCTCAACGCTGCGCGCTTCGAATATCGTGCCGCCATCTTGCATTTCGCAGGGGCGGTGATTCAGACTTGCGGGCACAATTGCCGCAAGGCTTGGGAGATATAGACATGATCCGCAGTTTTATTTCATCTGCTTGCCGGAGCGCTCTCGGCGCGCTGCCGATACTGATTCTGGCGGGATTCGCCGTCTTTCTGGGCGCGCCGAACACGGAAGCGCAGCCGGCTGGCGGGCAGCGGTCGGACCCGCCTGTGCCGGATGAAATCGTGTGGCGCAACGACGAGATGCTGCCGTACTACGAAATACCGAACATCCCTGTTTCCGCCGAGGCCTACTTTGCTCCGGACAGCTATCACATGATTGCCCAGACCCGCGACAAGGATGCCGTCCAAGGCGAGAACGGCAGGCACGGCAATCTCACCTACACCTACACCATTGAAGGCACCGAGCTGACCCGCATCAACGACAAGGGCCAGGATGCCTGCTCGTATTTCTTTCCCGACCAGAAGCGCGTTATTTTCACTTCCACCCGGGACAACCTGCATCTGCCGGTGGGGAACTGGTCGGACGAGGACGAGTATCCCATGGGCGCCGAGCTCTATATCGCCAATATCGATGGCAGCGACCGTCGGCGGCTTACCCACAACGAGCACTACGAGGCTGAAGTGGTCGTGTCGCCCACCGGCGAATGGATCGCTTTTGGACGCAACATCGACGGACGGCAGGACTTGTGGCGCATACGCCCCGACGGCACCGACGAACAGCGTATAACAGACACCGGCGATTGGCAGGAAGGCTCTCCATATTTCATGCCCGACGGAGAGAATCTGCTGTTCCGCTCCTGGCGCGACTCGGAGTTCAAGAAGATCAGGCCCACGCCCATGACGGTGATGACAATCAACATCGACGGCTCCAACTGGCGCCGCTACACCTTTGACAACGATATGAACTGGGCGCCCAATCCGGCCCCCAACGGACGGCACTACGTGTTTGTGCGCATTTCCGAAATGACCGGCCGGCTCGGCAACTGGGACCTGTACCTCGGCGATCTTGCAGGCGGCGAGCCTGTTCGCCTTACCACCTTCGAGGGTTTTGACGGCCTTCCGGGCATGGCGCCCAACGGCAAACTGCTGGCCTGGGCGCGAGCCAAGGGCGGGAGCTTCATGGCCGGCATACGCACGCACATCATGGACGTGTCTTCGCTGAACCTCGGCCCCGAGCACTATGAACCGCTGAATCCCGAATGGGGCGAAGCCATGTTCGACGACCCGCCAGCGCCGCAGTAACTCACCCAAACTTAGGGACTCGCACTGCTGCTTGGCAGCCGCCCCTCCCTTCCGGGAGTGTTGGAGTGCGCGCCAATAGCTTGGCGCGCACGAATGGCGGAACCAAGCTCCATGGATGTATTCATGCGTCTCCCGCAAGGAGGGAGCAAACCGAAAGGCGGGAAAGCGCAACCTAGTGAAATATCTGCTGCCTGAGCCTATCTTTGTCCCTCCCTTCCGGGAGTGTTGGAGCCAGGACGGCGGAACCAAGCTCCATGGATGGATTTATGCGTCTCCCGGAAGGGAGGGACAAAGATAGGCGGAATCAACGCGCCTTTAAGGTTTTTAAGAAAACCGGTACGGCATGCGCGCTGATGCGCTCGTATATCATCCCGGCGGAGACAAGGGGGCGCCGCCGTGGATGTAATGAGCTTCTTCAACGCGCTGAATGCGGTAATTTGGCACAACTGGATGCTCTACGCCGTGCTGGGCACCGGCGTGCTGTTTACGATCTGGAGCGGATTTTGCCAGTACCGCGCCCTTACCCACGGCGTGGCCATCACCCGCGGAAAGTATGACGACAAGGACCATCCCGGCGCCATTTCCCACTTTCAGGCGCTGTCCGCAGCCCTTTCCGCCACTGTTGGCCTCGGCAATATCGGCGGCGTGGCCCTGGCCATCAGCCTGGGAGGGCCGGGCGCCGTGTTCTGGATGTGGATCGTCGGGCTGTGCGGCATGGCGGTCAAACTTACGGAAGTAACGCTCACCATGCTGTACCGGGACACGGACGACCCCGAAAACCCGCACGGCGGCCCCATGATGGTGGTGGATCAGGGTGTGCCCGCCCGCTGGCCCAAATTGCGGCCCGCTGGAAAAGCGTTCGCCGTTATTTTCAGCATTTCGGTGATTGTTTCCGCGATTACCGGCGGCAATCTCTTCCAGGCCTGGAATGTGGGCGACGTAACCGAGAGCTATTTCGGAGTGCCCGCCTGGATGTGCGGCCTGGCGCTTGCGGCAGCCACGGGGCTGGTGGTTATCGGCGGCATCCGGCGGATTGGGCAGGTGGCCTCGCGCCTCGTGCCTTTCATGGTTGTTTTGTATTTCCTGGGTTGCCTCGTGGTGCTGGGCCTGAGCTACGAGCAAATTCCTGAATCCTTCTCCCTGATCTTCCGCGGCGCCTTCTCTTCACTGGAAGGCGTGGGCGCGTTTATCGGCGGCACGGCCGGCTCCGCGTTCGTTTTCGGCATGAAGCGGGCACTCTTCTCGAGCGAAGCCGGACAAGGCTCTTCGCCGATCGCGCACTCCGCGGCGCGCACCGACGAACCGGTGCGCGAAGGTCTTGTTGCGGCGCTGGAGCCCTTCATCGACACGCTGGTGGTGTGCACCATCACCGCCCTGGTGATTCTGAGCACGGGGCAATGGAAGCGCGGCCCGGAAGCGGAATTCCCCGCAGCGCCCGAGGTGGTGGCCGCGGAGGCTTCCGGCTGGTGGACGATTGCGGAAACGATCCCGCCGCAACGGGCTGGCGGCGATTGGTCGGGCGGCGAGTCCGTATTCATGGTGGCGGTAGCGGATTACAACCCCGAAACGGACAACAACCTGCGCAAGATACCGGGGGAAATTGAACGCGCTGCGAACGGGCAGGTTGAGATTCGCTGGCAGTCCATCAAGAGCGCGGTGGCTCCGGTATTGCGGGACAGCGGGATATTCGTGTCCTACGAGGGAGCGACGATGACGGCGCGGGCGCTGGATTCCGCCATTCCGGGGCTGGGCAAGTGGCTGGTCAGTCTGGCGGTGTGGCTGTTCGCTTTCTCCACCATCATTTCCTGGGGGTATTACGCGGAGCAGGCGGTGTGGTTCCTGGGCGCCCGCCAGACTGGCTTGATGATCTACAAGATAGGCTATTGCCTGCTGGCGCTGGTGGCGACGCTGGGCTGGCTGCAAACGGACGCGGAGCTGGATACGGTAACCACTCTGGGCGCCGGACTGATGCTGGTGGTGAACATGCCCATCCTGTGGCTGTTCGGCTGGCAGGCGATGCGCGCCTACAAGGAATACATCCGCAGGTTCACCAGCGGCCGAATGCAGCGCGGCCAGGGCGCGCCCACGCTGGAGCAGCTAACCCGCGGTTAGCCGCATATTGCCTTTGGGCGGGCATCTTTTCCGTCCCCTCCTCTCGGCGGGGCGTCAACGGCAGGATAGCCGTTGCCGAGCCCCAGGGATGGGTTCATGCGTCCCCGCCGAGAGGAGGGGACGGAAAAGATGCCCGCCCAAAGGCAACATTCAGGGCAGCCGCCGGCATCCTGATCGCAATCGCTAGCGATTATTTTCGGGAAGGCGCGGCGCTGCGGCGGACCGCCCGCCGCAGGCTGCCGGCGCGGCTGGCCACGCAAGCCAGCGTGAGCGCGCAGAACAACAGCACGCAATAAACCATTGGGTAAGGCGTGTCGATGAGCACGGTTCCCACCAGCTGCATCCCGATTGCACCGAACACATGCTGCAAAAAAGCGGTGATGGCCGAAGCGGTGCCGGCGTGCGGGCCGGCGCTGGTGAGCGACCCGGCCTGCGCATTTGGCATGAAGATTCCCGACGCGAACGCCCAGGGTGCCATTCCAATGAACAGCACCGTGAGGCTCCATTCCCAGTAGTAGAGCATCGCCAGCAGCGCCACGGCGGCTGCGGTGGTGAGCGTCATGCCCAGCATCATGGAGCCGTTCACGCCCAGCCGGGGCCCAAGCCACATTGAACTCATGGTGCCGAAGAAGTAGAAGGAGCTCACTGCCATGGTCCACAGCCCGTATGTGGTGGGGCTGTGGCCGAGCATGGTTTCCACCACATGCGGCGCGCCGGAGCCGAAACAATAGTAGCCGCCCACGATCATGCCGGTGGCGAACGCATAGCGCAGGAAACGCGGATTGCCCAGCAGTGCGCGGAACGCCCGGCGGTTGCCGGCCTTTTTGGGCGCGAAGGTTTCCCTGATTCGCGCGAACATGGCCAGCAGCGCCACGAAGAATGCCGCGAGGAATATGAAGATGCTGCGCCACCCAAAGCTCTCGGTCAGGTATCCGCTCAAGGCCGGCGCCGCCATGGGCCCCACCATCATCGCCATGGTCAGTATGGCCAGCATTCGCGGCAGCCGTTTCTGACCGAAGGCGTCCCGCAGCATGACCCGCGCCAGCGTAATGCAGCCCGCAGCGCCCAGCCCCTGCAGGCAGCGGCCGGTAATCAGCGTTTCCACGTTGGGAGAAAAAATGCACACCACGCTGCCGGCGCATAGCAGCAGCAGGGCGCCCAGAAGGGGCGGACGGCGGCCGAAGCGATCGGCCAGAGGCCCGTAGATCAAAACGGCCGGTGCCAGGATCAGCGTGGCCAGGGAGGTGGTGAACTGGGCCAGTTCGCGGGAAATCAAAAAATCGGCTTCAAGCGACGGAAGGGCTGGAAACAGGATGGTGAGCGACATGGGTCCGCTCATGGTGATGAGCGCCAGCACGGTCACCAGGTTGCGTTCGGAGCGCGTAAGCGGCACGCGGCCTACTCCCGGGTGCCCGAACAGGGCTGTCTCACACCCCTGGAAACGGGTTTGCTAGTCGAGATAAAGGGAGCTGACCGATTCATCCAGGCTGATTCTTCGCGTGGTTTCGGCCAGTAGTTCGGCGACGCTGAGCTGGCGTATTTTTTCGCATGCGCGAGCCTCGTCCGACAGCGGGATGGTGTCGGTGACCACCAGCTCGGCAAGGTCCGATTTCGTTATCCGCTCCAGGGCCTTGCCGCTTAGCACCGGGTGCGTAATGTAGGCCACCACTTCCAGGGCGCCCTCTTCCAGCAGGGTGCTGGCCGCCTGGCAAAGCGTGCCGGCTGTGTCGATCATGTCGTCGATCAAAACACACACCTTGCCGCGCACTTCGCCGATAATGTTCATAGCCTCGGCCACGTTGGGCTTGGGCCGGCGCTTGTCGATGATGGCCAGGTCGGTGTTGTCGAGGCGCCGCGCCAGCGCCCGGGCCCGGACCACCCCGCCCACATCCGGAGACACTACCACCACGTCCTGCTCCAGCCGCTTCCAGGCATCCGCCAGCAGAACGGGCGAGGCATAGACGTTATCCACGGAAATGGAAAAGAACCCCTGGATCTGGTCGGCGTGCAAATCCACCGTCACCAGGTGATCAATGCCTGAGGCGCCAATCATTTGCGCCACCGCCTTGGCGGATATTGGCGCCCGCACCGCGCGCGAGCGGCGGTCCTGCCGGGAATAACCGAAATACGGAATCACGGCGGTGATGCGGTGCGCGGAAGCGCGCCGGCAGGCGTCGGCCAGCAGGATCAACTCCATGAGATTGTCGTTAACCGGCGGGCAGGTCGATTGCACGATGAACACGTCCCGCCCGCGGATGTTGTCGAGCACTTCCACGCTGATTTCGCCGTCGCTGAAGCGCTCCACTTGCGCGCGGCCCATCCGCACGCCTAGGGCGCGCGCTATCGACGAAGCAAGGCCCGGCGTGGCGTTGCCGGCCAGAATCTCGATTTTCGGCAATTCGTAGCTGCGCGTTTCGGTCATGGACTGTGTCGCGGTGAATACCCTCGGGTTGGCTGGGGCGGCAGGATTCGAACCTGCGCATCACGGGATCAAAACCCGTTGCCTTACCGCTTGGCTACGCCCCAATGCGCCGGGAACTTTATTGTCTTGCCGCGCGCCCGCGCCTGTCAATGTTCGGAAATGGGCGCACGCTGCCATAATAGGCGCGAGGTTGCGGCGGCGCGCGAATGCGCAAGATTGCGTTTTTACAAGTATTGGCGTTGCGGCGGGCGGTGTTGCTTGCCGGTCTGCTGGCGGCGGCTCCGGCGGGCGCGCAGGTCAACATTGATGCTTATCGGGATTACTTCCTGGTGGGCCGCTTCGGCGAGGTTTGCACCATGTGCGAAGTAGTTGTGCTGTGCGAGGAGGGAAGCGCGCCGCCCGAGGCCCGGGGTGTTCCTTCCGGCGGCAATTTCACCCTCTATCATCTCCAAACCCGCACCTTCTGGTCGCAGGTTTCCACAATCTGGGAATGGTTCATTTCCAATTTCACGCCCGCCGACCTGGCCCAGCGCGGCCACACCCGCCCGGTGCATGTTTATTCCGTAACCGGCGGCGACTGGTCGGCCAGGGAGGTGATTGAGGGCCGGCTGGCGCTTAATCCGGGAGTGCTGGAGTTCGGGGCCTGGCGCATTGATCGCGTCAGCCGCGCCTGGCTGCGCGCCGACACTGGCGAGGCTGCGGGCTACTGCGCCCGGCTGCCCTTATGGGATGCGCTGGAGAGCATCCAGGCCAACGCGCCGGGTAACGAGCAGTGAGCCGGGCGATTCAGGAATTCCGGCAGGTATGGAAGCGGGGCTGGATAAAGGCCCACCCGGTTCGCTTCGCCGGCATGCAGCTGCACCTGCTCTTCAGGACGCTGTTCGCGATCTTCTGGCTGGCCGCGGGCATCAACAAGATCGTCAAGGACTGGCTCACCAGCGACATTCTCAAGGAAATCTTTCTGGAACGCTTGACGGAAATGCCGCCGGATGCCTTTGCGTCGCTTTTCCTGCAATGGTTCGCGCTGCCGCTGTACGGCCTGGTGGCCTGGGTGATTACCTGGGGCGAGATTTATTCGGCGCTGGGCTTGCTGCTGGGATTCACAACCCGCATTGCCGCCGCCGTCAGCCTGTTTATCCTGTGCGGCTTTGCCGCGGGCGGCTACTACGACGCTTCGCTGATTCCGTTCTTCATTCTCACCGCCGTGTTTCTATGGTGGCCGTCCGGCCTATGGCTGGGAATCGACCGGCCGCTGGCCAAGCGCTACCCCGCAAGCCGCTGGTTCCGCTGAACGCAGCGCGGATGCGGCGCACGCATGACAGCGCGCCAGAATCGCGGCGCGTGAGCGGCGTGAGCACTGAGGATGGTGGCCAGGGGCAGAATCGAACTGCCGACACGCGGATTTTCAGTCCGCTGCTCTACCAACTGAGCTACCTGGCCTTGGGGAAAGCGAGCGGATTATAGCGTTGCGCGAACCTGCCCACGCTCCCGCATGCAGCGGTGCTCCTCACTCGGAGGGCGGCCGGTAGCCTTCGGGCATCCGCGCTCCATCGCCGAAGAAGAAAGCTTCCATCTGCTGCTCCAGGAATTTGCGCGCGGCGGGCTCGATGGGCGTAAGCCGGTATTCGTTGATTAGCATGGTCTGGTGAGAGAGCCACTGCCGCCATGCCTGCCGGGAAACGTTCTCGAAGATGCGCTGGCCCAGTTCGCCGGGGTAGGGGGGGCGCGGCAGGCCCTCCGCCTCCGTTCCCAGCATCACGCATTGCACCGTTCGGGTCATGCTTCAGGGATTGTGCAAGAGCCACGCTCCGCGGTCAACGCGAAGATGACGAAGACGCGCTCATGCAACATCAAGGCTGTTGAGGAGGCGGCGAATGGGCGCGGGCAAGCCCAGGGGCTGGTTTCCGGTGTGCCAGAGCCAGGTGTCCGCTTCCCGAAGCTTGCGGCTGCTGCCGGCGAGCAGGAACTCAACCGGCCGGATTTCCAGTGCGAAGTGACTGAAGCCGTGCCGTATTGGCGGCAGTTCGCCGATGAATTTTGCGGAAACACCCAGGACTCGCGCGCGCCAGGCCGCGGGATCTTCGTTGTCGTTCAGGACAGGCAGGCTCCATAACCCCGCCCATATGCCGACCGGCGGGCGGCGCTCAAGCAGCACCGCCCCGTCTGAACGTCTAACCAGGGCCATGGAGCAGCATTTCAGCGGTCGCCGTCTGGCCTTGCGCGGCGCGGGGATTGTGGATGTCTTACCCAGTAGCCGCGCCCGGCAGTTGGCACCCAGGGGGCAGGAATCGCAGCGCGGCCGGCGCTGGCGGCACACGGCGGCGCCCAGGTCCATGATCGCCTGCGTGTAGTCCTGCGTTCTCTCCGCAGGCGTGTTGGATTCGGCCAGCTCCCAAAGCGTCCTGTTGACGGCGGATTTGCCGGGCCAACCCTCCACCGCGTAGAACCGGGCGAGAACGCGCCGCGCGTTTCCATCGAGGATTGCGTGCCGCTGTCCATGCGCCTGGGCGAGAATCGCTCCGGCCGTGGAACGCCCGATGCCCGGCAGCGCCACGAGCTGGTCGACTTCCTTCGGCAGCCTGCCACCGTAACGTTGAACAACGATCTTGGCGGCCTGCATCAGGTTGTGGGCGCGGGAGTAATAGCCCAGCCCGGCCCAAATGGCCAGCACCGAGTTCTCGCTGGCTTCCGCCAGCGCCTCAATGCGCGGAAAGGCTTGCACGAACCGCTCGTAATAGGGTTTGACGGTTTCCACCCGGGTTTGTTGCAGCATGATTTCAGCAACCCATACGCGGTACGGGTTGCGTTGGCGCTGCCAGGGAAGGTCCTTGCGCCCGTGCTTATCCCACCAGGCCAGGAGTTGGGGGGCGATCATCCGCCAAATTGTAGGCGGCTGCCCCGCCATTGCCTGATGACAGGCGCAGCACCTGATCGGCATGGCGCAGTATGGCCGGACGGTGGGCGGCGCACACTACGGTTACGTCGAGATTCTTGAGCATCTGCACCACCCGCTCCTCGGTTGCGGGGTCCAGGTGGCTGGTGGCCTCGTCGAGTATCAGCGCGCGCGGGCGGCGATACAGCGCTCTCGCCAGCAGGATTCTCTGCGCCTGGCCGCCCGACAGATTGGAACCCATGTCGCCAATCTGGCTGGCCATGCCCATGGGGAATTGTCGAATTTCCGCGTCCATGGCCGCCAGGCGAGCAACTTCCTCAATCAGTTCGGCATCCGGCGCCGGGTCGAAGAAACTGATATTCTCGGCGATGCTGCCTCGGAACAGCACGTCGCCCTGCAGCACAAGGCCCAGTTGCCGGCGATACTCGCGGCGCTGAAGCCTTTCCACTTCCGTTCCGTCTGCCAGAAGCCTTCCCTCCGTAGGTGTTTCCAGGCCCGCCAGAAGTTTGAGAAAAGTGCTCTTGCCGCAGCCGGATGGCCCTGTCAGCACCACCAGCTGGCCCGGTTCAATACGGCAGGAAAATTTGCGCAGCACGAATCCCTCGTTGCCGCTGTAGGCAAATCCCATTCCCTGCGCCTCGAACGCGCCATCAAGCCGGCCAACCGGCAAGCCATCCTCCGGTTCGGCCTCGTGCTCCACGATATCCCCCAGCCGCTCGGCATGCAGCCGCAGCATGTAAGCCTGTTGAAACAGCGCAATAAGCGCACTGAGGGCCGCGCTGAACCGGCCGCGCAGCGACATGAAGGCAAACAGCGCGCCGAGCGTGATCTGACCATTAAACAGCGCCAGCACCCCAACGCCCAGAAACGCGATCTGCTCGGCTTCCCCAAGCGCGCTCAGCCCGGCGCCGGACCACATGCCTATGCGCGCGCTGCGCACATTCAGGTTGAGCTTATCGACCAGGTGCGTTTGCCAAACCGTGAGGCGCTCGCTCTCGCCGGCCAGCGCCTTTACCGTTTCGCTTCCGCGAAGCGATTCCAGCATCGCTGAACTCTGCTTCGCCCCCGCCACCAGCCCGTCCCGCGACAACCGTCTCTGCGCGGGAAGAACGCTCCACACCAACCCGGCGCGAAGCGCCAGCCCGGCCAGGCTGATCATCATCAGGACCGGGCTGTAGATCAGCATCACCACGCCTGCAAGAGTTACCTTGAGCAGATTGATAATGCCTGTGACCACCGAGCCTGTCGCGAACTGGATGATGGGCGCCAGCGATTGCATGCGCGAGACTACATCGCCCACATGCCGCTCCCGGAAGAAGCGCGCCGGCAGGCTGAACAGCCGCCGGGTTAGATTGCGGGAGGTTTGCAGGGAAATCGAGGTGGATAGCCAAATTCCAATCCAGCCCTGGAGCAGTTGCAGCGGGATTGTTACCGCCGCCAGCAGCGCCATGGCGATCAGCATGGAGCGCAGCAATTCGGAATCCTGGGATGTGGTTACTTCGTCGATCAGGATTTGCGAAAGTATGGGTGGCGCCAGGCTGAGTATCTGCATCGCCAGCGCAATCAGGGTGAGGCCGGACAGCGTGCGCGCGAGACCGTCGAATGAACGGGCTATGGACTTGAGCGGCAGCGCGCCACGCAAGTCGGAGCGCCTGAAATTCGCGTGCGGGGCGAGTTCCAGCGCCACGCCCGTAAAGCGTTCGTCGAGTTGCGCAACGCGCCACCAGCGGCGCTCGCCCGCAGGGTCGAGGATCAGCGCGCGCTGCTTGCGGACTTTCTCCAGCACAACATAGTGGTCCAGATTCCAGTGCAGGATGCAGGGAACCTTGAGCTGCGCAAACTCTTCCAGTTCCAGCCTGAGCGGCCGTCCGCTCAGGCCCAGTTTTTCGGCGGCATCCATCAGCGCTTGCAACGTGTGTCCGCGTCCCGCTCCGCCGGCGCGGGCGCGGGTTGTGGTCAAGTTCATGCGCAGTCCGTGAAAGTCGGCGATCATCGCCAGACAGGCCAGCCCGCACTCGGACTGCTGGTGCTGGGGAATGTGCCGCAGCCTCCTGGGGCGGCCGATGGCGGCATCAAACGCCTGCTTGAACGTCGGCAAGCGCAGGCTCCTCCGCGTTTATCAAGGCTTCGCCGGCGCCGCGAATGAGCGGATCCAAAAGCCAGCGTATGAGTGTGCGCCGGGTTTCAATGATGGTGGCGTCCACCCCCAGCCCCGGGCGCAGCGGCCAGCTCCGGCCCTTGGCTTGCATGTGCTGCCGTTCAAGTCTCACGCGCGCCTCGTAGGCGGGAGCAAGCACATTCGGAACCAGGCGAATGGCATGCGCCTCAAGCGGGCTGGAAGTCATTTCCGTAACCGTGCCCTTCAATACGCCAAACTGGCGCGACGGAAAGGCCGGAAGTTTCAGCACCGCCTCCTGTCCGGCCTCGGCTCGCCCGCCGGCCGCTGACGAAAGGTAAAGCCGGGCTTCCATTTCCGCGCCGGGCGGGTGAATGGTAGCTACCGCATCGCCAATGTTGACCGGCTTGCCGGCGCTCGCCAGCACGTCGGCAAGTTGTCCTCGCATGGGCGCGACGATTGCGCGGCGGGATAACCCGTCCAGCTCCACGGCGCGTTCCGCCAAACGCTCCGATTCAATCTCCAGGCTCAAATCCAGCGCCTCGAAGGACTGGCGCTCAGCAATCATTCCCTGCGAGAGGCGATCGACAGCGGCCTCGGTTTCAATTCTCTGGGAACGCAGTTGATCCAGCAGCGCCATGGCTTGCAGCCTCCGCAGTTCCGAAGGCTCCACATCGCGCCTCGCCGCGTGTCCTTGAGACGCCAGCGCCTCCAGCCGCTTGTAGCCGGCATCCGCCAGTTCAACCTGGCGGGCCGCGTTTTGAACCCGCGCCTTGAGCAAATCCAGCGTGGATTTGAGTGCCGCCTGCTCAAGACGCATGGAGCGCATTCTTGCGTCGAAGGCGTTTCGTTCCCTGTGCCGGCGCTGCTGCAGCAATTGCCGCTGTTGCGCCGCCGACCCCGACCGGGTCTCGTAACTGCCGATCCCGTCGGCAAGAGCGCGGTCCACGGCCAGCGTCATCAACGCGCTGCCGGCCTCCACCGTGTCGCCCGGCTTTACCAGCACTTCCTCGATCACGCCGCTTTGCTCGGCGGGTATTGTGGTAAGACCGCCCACGGGCAGCAGCACGCCGGGGGCATGCAGCCGGCTTGGCACCTGGACCACGAAGGCCAGGGCAATCAGCGCGGCAATGCAAGCGCATGCAATCCACACTGCAAGAGGGGTGGAGGCCGGCCCGGCCAGCAGCACCTTCCCAAGGAAGCGATTCCGCTGACTTGTCAGGGCGTTCTCGCGGAACAAACCGGGGTCGTTTGGAGAACGCCTTGTTGGATGGTTGCCCACCGGACCGGCCTCTATGCTTTCTGACTGTTTGACGTCACAGCACCTCCGGCCACTCGTCGCTGCATGGCGGCAGCCAATGCGACGGAACCGGTTTGGACGAATCCTCCATCCCTGTTTCCTGCTGCCTCTCCGGCACCAGGATCCAACGGTTGGGAGGCTCCTTCCAGCGCGGAATTTCGTGCCGCATAAGGGTGCGAAATTCCTCTGGATGCCCGCCCGCAGGCAAGCGAATTTCCCGCAACGTCAACTTTCTCATGTCAATCTCCGTTTGCTGAGCGCCAACGCTCACTCGCCTGCCGCATCTGGAGCGGCAGCGCGGCTAGTCGTTGTCAGTAACGACTACCAGCTGGTACGCGGGAAGCGGGGCGTAATCGTCCGTTATCCCTACAGTCCCTTGCACCACAACGCCACCACTGCCGCCGCCGCTATCCGATTCTTCGCCATCTGATTTCTCTTTTTCCTCCATGGCGCATAAGGGCCGCGCAACAACTTCAGCCACGAGCGCGCCCGCTGAAGCGCCAACAATCGCCCCGGGAACCGCGCCCATGCCTCCTGCTGCGGTGCCGACTATCGCGCCAGTGCCGGCTCCTATGACTATGGCCGCCGCCTTGACGTTTTGCACGCATTCGGATTCGTGTCCGCCAGCAACGGCGGCGCATTCGCTATCGAGTAGTACTCGCATGATTTACCTCCTTGTAAGGATTGAATTGCGCGGCGCAACCCCTGCGCCGCTTCGATGAGCACAATGGACTTTCCCCGAGATGAAGGAAACCGGAAAATTGCTCGCGTACCGCGAATATTTCTATCCCGCGAGCTTATCCGCCTAACGCGGCACTAATACGGCTATTGCATGAGCATGGAGCGGACGATGGGAATCGAACCCACATCATCAGCTTGGGAAGCTGAGGTTCTACCTTTGAACTACGCCCGCTGCGCGGCTCAGTCTATGCTAGATTTCCAGTGCCGCAAAGGGGCCGGCGACAGAGGCGGCCAACGGTGGTTGCGGCGGGTGGAGGCGAAGTGAATTCCGAGGCTGAAAGACGGGCCGACCCACGCAGCTTCGTTCGCAGATCGGGGCGGACCACCTCGGCTCAGAAGCGCGCCCTGAAGGAGCTATGGCCGCGCTACGGCGTGGATGAAACCGGCGCGCTCCCGCCGCTCAAGGAAGTATTCGGGAGGGAGGCGCGCACGGTGCTGGAGATCGGCTTCGGCAACGGCAAGACGCTGGTGCGCGCCGCCGCGGAATCCCCGCAGTTCAATTTTCTGGGCGTGGAGGTTCATCGGCCCGGCCTGGGGCGTTGCCTGCTTGAGGCCGAACGCGCCGGGCTTTCAAACTTGCGCCTCATGCAAGCCGATGCCGTGGAAGTTCTGAGGTCGCAATTGCCGCAGGCTTCCGTGGCGATGGTTTGCCTGTATTTTCCCGATCCCTGGCCACGCAAGCGGCATCACAAGCGGCGGCTGGTGCAGCCGGGTTTCATCGCGCTGCTTGAGCGGGCGCTGGAGCCCGGAGGGATGTTCCACGTGGCCACCGACTGGTCGCCATACGCCGAGCACATCGAAGGCGTGATGGATGGCATGACGGCATTCGAGCGGCTCGCCAGCCCTCCGGCGCGCTGCGCCACGCGTTTCGAGCTGCGCGGCAGCGCGCTGGGTCACAAAATCTGGGAGGCCGCCTACCGGCTGCGGCCTCTTGCGTAGCTGTGCGGCTGCGCGAGGCGAAGTTCGATAAAAAAGCGACCGAAACGCCCAAAAAGAAAATCGCCGCCACCCGCGGGCGCAGGAAGGCGCCGAAGCCCCCGTAGCGGTCAGTCCGCATAATCAAGAATCAGCGGCGCGTGGTCGGAGAACCGCTTGCGCTTGTAGATGGAAGCCGCCCGAACCCGCTCCGCCAGATGCGGCGTGGCCACTTGGTAGTCGATGCGCCAGCCGACATTCCTGGCCCAGGCCTGGCCGCGGTTCGACCACCAGGTGTACTGATCAGGATGGGGGTTGATGCGGCGGAAGCAATCGACAAAGCCGAATTCCCCAAACAGCCGGTCCATCCAGGCGCGTTCTTCCGGAAGGAAGCCGGAATTTTTCCGGTTGCCGCGCCAGTTTTTGAGATCAATCCGGCGATGCGCAATGTTGAAGTCTCCGCACAGCAGATGCTCTCTGCCACTGTCGCGCGCCGCCCTCAGCAGGGGCGTGAACTCATCCAGGAACCGGTACTTGGCCTCCTGGCGGTGTTCCGAAGACGAGCCCGAAGGCAAGTACAGCGAAACCACGCTCAAGCCTCCGAAGCGCGCTTCCAGATAACGGCCCTCGGCATCGAATTCCACCGAGCCGAAACCGCGCAGCACTTCGTCGGGTTCGCGCCGGGAATACAGGCCCACGCCCGAATATCCCTTGCGCTCGGCGCTCTCGTAGAAGCAATGCCAGTTGCGGGGCCAGAACTCGCGGCTTTGCAGCTGGTTCTCCTGCGCCTTCAGTTCCTGCAGGCACACCAAGTCGGCTTTCTGGCGCCGCAGCCAGTTAAAGAAGCCCTTGCGCGCCGCCGCCCGGATGCCGTTGGCGTTCAGCGTAATAACCCGCATGCGGCCCCCGGCGCCTGCGTAACGGAACGCCGCGGCCTTACCAGCGCAGGCCGCCGTCGAGATCGATGACTCGTCCCGATATGTAGTCGTTCTCCAGGATGAATTGCGCAGTCTGCGCCACTTCGTCCGGCTCGCCCAGACGTTTGGCCGGCACCATGGCCGCGAGCCGTTCGCGGGCCTCGGGCTTCATCGCCGCCACCATCTCCGTATTCATCAGACCTGGCGCGATCGCCGCCGCCCGAATTCCGTGGCGGGCCAGCTCGCGCGCCCACAGCACGGTGAGCGCGGCCACGCCGGCCTTGGTGGCGGAGTAGTTGGACTGGCCAAAATTGCCGGCCCGGGAGAGGCTGGAGATGTTGATGATGACGCCTCCGTTCCCGAAGCTCGCCATATGCGCAGCGGCCTCGCGGGCGCACAAGAAGGTGCCCGTGAGGTTAACGTCAATAACCGCCTGCCAGTCTTGCAGCGGCATCTTGCCCAGCAATTCGCCGTCCTTGTGTTTGATAAGCAGGCCGTCGCGGGTAATGCCGGCATTGTTGATGAGCGCATCAAGAGCGCCGCAATCCGAGGCCACCGCATCCATGAAGGCGGTAACGTCCGCTTCCTTCGAGACATTGGCGCCGTAGCAATGAACTTCAGCGCCGGCTCCGCGGCAGCAGGCGGCCGTATCGGCCAGACCGTCCTCCTTGAGGTCGCACAAGGCCAGCCGCGCGCCGGCGCTGGCCAGGCGGCGCGCCATGGCCGCGCCTAAGCCGCGCGCCGCTCCCGTAATGATGATGGTCTTGCCCTTGATTTCCACTGGAACCGCTCCTCGGATAAAAGTGGGCGCAATCCTACTCCATCGCGCTGCTCGCCGCCTCTTGCCGCGGCTTGTTGCCCGTAACCGCCCAGCCCATCAGCGCCTCGCCCCGGTAGATCAGCGGGAACCAGCCCTCCACCGCAATTCCCGCCCCGCGCAGGCAGCCGAGAAGCCGGTCGAATTCTCCCTCGCTGGGCGTGGCGGCAAGCAGGTCCTCCATGCGCCTCTGGTATGCCGCGCAGGATTCCTTCAGGCGCCGTATCGTTTGGCGTCTTTGCGAGGCTTCAATCCGGGGCGCGAAAACGCTGCTCAGCCCTTGCAGGATAAACCCGATGCCGTAGCCGGGGTCGCTGAACCTCGCGGCTTGCTGCTGCACCCGATCAACCGATGCGTTCAGTTTTCGCCGCAAATGCTCGGCTTTGCCGTCGCCCCGCAACAGGCGCCGCTCAAATGCGCTGCCAGCGCCGGCCATGGCTTTGACTACCCGGCCGGCTTTCTCCAGCAAGCGCTCTTGCTCCAGGCAAAGACGGTGCTGCTCCAGTCCTTCCCGCGCCTCGCGCACCACCACCGAGTTGGCGTGATGCGTAATAAGCGCGATGCGCCCGCCAGGCTTGAGGATGCGCATGACCTCCTGCGCGCTGGCCGCGGGGTCCCCGTACTCGAACCCATATTGCGAGGTTGCCAGGTCCACGCTGCCGCTTTCCAGTCCGGTTCGCTCGTTTGGCGCATTGCCGCGGAAGCGCACCTGGCCCAGCCATGGCCGGGCCGCTTCAGCGCCGCCTGCATCCCGCTCCGGCTTGATGGCGGCCTTGTCCAGCGCCTCAATTGCAAACTGCTTGCCGCGCGTTGCGGAATACTCCGCCGCCAGAAGAGCCACGGCGCCGTTGCCGGTAGCCAGGTCCGCCACTCGCGCTTCGGGAGTGAGGGTGGCGAACTGGCGTTCCCAGAATTCCCGAATCTCCCCGTCGTAATTGGGATTGCCGTTCCGCTCGAAGGTTGTAACGCTGCCGTGGCGCCAGAACTGCAGCCACTCGCTGTTATCGAGTTTTCCGCGGCGTTTATCCTTGCTTCTGGGGCCCTTGCGCCCGGGGTTGCTCATGCAACATCCGGCCTAGGCGCCGGTAAAGCGTGGCGCCCTTTTCTCCAGAAACGCCGCTATGCCTTCGGCCGCGTCCGCCGAGGCGGCGCATGTTTCCTGTGCTTCGGCCTCGGCCATGAACATGTCCTCAAACGAAAGCGCTGCCGCCTTGCGCACAAGTTTCTTTGTGGCGGCCAGTGCCAGCGGCGCCTTTATCGCCAGTTCGCCCGCCCAGTTTTCGGCCGTTTGCAGCGCTTGCCCCGGCGGGGCCAGACGGTTGACCAGGTTCAACTCCAGGGCGCGGCTCGCGGGCATGCGGTCGCCGCCGATGGCGAACTCAAAAGCCGCGCGCTGACCCAGCGCCCGGGTAAGCGTCCAGGTGGCCCCGCCATCAGGAATAAGGCCGATGTTGGAAAAAGGGCAAAGCAGAAAGGCGTTTTCTTCCATTACCACCAAGTCGCAGGCGACCGCCAGGGACATGCCAATGCCTGCCGCGCCTCCCTGAATGGCGGCGATTACGGGCTGCGTAGCCTCCGCGACCGCGTCGAATACAGGCTTGTATTCCTTCAGAAGAATGTCTCGTATCGACTCCGTTCCCAAGGCGCTCCGTTTAAGGTTTGCTCCGGCGCTGAAGAATCTCCCGCTGCCGCCCAGCACGATCGCCCGCACCGAAGGGTCCTGCGCCGCTTCCATGAGCGCCGCCGCCAACTGCGCCCTCAACTCCGGCGTGAAGCTGTTGAGATTGCCGGGCTGGTCCATCAGCACCGTGGCCACGGCGCCGCTGTTTCGCGCCCGAACTACCGCGTCCTGACTGGCTCCCACGCCACGCAGGGCTGTTAGGCCGCGCCTCGGGAGCGCGCATAGGCCGGACGCTTCTTGCAACTGTTCATCCACTTGTTCACCTTGGCCTGCGACGCGATGTCGTAGCCCAGCATTCCCAGCATGTCCAGCACTGAAACGCAGATAAGGTCCGCCGCCGTGAACTGGTCGCCCAGGAGGTGGGAGCGCCTGGCGAGTTGCTTCTCCAGAACGCCCAGGGGTTCCGCCAGAGCGGCTTCGGCCGCTTGGGCCGCGGCCTCGTTGTGGTTGTCGCCGGTGTGCACGAATTTCTGCATGAACATCGTTACGATGGGCGGCTCCAGTTCGGTCATGGCGAAGAACGCCCATTGCAGCACATGAGCGCGCTGCGCCTGGGTGGCGGGCCAAAGCTCCCGGTCATCATATTTAGCGGCCAGGTACAGGTTGATGGCGGTGGATTCAAACAGCTTGAGATTGCCATCTTCCATGGCCGGCGCCTTGCCGGTAATTGTGACCGCGCCGATCGCTTTCCTGCGTTCCTCCCGCGACAGGTCGTCCATGGGAACGTGCTCGTAAGGGATGGACAATTCTTCCAGCATCCACAAGCAGCGCGCCGCTCGAGACTGTAGCGGGCCGTATAAGCGGATCATTTATAGCTCTCCTTGGGGTGGCTACCAACCTCTTTTATCGCTACGGGCCGAACACTGTGCCCGAGAACGCGGCCACAATGGTCATGGCGTAGATAAACAATACCCATCCGTACACCGGTTGCAACTGTGCGTGATACTTCTGCTCCAGTTCGGCCGTTGACCCCGATTGCGCAATGGTGGCGAAGGTAGCGGTGGCGGGAGCGAAGCCACGGTCCAACGGCACCACCGCGAAACCGATCAGCCCTACCGCCACCAGCTTTGCCGCAAGCCACAGCGGGGCCTCAAGCGCGGCCACCGTTTGCGTTGCCGCGGCGAATGCCAGGGCGCCCACGCACAACAGCAGGCTGAATGGCGTATTGGTTTTCTCGAAGAGTTTTTCGGCGGCGGTTCCCGGATTGAGAAAGCCCCGCCACATGATCAGGACCCAGGCCAAACCCAGGATCCACACCAGCGCCAGCGCCCAGGCGGGAACACGGATGATCTCCAGGCTGGCGATCAATTGCAGGCCGCTTGGGAAGATCAGCGCGTTGCAGGTGCGCGGCAGCCGGTCCAGCACCATGCCAAGGCGCAGGACGCTGGAGCGGGTTTCAATGCTCAGCGAGGAGTTTTCCGACATCTTCGCGGCCAGAAACACCCCCAGGTCCGTGCCCAGCCAGAACACCCATAAGGAAATATGGAAGAAAACCAGTATCTTGTGCTCCAGCATCATTGGCTTGCCTCCTCTCCCATCTCCTCAAACGGCGCCAGAACCTTGCGGATCAGTTCGGCGTTGGCGGCGGCCCAGGCCGCGGCCTGGGCCGCATCCGGCTCGAAATCGTCGATTTCCTCGCGGCTGGCAAGACCTTTTTGGAGAATCAGCGTTTCCAGGCTCATCAGCCGTTCCCGCGCCACCCAGTGCTCCGCCATCAGTTTGAGCAAACTGGCCAGCAGCGCGTCGGTGGCGGGGTCCTGAAAGAAATACTTCCGCCCCCCCTTGATGCGGCGGCTCAGTCGTTCTCCCGCTGCCGCGCTCACATCAGCCCTGCTTGACCGAGCCGAAGCCGTACCAGAAGATCACGTCCGACAACCGCCCGGTGTCCTCGCCGAACTCCGGGTCGGTCCTGGCTGCCGCGATGAACTCTTCTTCTTCCGTGTAGGTGTAGCGCGGCATTACGCCTTCAAAGTAGCCTTCGGCGGGAAAGCCTGCCGTTACCGTAAGTTCCTTCGGATCCTGGTCGCGGAAGTCCTTGTAGAACGGCTCGTTGTTGTAGTAGCTGTCCCAGTCCAGATAGAACTGATCGTAGGCCGCCATCCGGTCGTTGGGCGGCAGTTCCATGTTGAGAAGCACGCCGCCCGGGCGCAGCACGCGGTGGGCCTCGGCCAGATAGTTGCGAATCGCCTTGTTCGGCAGTTCATGCAGGAACATGGAACTGAACACCACGTCCATGGAGTTGTCCGGGAAGCGGATGCTCTCGGCGCTCTGCTGGTGGAAGTGGGCCTCAATGCCCATGGCCTCGGCGCGGGCATGCGCATAGCGCAGGCACGGCGCGGCCACATCAATGCCATGCACCTCGGCTTGGGGAAACACCTGCCTCCAGGGCAGGGTGTTGTGGCCAATGGTGCAGCCGGCGTCCAATATTCGGGCCGGTTTGGGGTTGTTGAAGCGCGCCTTGTAGAAATTCGCCATGGACCAGCCGATATCGTTCAATTCCCTGCCCATGGCGCCAAAGGCGAACACGTTCAATCCCTGGTCGTAGATGGCTCCTGCCGCGAGGTCTTGGCCGCCGTATTCCTTGTGGTAGCAGCCGGGCATGAGGTGAACGTCCACCGCATCCACGTAGCGCGGAATCTCAAGGTTCGGATCCAGTTCCAGCGTGCCGCCGGCTTTGGCCTTTTCCGACAGGCTGCGGCCCTTGTCGTTGAGTTGCCCGCGTTGCTGTTCCATGCTGTCCATCACCACGTCCCATACCATTTGCTGGGCTGTGCAGCGGGCGGAAGAATAGGCCTTGAAAATTTCCCGGCCGCGCATCGCTCGATGCACGTCCTCGCCGTTCGGCGGCTTGTTGCCGGGCGTTTCCAGGCTTGCGGAAACGCCGGATTCAAAGTCCTTGCGCATGGTTGCCGCAAGATCGTTGAGCACGAAACCGCGCAGGCCGGAAACAAACCGTTCCCGCGCCCTTGCGTCGCGGTTTCTATCAAGCGCCAGGGCATGGGTAATTGGCTGTGTCATTGCTTTGCGCCCCAAGTTTTACTGTGCCGCCGCACAACAGTTCCGATTGTTGCGGATTCAGCAGGAAAATGCAAAGCGCAGCGTACAATCCGGCGCATGCTGGCGCGCCTTCGTTCAAAGCCGGGAAGCAATCCCTGATGGCCGGGCCGCTGGAGGGTGTTCGGGTTCTGGAACTCACCAGTGTGGTGCTGGGCCCCTGGGCCTGCCAGTTGCTGGCCGACATGGGCGCCGAAGTCATCAAGGTGGAACCGCCGTACGGCGACTCCAACCGGTCCCTGGGAGCTTTTCACAATCCCGGCATGGCGGCGCTTTACCTCACCTGCAACCGAAACAAGCGGGGCGTGGTGCTGAATCTGAAAAAGCCCGCGGGGCGGGAGGCGGTGCTGCGTCTGGCGCGCGGCGCGGATGTTCTGATTCACAACAACCGCCCCGGCGTGATGACGCGCCTGGGTCTTGAGTACGACGACCTGCGCGCGGTCAATCCACGCATAATCTATTGCGGAACTTACGGCTACGGAAAAGCCGGCCCCTACGCGCAGCGCGGCGCCCTGGACGACTCGATTCAGTCCGTGAGCGGCTTTGCCATGCTGCACGAGATGGTGCAGGGGGAACCGCGCTACGCTCCCAGCGTGGTGGCGGACAAGACTACCGCGATTACGGTTGTATATGGCGTGTTGGCAGCGTTGTTCCATCGCGAGCGGACCGGGGAAGGCCAGGAGCTGGAAGTGCCGATGTTCGAGACCATGGTGTCGTTTGTGATGGCGGAGCACTTGTGGGGCCAGGTATTCGATCCGCCGCTGGACACTCCCGGCTACAAGCGGCTGATGAGCAAGCACCGCAAGCCCTACCGGACGCTGGATGGCTACATTGCCGTGCTGCCCTACCTGGACCGGCACTGGGAGCAGTTTTGCGCCCTCGCCGAACGCCCGGATTTGATTGAGGACGAGCGTTTCAGAACGCTTTCCGACCGGGTTCGCAATATTGACGATACCTATTCCGAAACGGGACGCATACTGGCCACCCGCGCCACGGCGGAATGGATGGAGCTGTTCGCGG
>RKRP01000183.1 GCA_007571315.1 Gammaproteobacteria bacterium
GTCACGCCCTGCTCCCTAAGCGAGCGCGCGGCCTCCATGGCGGTGTCCTCGTGCGCGAAGGTGGCCAGCAGCGTCATGCGCGGGCCTCCTGCTCGGGGGCCTGGCGCTTGCGCAGGGGATTGAGCGTTTCCTTCACCTCATAGATCGACACCGCTGGAAATATCTTCACGAACAGGAGAAACAGGGTGGTGAAGATGGCGAATGAGCCCACCGTGATGGAAATTTCCACCAGGCTGGGGAAATACACGCCGAACACATCCGGCAGGAACTTGCGCGGCAGGGAACTGGCCACGATCACGAAGCGTTCCGTGAGCATGCCGATATTGATAACGATGGAAATAACCAGCATCACGTTCCAGTTCTGGCGGATTCGGCGCGAGAACAGCAACAGCGGAACCACCGCGCAGAAGAAGATCATTTCCCAGTACAGCCAGGCGAAGGGGCCGTCCTTGATCCGGTAGAGGATGGCCTCGTTCTCGAAGGACGTGTCGGCGTACCAGCCGGTGAACACCTCGCAGATGTTGATGTAGGTCCAGATCAGCGACAGAACCAGCAGCAGCTTGGACAGATTGTCGATATGCAGCTTGCCGATATAGCGGCCGAAGCCCATGAACCGGCGCAGCATCCACATTACAGTCACGATGCCCGCCGTTCCTGAGTAGATTGCCCCGCAAACGAAATACGGCGCGAATATGGTCTGGTGCAGTCCCGGGACCGTGGACAGGGCGAAATCCCAAGACACGATGGAATGCACCGAAACGGCCAGAGGAATGACCAGCACGGCGAAGAAAGTGTAGGCCCAGCCCAGCGTGTGCCATTCATGCCCGGTGCCGCGCCAGCCGAAGCACAGGATGGCGTAGATGCGGCGGCGCAAACCCGTTGAAGCGTCGCGGACCGCGGCGAAATCCGGCAGCGACCCCATGTAGATGAACACGCTGCTGGCGGTGAGGTAGGTCATGATGGCCATCACGTCGAACATCAGCGGCGAGCGGAAGTTCGGCCACAGCTCCATGGGGTTGGGCACCGGGAAGGTCCAGTGCACGAACCACACCCGTCCCACATGCACCATCACGAACAGGGCGGCGGTCATCAGCGAAAACAGTGTCATCGCCTCGGCGCTGCGATAGATCGACTTGCGCCAGTCCGACTGGGTAATGTGCAGCACCGCCGACAGCAGCGTTCCGGAGTGGCTGAGGCCAATCCAGAAAATGAAGTTGGAAAGGTAGGTGCCCCACATCGCGTTGCGGTTCATGCCCGCGGCGCCCACGCCCACAATGATCTGGTAGATCCACGGCGCGAAGAAGAACAGCAGGCCCGCGCCGGCCGATATGCCTAGCGTGACCCAGTAGCGCCAAGTGGTGGTGGTGAGCGCCTTGATGACATCGCGGTTGACCTCGGCGTAGGCGGGTTCGCCGTGGTCGAACATCTGCTGGCGCAGCACGGAGGACATAATCAGCTCGCCGCCTTGCCGGAATCCGCCCAGCGGGGCTCGCCAGCCGCCGCATGGGCCTCGGCGGCCTCCTCGCGGTGATGGCCCTCATCCTTTTCCGCATGCAGTGGCGCGCGCGCGTTCTTAAGGTAGATGACGCTGGGCGCGGTGTTGAGTTCCTTGAGGACTTCGTAGGCCCTGGGGTCCTGCATCTTTTGTGAAACCGCGCTGTCGGGATCGTTGCGGTCGCCAAACACGATCGCGTCCGTGGGGCAGGCCTGGGCGCAGGCCGGCTGCGCCTCGCCGTCGCCCACCCGGCGGTCCTCATCGCGCGCCGCGTCCTTGGCCCGGTTGATGCGCTGGATGCAGAAGGTGCATTTCTCCATCACGCCCTTCTCGCGCACGGTCACATCCGGGTTGAGCTGCTGCTCCAGCGGTTCGTCCCAGGTGTAGGTGAACCAGTTGAAAAAACGCACCTCGTACGGGCAATACACCGCGCAGGTGCGGGTGCCTATGCAACGGTTGTACACCTGAGCATTGAGTCCGTCCTGATTGTGATAGGTGGCGAACACCGGGCAGGCGATCTCGCAGGGGGCCTGATCGCATTGCTGGCAGAGCATGGGAATGAAATTCAGCCGCGCGTTGGGGTAATCGCCGTCCCAGTAGCGCTCCACGCGGATCCACTTCATCTCGCGCCCCTGGCGCATGCGCTTCTCGCCCACAATGGGCAGATTGTTCTCCGCCTGGCAGGCCACCACGCAGGCTTCGCAGCCGGTGCAGCGGTCCAGGTCCACGGTCATCGTCCAGTGATAGTCGAATTCCGTGTAGTAGCCGTCCACGCGGTATTCGCGCAGCTTGTCCGTGATCTTGCTCATCGTCCTAATGCTCGCCGTCCGGCCCGAGAATTTGCCGGCCCAGCGTGCGGCTCACTCCGCTGGTGCGGATCAGGCGCCCACGCTTGCCCAATGCGCGCAGGGCCACGCGGGTGGCCGCCCAGGCCAGCGTTCCGGTGGCGGAATCGCTCTGCGCCGCCAACAGCGAGGCGGCGTTGGCGCCGCGGCCCCGGGCGTAACGGCCATTGGCGCGGTGGCCGTGACCCAGCGGCATGGCGACCACGTCGGGACGCACGCCGGGATACTCCACCACGGGAACGCTTACCTTGCCGGCCGGGGATTCCAGCTCCACCAGGTCGCCCGTGCGCAGCCCCAGTTCGCGGGCCGTGGCGGGATTCACTTCCGCCCAGCTTCCGTACGCCACGCTGGTAAGCGGGTCCGGCAGCTCCTGCATCCAGGGAAGGTTGGCGCCCACTCCTTCGCGGAACCCCTGCGTTGCATAGGGGTGAAAAACAAACGGATACTCAGCCTCGCCGCCGGCGAACTCGGCCGCTGGCGGCGGCTGCGGCGCGGCGGCCTCGGGCGAAAGCTCGTCCGCCATGCCTTCGGCAAGCGCCGCCGCCCAAACGCCATCCTGCTGGGCGCGGCGGAACCGGGCATTGAAATCGCCGGACACGCCCATGGATTCCCAGGCGGCCTCCCATTCCGAGCGGGTAAACGCCTGCGCATCCTCGTGGGGAAGCGCCTCCGCGGCCGCTCCGCCCAAGCGGGTCGCCAGCTTGAGAATGATGTCGGTAACCGACAGGGTGTCGTGCAGGCGCTTCTGCACCGGCTGCTGCAAGGTTGCCGTAAGCATTCCCGCGCCCGGAGACGAAATATCGTCCCCCCAGGTCTCCAGAAAGTTGTCCGTCGCCAAAACCCAGTCGGCGAGCGAAGCGGAGTCGTTCAGGAAGCTGTCCAGGCTCACCACGAAATCGGCCCTCTCAAGAGCCTTGCGGATGCCCAGCGATTCTGGCAGGTCATGCACGGGATCCACCCCGGCCAGAATAACCATGGGCACATCGCCGCTGGCCGCTTGCGCAGCGAAATCCTCGATGTCCCGCAGGCCCGAATACGCCGTTGCATGCGCCAGATTGGGCCGAACAGTGCCGCCCGCGGCGCCCAGCACCCGGTTCAGGGCCGCCACCGCAGTGAGCGCCTGCGTGCCGTTGCTGCCCGCGCCAGCCGCGCCGCCGCCCAGGGCGAGCGGCGCCTTCGCGGCAGCCAGGCGACCGGCCAGAGCCTCAACACGCGCAGCCGGAACATCCGCATGCCGCGCCGCCTCCTCAAGGCTCATGGCGCCGCTGAGACCGTTCCAGGCCGAGGTGGCTGCATCACCGTAGCCGCGCCGCAGCAATTCGGCGGCCAGCGCCAGCGCCAGCGCGCCTTCCGCGCCCGGCTTCGCCGCAAGCCATTCGTCGGCGTTGGCGCCGGTAAGCGACATGCGCGGCTCCACCTGCGCCAGGTAGCCGCGCCCGCCTTGGCCACCCTGGCGAAAATCGCCGTACGCCTTCGCATAGGCGATGGGCGAGCGCCAGGAACCCAAAAAGTCCGCGCCGAAGGAAACGATCACGTCGGCGTTGGCAATATCGTAGTGCGGCAGACCCTCAAAGCCGTACATGGCCTTTGCCGCCGCCCGTTCCGCGGCGGTTGTGTCCAAGGCCAGGCGCAGCACCCTGGCGTTCAACGCGCTGGCGAAACGGCTCAACGCCTCCTCGCCGGAACTCAGCGCTCCGCCGGTAAGCACCCACGCCTGGCGGCCCATTGCGAATTCCTCAAGGGCGTTCAGACGCGAAACCAGCTCCTCGAAAGCTTCGTCCCAAGGGGCGGGAACGAATCCGCCTTCGCCGTCGGCGCGCATGGGGGAACGCAGGCGATCGGGGTTGTACAGGGCGTTCAGCGAGGCCTGCCCCAAAGCGCAGGTGCCGCCGCGGTTTACCGGGTGCGCCGCGTTTCCTTCAATCTTCCTGGCGCGGCCTTCGCGCACCTTTACGGAAATGCCGCAGCCGGCAGGACACATGCGGCACAAGGTGTTGTACCAGGTGTCCAGGCCCGGCGAGAAATCTTCCGGCGGAATGTGCGTGGAAAGCAGCGTTTCCAGCGGCCTCTGGTTGACTTCTCCCAGCAGCAGCCCCGCGCCCACGCCCACGCCTCCGGCGCCGGCGAACTTGAAAACATCTCTTCGGCTTACCATGGCGTCAGTAGTGGCAGGTCAGGCAATCCCGTCCGTTGGCCACCTGCTCCTCGGTATGGCAATCAATGCACCAGGGCATCCGCAGATCCTGGTTGAGATCAATCCGCCGCGTAACCCGCGCCATTTCCTCCACCGGCCCATGGCAGGTCTGGCATTCCACGCCCGCGCGGATATGCGGCTTGTGGCGGAAATGCACAAAATCGGGCGTGTCGTGAACCTTGACCCAGGGAATGCCCTCGCCCCGCTCCCAGTAGCCAAACAGCTTCTCGATCTCGGGCTGGCCGCGGACCTCGCTCAGGCCCTTGTGGCAGCCCACGCAGGTTTCCACGCTGGGCACTCCGGCAGTGGCTGAACGATCCGCCCAAGCATGGCAATACTGGCAGGGTATTTCGTTCTCGCCGGCGTGAACCTCATGGCTGAATTCGATGGGTTGGACGGGAGTGTGGTCGTTGAGCCACGCGCCGTGCGCCCAATGGCCGACGAACGCGCCGACAATCACCATCACCGCAACGAGCAAGCCTGTGAAGACGGGCCGGGCGGCCTCGAACACCGAAATCGACAAAGATCAACTCCAACCTTGAAGGCGCGGCATTATAGACGCTTACAGCTCTTCTGCCCACCGCCAGCCCGCCAGAACATCGACGCGCCTAGAGCACTACCAGCGGGTCGTCCATGGTGGCCAGCGGCTCGAACCCGTCTTTGGTAACCACGATAAGGTCTTCGAGGTGCGCGCCCCCCCAGCCCTGTCTCTTATACACCTC
>RKRP01000147.1 GCA_007571315.1 Gammaproteobacteria bacterium
CGCCCGCCGCGGAGAGAAGCGGTTTTGCCTTGAATGCCTGATGTCGCGTTTTCTGAAACTGGGCGGACTGCGAAGCTCCTGGGCCCGGCCGGAACCGGGGGGCGGAGAAACAGGGCGCGCGCTTGTCGCGCTCTGGCGGGCCTTTTGCTCCGCTGCGGGGCATGAACGGCGCTGACGGCGCCTTTGCGCGAACGGCGGCCTTCCTGGAGACAGGCGGCCCCGTGGTGTGGCTGTTGCTGGCGATATCCGTGGGCGCGCTCAGCGTGGTGCTGCTGAAGCTTTGGCAGTTTTTCCGCCTGCGGCCGGAGCGCAACGATGAACTGCCCGCGGCGCTTTCGGCGTGGCGGCGGGGAGAGCACGATCAGGCTTGGCGCCTGCTCAAGGCCGAACGATTCAGTTCCGAGGTCGTGGCGCTGGCCATGCGCGAGTTAACGCGGGGAGACGCGGACCAGGCAACGCTGCGTGAGGAACTCGAGCGCGTTGCCTTGACCAGGCTGCGCCGCTTGCGCGCCCAGTTGCCGGCGCTGGAAGTGATCGGCACGCTCACTCCCCTGCTGGGGCTGCTGGGAACCGTGCTGGGCATGATCGCCTCCTTCCAGGCCATGGAGATGGCCGGCAGCCAGGTGGATCCCTCGGTGCTGTCCGGCGGAATTTGGCAGGCGCTGCTAACCACCGCGATGGGGCTTGCGATCGCGATTCCGGTAATGGCCGCCTACAACTGGATGGACCGCAAGGCGCAGCGGGTAGCGGAACAGATCAACGATGCCGTCACCCGGGTGTTCACGCTCTACAACAGCCGGCAGGCTTCGGCGAAGAACGGCGCGTCCAGGCCCGAAAAGCATGCGGCTTGACCAACGGGTCCGGCGGCGCAGGCGCGCCATCAGCATGGTGCCGCTGATCGACATCGTTTTCATCCTGCTGCTGTTCTTCATGCTGTCCACCAGCCTGATACGCGCCCGCGAGCTGCCGGTCGATTTCCCCACTCCCGACTCCGCGCCGTCGGCGCAGCAGATCAGGACCATTCGCCTGGAATCCGAAGACGGCTCGTTCACGTTCGAGGGCGCGCGCTACGGTTCCTCGGACATCAACGCGCTGCGCCGCCTGTTGGCGCAGGACCCGCGCGCGCCCTACGCCCTGGACACGGCGCCCGGCGTCAGCGCCCAGGCGCTGGTTGCGCTTCTGGACCGCCTGACGCTGGCCGGCGCGGAAAACCTTTCGCTGATGGAGGAACCACCGTGAACCTGCGCCCGCCGCGCCGGCCCCAGGCCCAGGAAAACAGCATGATTCCGCTGATCAACGTGGTGTTCCTGATGCTGGCCTTCTTCATGATTCTGGGGCAGATCGAGAGCCCGGACGCGGTGCGGGTGGATCCCCCGAAATCGCTGAGCCGCGAGGCGCAGGGCGAGTACGCCGCCACTCTGCTGGTTGCCGCCAACCAGTCGCTTTACCTCAACAATCGGCGCCTTGATCCCGGCCAGCTGACGAGCGAAATTCGCCGCCTGCTGGAAACGGCCGCCGACCCGCAAAGCGTGCGCGTGCTGGTGAAGGCGGACGGCTCGCTGCCCGCCACCGAACTGCGCGAAGTGCTTGCCCTGCTGCGCGCCGGAGGCCTTTTGCGGGTTTCGCTGGCCACCGAGGCGGCCGCCGGGCGGCCGCCTGCGTAAGGCCGATGCCCTTCGGCCGCAAGGCGCTGCAATGGACCGTGGCCCTGGCCGCAGCGCTTGCCGCCCACAGCCTGCTGCTGCTGGGCTACGCGCGGCTTGGCGGCCAGGGCGCGGCGGGCGAAGGCCAGGGAGGGATCGAAATCGGCCTCGGCCTGCTGGGCAACATGGGGGAAGCGCTGGTGGATTCCGATGCGGGCGAGATTCCCGAGCGAACGCCGGACCCGACACCGGCTCCAACGCGGCCGGACACTCCACAACCTCCACAACCGCAGCCCCTCCGGCCGGACCCAACCCGACCGGACCCCCAGCCGGCCGCTCCCGCCCAGGAACCGGTTCAGCAGTTCACTGAGGTGGCGGTGCAAACTGAAGTGGCCGTGCAAACCGAAACAAGGGAACAGGTAGCCGAACTGCAGCAGAACGAGCCCGCCGAGTCGGCGCCGACTGAGAACACGCCGTCCGAAGGCGGCGGCGACGGCAACGCGGCCGTTACGCAAAGGCGCCGCTCATCGGGCATCGGGGACTCGGACAGCGCGGGTGGTTCCGCGGGACGCAGAGCCTCCTACGCGGCGCAACTTGCCGCGCAACTGAACCGCTACAAGCACTACCCCATGGCCGCCCGCCGCAGCCGCCAGGAGGGAACCGTCACGCTCCTGCTGGTCATCCGGCGCGACGGTTCGATCGCCGATTTCAGCATCAGCGAGAGTTCCGGCTGGGATGCGCTGGACGCGGCGGTGCTGCGAATGCTGGAGCGGGCGCAACCCTTGCCGCCCTTTCCCGCATCCCTGAAGGGGGAGGCGTTTCGGGTCAAGCTGCCCGTTTCGTTCTCGCTAAGTCCCCTGTGAGGGGGAGAACACGCGTCAAATCGAATACGATGCGGAAGGACTTGCCGCAGGAGAGATTCGCATGAGCAACAAGACACTGGTCCTCGCTGCCGCGCTCCTGGCCGCCACGATTCTGGGCGCGCCGGCAGTCATGGCGATTGAATCGCGCATTGACGCCGTTACCGTTTATCCCCGGGGCGCCGACGTGACGCGGCTGGCCCGTGTCACGCTGGAGCCGGGCGCCAACACCGTAACGCTGGAGGGCTTCCCCGGCAACATCGACCTGGACCGCGCCAGCGCAACGGTTGACGACCCTAAGGTGGAGTTGCGGTTCATTCGCAAGGATGTGCGCGAGGAGCGCGAGGCGCGCGATGCCGAGGTCCGGCGGCTGGAAGCGGCCATCGACGAGGTCAATGACTCTATCGAGGCCATCGACGACGTCATCGCCGCGGCCGAACTGCAATTGCAGTTCCTGGAGGGGCTGGCGCAGGAATACGCCGGCAGGGAAAGCAGCCGCGCGGCGGGCGGACAGGCGGACATCGCGTCCTGGCAGCAAGCCATGGACTCCATCGGCAGCGGCGCAATCAGCGCGCTGGAGAAGAAGCGCGCCGGGCGCAAGGCGCGGCGCGAAGCGGAAAAAGACCTTTCGGCGCTTGAGCGGGAACTGGCAAGCAAGCGCGGCAGGCGAGCGGCTTCCACGCTCCTCCTGATTTCCCTTCAGTCTCCCTCGGCGCTCGCCGCCGAGTTGCGCGTCACCTACTTTCAGCCGCGCGCCGGGTGGAGTTCCAGCTATTCCGCCTACCTGGACAGCGCCGCGTCCGAGCTGCGGCTGACCCACGAAGCGCAAGTCAGCCAGACAACCAGCGAAAGCTGGCGGAACGTGGCGCTGACACTGTCCAGCAGCAATCCGGGCGGCAGGATGCAGGCGCCCGGGCAGGACAGCGAGTTTCTGGATTTGCTCGACCCCAGGCTCATGGAACGCACGGCGGTTGCTCTCGGCGGGCAGGCGCCGCGGCGGTTGCCGCAGAGCATGGCCATGGAAGAAGTGGTTGTCGCGGCGGCCAGCGTGACCCCGAACCGGTACGCGGCGGTTTACCGGGCAACGGAACGCGCCGACATAGCCAACAGCGCCGATCAGGAGCAATCCATTCCGCTTGCCGAGCGCCGCTTTGGCGTTGCCCTGGTGACCCGCGCCGCGCCGCGCCAGGAAGCGCGCGCCTATCTGACCGCGCGGTTCACCCTGGGCAGCGGGACGCCGCTGTTTGGCGGGACGATGCGGGTGTTTGTGGATGGCGCCTACGCCGGCCTGGCGGAACTTCCCGACCTGCTTCCCGGAGCTGAGGCCGTCCTTCCCATGGGCGTGGACCGGCAAGTGGAGGTGCTGGCCATGGACCAGGGCGGGGAAAAAGCCAGCGAGGGGTTCATCGCCTCGCGCAATACCGAACTGACCGACTACCTCATCGAGGTCGTCAATCGCCATTCCCGCGCATCGGCGGTGGAGGTGATCGACTACTACCCGGTGGCCCGCGACGAGCGCATAGAAGTAACCGTGCCGCGCAGCGCAACCCCGCCGGACGAGAAGGATCTGGACGACCGCCCCGGAGTGCTGGCCTGGCGCAAGGAACTCGGTCCCGGCGAACGCTGGCGAATCGTCCACCAGTACGAAGTGAGCTACCCAAGAGACACCGAACTGACCCAATCCCCCTGACTACGCCACCCCGCGCACACGGCAGGCGGTCTCCACCGTCAAAAGAGCGCCCCATGCCCTCAAGCTCAATCATGGAATTCCCGTTCGCCATTCAGAAGCGTCAGCGGTCCTGACGGTCGCGGCATCGTGTTTTCTGCATGACTGGCAGCGCCACTCCCAGAACCAGACAAAGGGCTACGATCGGCAGGTCGCCATAATGTGGACTCCGCCGCTTCGCCATGAGGCAATTGCATCAGCGCAGCACTGAACAACAGAATCAAGCCGAGGCCCCGCCGGTCTCCACTCAGGTTGCGACGCGTGACCATGAGGCAAACTGCTGCAAGAAGCGCAGTTATCCATCCCAGAAAATAAACTCCGCCCAAGGCAGCCAAAGGTGCTGCCCCGGTGCCGGCGAATGCTGGGCCGGCAAGATACCCTGCCGACAGCCACGGAAAGCCGCCGAGAACCCAACCGCGCAACCATTCGATCACAATAAACGTTGCAGGCAATACGGCTACCAGCGTGAGAACAGAGCCACGAGGAGCCATACGCGCCACCCAGTAGCCGCCCAAGGCGTGCCAAAGCCCCATGATCGCTGCCAGCACTGCCACACACACTACGGCCAGCCCTGGAGGATGCCCCGCAACGATGTGCACAGCATGGTAAATCCAGTGGCAGCCCCCGGAGAAGGCGGCCAGTCCGAATGCGAAGCTGCCCCACGCAGCGTGTGCAGATTCATGGCGATTTGCAGCTCGGTGCCAGAGCTCGAGCAGAATCACCAAGCCCACCAGCCCCACGAACCAGCGTAATAGGTCCGGCAAGACCTGCGCGCAAAATGCGGTCGCCCATAACGAACCGCCGAAAGCGCCCATCAGAATGGCGCGTGCCATGAAATGCCCTGCTTCTTCCTGTGAACCGGGCGATATTGCCCCACTGTACCCCTTGGGTGCGGGCCGCTTCAATCGTTTGGCATTGGGAATTTGCCGGAGGTCTTCCTCAATGCAGGCGTTTCATCCAGGAGCCCGGCATGCCCGACCCTACTCTTGAGCAAGCGCGGCCACTGGATCAAGACG
>RKRP01000078.1 GCA_007571315.1 Gammaproteobacteria bacterium
GTACTCGTACGTCAGGCTAGTGTCCGTGAGCAGCGCGGCCAGGGCATCCTCGAACTTGTACTCGCCCTCCAAGCCTGCCACTTCGACTTCGGCGCCGGCCTCGTCCGACACCAGAATCTGAACGCCGGAAGAGCCGGCCAGCTCCATCAGCGCCGAACCGGCCTGCTGAGGCCTGATGTCAAGCGATAGCGCCCCCCCCTTCGGATTCCGCCAGCGCGGCCAAGGGCCCCAGCGACAGCGCAACCGCCGCCAGCGCCGGACAGGCATGTTTCCCCAATGTTTTCGTCATGCTCTTCATGCTCTCTGCCTCCGGGAATGAGCGCAAAAATCAGGCTCCGGCGTCAGGCGCAGGAGCCTTCCCTTCCGAACCGGTGATCACGATCCGGTCATGGTGTTCGGTAATGTCAATCGCCAGCAGCCGCTCCAGAGCAGCCAGCGCGGAGCCCAGCTCCTTCACGCTCACCGCCGCGTACACGGTCAGCTCCATCGCCCCCGTGTCTTCGATAAGGATCTTCTTGCGGCTGTAGCGGTTGAGTTCCTGCACCACCCGGTACAGGGGTTCGCGGTCGAACCGCAGCATCCCCTTGCGCCAGCCCAGGTAACGGGCCATTGATTCGGGCTGGAAGGCGGTCAGCCGGTTGCGGCCCAGGTCGAACTCGGCCACCCAGCCCTGCTCCACAAGGCGTTGCCCATTCGCTTCGAGCCTGCCCGCGCCGAGCGCGCCATCCTGCCCATTGGCGGCAACAGGCAGCGCGTAGGCGGAAGCCTCGGCGCCGGCCGGGTGCATTAAGACCTTGCCCTCAAGCACCGCCAGCCGATAGCGCTCGGGATGCTTGCGCACGCTGAAGGCGGTGCCGATGGCTGTGACCGAGCGCGCCCCCAGCTCCACGGTAAAGTGCCGCGCCGAATCCTCGGCCACCTCGAAGAAAGCCTCGCCCCGCTCAAGAACGATCGTGCGGGCCGTCTCTCCGTAGCGCACCGCCAGCTGCGTGCCGGTGTTGAGCGTAACTGCGCTGCCGTCGTCAAGCTCCAGCGTCTTCTGCTCGCCCACGCGGGTGAAGTGGCGCTCCAGGCGGTGGCCGTCCGCGCCGCTCAGGTAGGTGAAATAAAAGGCGGACAAACCCGCGCCCAGCAGCAGGCTGGCGGCAATGCCCAGCCCCGCCCGGCGGTTTCTGGCGCGCTGCCCGCCCAGGCTGCGGGTTTCCGCGGCGACCGCCTCAATGTCGCCGTCGCCAGCCAGCCCCTGCAGCCCCGCCAGCGCCTGCAAGGCGTCGAGGTATTGCTCGCGGTACCGGGCATCCGCAGCGGCGCGCGAGTGAATTGCCGCGGCCTCGGCTTTGCTGAGCTGGCCGGACCACAAGCGGACCAGCGACCGTTCCACGGCGCCGGCCATGATCTCCCTGATGTCACTGAGCACAGCGAATACCCGGCAGTGATGAAATCGGCCTCACGATAAATAAACGAACCAGACGCGCTTTCCCCTGACCTCAATCCCGGAAGGAAGCGCGGTGCCCAAGAATGCGCGCCCAAGCGCCAGGGTGAAGTCCGACGCGGTCAGCCCGCCCCCTGTAGAAATATGTGGCCTATCCGGGCGCTTCGATTTTTTGGCGCGCCTTGCGGATGCGCTTCATCGCCTGGGCCAGGCAGTTCTCGACCTGCTTGACCGTTATGCCCATGCGCAGGGCGATGTCCTCGTAGGTCATGTTGCGGAACCGGTGCAGGACGAAGGCTCTTCGCCAGACGGGGCGCATGTTGAGGATTACGGCCTTCATGGCTTCCAGTTCGAGTTGCGCCGCCACGATCTCTTCGGGCGTGCGCTCGTCCATCCGCTCGCGCTCCAGTCCCCGCTGCGCAACATAGTACGCTTTCCGCCGCGTGGATTTGCGCTGGCGGTCCACGGCCAGATTGTTGGCCATGGTGAGCAGGTAGGCGCGGTTGCTGCCGGTGGATTCGGACATTTTCTCTTCCAGCCCGTCCACCGCCATCAGCCGCGCAAAGACATCCTGCACCAGGCCGTCGATTTCTTCGCCGGGAATCAGCCGGGCCTTCAGAAAAAGGCGCAGGGCCCGGGCATGCCGGTCAAACAATTGCTCGAGCAGCCGCTGCCGCCCCGGCTTCCCGCGCGAGGCCAGCCGGACAACATTGTCCTTGCGGGGCGTTGACGCGGCGCTGGCCAAAGGACTCATTCCTGGCTGGCAGGGGATTCCCCGGAATCTTCCTCCGCAGCTTCCGTTGCGGCTTCCTCGGCGACCTCCTTAGCGGCTTCCTGCTTGAGAAGCTCCTCAAGGCGGTACTCAAGGTTCTTGCCGCGCAGGTTGCGGCCCACCGTTACGCCATCGGTCCTGACCAGGAAGCTGGCCGGAATGGCGTTGACCCGGTACATCTCCGCTACCGGGCTGTCGAACGCGAGTTCGTCGGACACATTGAGCCACTCAATGCTGTAGTCGTCTTCCGAAGCCTGGCGCCACGCCTCGCGATCGTCGTCCAGATTGAAGGCGAGGATCTCGAAGCCCTGATCCCTGAAGCGCTCGTATGCCGCCTTGAGGTGCGGAATTTCGGCAATGCACGGCCCGCACCAGGATGCCCAGAACTCCACCAGCGTGTACTTGTTGCTGGACATGACATCGAACAGGCGGATTTCCTCGCCTTCCAGGTTGAGCGCCGTGAAATCCCGGATGGCCAGGGCAAGTTCTTCCACCCGCCTGGCGGTGAACACCTTCAGCAGCGTCAGGGTGACGCTCTCGCCGAACCGGTCTTCCAGTTCTTCCATCACCTTGACCTGCTCCTCGTCCTCGCCGTCCTGCCAGGCGGCCCTCAGCGCCAGCAGCCGGGCAACCGGATCGTCGTACTCCATGTAGATGGAGCGCAGCGACAGCGCCGCCGCTTCGCCCGGCTCGTCCAGCGCGGCGCGGAGCAGGCTGTCGTAGTCCCCGCCCTGGAACGCCAGGGCCTCGTCCGAGGAATCCCACAGCACCTTGTGCTCGCCGCCGGGTTCCACGATCCCGCTCACCTTGAATCCGTCCTTCGCCTCGCCGGCCAGCAGGTTCAGTTCGATCAGCAGGGGCTCGGAAAGCGGAATCTCCACGGCGGCCTCGCCGTCCTGGATGATCGCGATGCCCAGCACCTCGAAGCCCGCGTCCGTGCGCGGGTCCGAATAGCCGATTTCGATGAGTTCGCCATCGAACTGGCCCAGGCCGCTGGCCGTTACCGTAATGTTGCGTTCCGCCGCAAGCGCCGCGGCCGCAGCAAAGCACAAACCGAATAACAGGTGTTTTTTCATGGTCGTTCTCCTTAGGCGGGAGTTTACCTTGCGTTGCATTCTACAAAGAATCAGGGGGTGGCCATTGCCACGGCCTGAGCCTGAGCTTCTTCCTCTTCGTCCGGCGCCAATTCCTTCTCGGCCGCCTCTTCGCGCTCGATGCGTTGCTGCAAATCGGCGGCGTAGGCAGTGTCGTCCAACCGCTCGGCGATCGCGCGCAGCACGCGCAACACGCCCAGGCCGCTGTCAAGGCCGTTGACGCGCACGAGTTCCAGCAGCTGCGCTCCTTCGTCGGAGTCCTGGTGCAGGCCCAGCAGCGTCAACCGCTGCTTCCATGGCAGCCGCCCTTCTTCCAGCACTCCGGCAACCAGGTCCAGCGGCAGAAATCCGCCGCCTTCTTCCGCGAGATCAGCAAGCAGCACAAGGCTCTCGGCGCTCAGGGGGCGGCCGCCGGTCTTGACGCTCTGAAGGATGCGGGCCATCAGACCGGCATCCCGCGCGGTTTCTTCCGCCCGCAATTGCCGCATCCCCAGCGGAACAAGCAACTGGAGCGCGTCATGCTGCTCCACCTGTCCGCTCGCCAGCAAATCCAGCAGCATATCGGCCGCGGCGTCAATCCATTCCGGCATGCCCGGCCATTCGTCCTCGCCCATCGGAAACAGCCGCCCTTGCCTTCTGAGAACCTCCTGCGCCTGGGTAACGCCTTGATAGGGCTGAGTCACCGCCGGAAGGCCGTGCAGCAAGCTGAGGCTGCTCGCAGCCTGGATATTCATTCGCCTCCGCATGTCCCTGAGATCGTCTTCCGATGCCGGCCCCGGGGCCGCTTGGGTCAGCATGGCGCCAAGAATTTCCGCGGCGCGCCCCGGATTGCCCGAGCGCGCGAACGCGCGCGCCAACTCGACCGCCTTTACCGCTCCCGATTCGTACAGCCGGTCTGGCAGATCCAAAGCATCCGGGGCCCGGAGCCGGGCCTGCGCGAGAACCTCCTCTGGCGCGTACGCCTTCTCAAGAGAGGCAATCAGAAAGGCCTCGAACAGCATCTCGCCGCCTTCAATCTCCTGCGCAGGCCGGGCGAGCAGCAAAACCGCATCCAACACATCCCGCGCCGCGTCCGCAGGCAGCCTGTCCGCAACTTCACTGACCAGCTCCAGCAGGTTGGCGGGGCTCGGCGGCGCGCCGGGGAAGCCGTAGAAGAGGCGCTGCTGATCGCCGTACTCGTTGTGCCGGATTCTGCGGGCCGCCGCCAGCTTGTAGTAATCCGCCGACTGGTCCGCCGCGCCGGCCGCGGCAAAAACGCGGGCAGCAAGAAGCAGTTGATAGGGCGAGGGATCGGAAACGGCCACCAAACGCGCCTCGAACGCCCGCAGTTCCCCGGGTTGGAACTCAGCCCCCGGCCCGGCGCGCAGCATCATCCACAAGGTGAATTCGTGATCGGCGATTTGCTGCATGTCCAGGCGCTTCCGCAGTTCCTGCAAACGCTGGCCGTCATCGAACGCCTTGGCCAGATACTCATACAGCTGAACAAATTCCTTTCGCACGCTGTCCGGGACCGCGCGCAGGAAGGCATCCAGTTCCGCCGCGCCGTAGGGCGCCTCCGCAACAGCGTCAAACAGCTTGCGCCGCTCGGGGGGCTTCTCGCCCATGGCGCTTGCGGACGGACTCGCCAACACTGCCGCAGGACTCATAACATAGGCCACGCCGCTGAAAAACCCGCCGGAGCTGGCGGGCGACAGCTTCCCTGCGGGCTGGGGCATTGGAGCATTCAACAGATTGCTGGCCAGGAACGCGAGAGGCGCGCTTCCTGGCGGAGGCGCGTACGGCGAATTGCGTGGCGCCAGCAAGCTCCGCCACGCTTCCCTAAGGGCCTGCCGGCCCTCCTCGCGGTCACCGGCGTTGAGCGCCTCGCCCAAACGCTCAACAGGGCTTTTCCGGGCGCTCTGCCGCCGGGTCGCGCCGAGAACCATAAGGCCGGGGGCCGCCGATGCCGTTGCCGATCCCGAATCCGCCTCGAAAACCTGCATGCTCTGCAGCTTGCTGATGATCGAGGCCATCGCCCCGCGCGAACGCGCTTGCCGGGCTATTGCCTGCTGCATGACAGCGGGATCGCTGAAATCCGGGCCGCCGTCCGAAACCACTCCCAGGGCTTCCTCGAATCGCTGCTGCGAACGGAAAAACAGAAAATGCGCCAGCCGCCAGGCATCATTGTCCGGCGCGGCGAGGCGCTCCTCGGCGATCGCGGCGCCGGCGCGGTCCGCATACCCCAGGTTGAGCCAAACGCTGATTTGGTCGGCCCGGTACCGGGAAGGATCAGGATCAAGAACGGCAAGCCTTTCCAGCACCTGCTCCTGGCGCCGCAAGCGCTCCTCCGAAGGCGGCCGGTAATAGAAGGGCGACGAGAATTCCCGCTCGTAGGCCGCGCGGGCCCGGTCGAGAGGCACCGGTTGGCCGGCGGCTATCCTGTCCAGCAATTCCGATGCCGCAGCCTCCAGGGCCTCATCCAGCCCGGGCGCGTAGAGGCGCGCGGGGAAACCCTGCGGAGACGGCAGGTTCTCCTCCATCTCAACGACAAGGCCGAATGCCTCCTCGGCGCGGCCGGCATACATGGCATCAAGAAACGGCCGCGCGTCCGGCAGGCTCGGCCAGCGATTGCGCACGTATTCGGACACGCGATGCAGGACGGGAACGTTTTCCTCAAGGGCATCCACAATCAGCAACGCCCGCGACACCTGGTAGAGCACGCCGTCGTCATTGGTTTCGAGGCCGGACAAGTATTGGATGACCATGCCGGAAACCGCCTCGCGCTGCCGGGCGCTCAATTTTTCCTGGAGCAGCGGGCGGAGCGTCTGAAGGCTGTTGCCGGAGCCTCCTATGAAGCCGCCGGCCGGCGGCGTCCGTTCCACCTGCGCCTTGAAGTAGGCGATCCAGTCGCCGGCATCGCCGCGCTCCTTCAGGTATGTCCAGTGGCCCCGGCTATCGTTCAATCCGAACGGCGCGGACGGTTGCTCCGGAGCGTCCGGGTCCAGCAGCGCATCAATCACTTCGCGCGGCGGAACCAGCGGCCCGCCCGCCGTCTTCTCCGCTCTCAGAAACATGTCCGCCTCGGACCCGATGAGGGCCGTCAAAGCCTCGCGCTCCTCCAGCAACTTCGACGACGTGGCCAGCGCCAGCCGCCGGAACTCGGCTTCTCCAAGCAGCCCCAGCGCGTAACCCAGCCCTTCGCGGAACTCCCCGCCCAGGATTTTCTCGCCCAAAAGCGTTTCCATCTCGTCATAGGCGCCGTCCAGGCGCAAGAGCTGCAACTGCGTCTCGAAATCGCTCCGCTTCCTGGCCAGCGCCAGCTGCCTCCGCAAGGGGGACAAGCCCGCCAGAGCGCCGCGGTCCTCATCCGCGATGAAGCCTTCAGGCAGCGGGCGGCCCGCCGCCCCGTACGCGGCGGCAAGGCGCTCGGCAAAGCCGGCGTCATCGCCGAAGTGGTTCAGCAGCTTGCGGTCGGCGTGCTGCGCCAGGTCCTCGTCATTCAGGAAGAAACCCGCCCGGCGGATCAGCCTTGCGCTGCGGTCCAGCCGCGCATAGCGCTCCAGCGGCAGAAGCGCCCCGCCGCCGGCCCGCTCCAGCACGTTGCGCAACTCGGCCTCGAACAGGGCTTTCAGTTCGGCGGCCGCCGCTTCGGATGCGTCAGCGTCCTGCGGCCAGCTCAGCAGCAGGCCCTGCTCCAGCGAGGCGTAGTGCTCGCGGTACTCGCGCGACACGGTAGTGTCAGTGCGCTGGTTCATCAGCGCCTGCCAGGAGTTCGGGTCCACCGGGCGGGCGCCCGCCGCCAGCACCGTGGACTGGCGCCGCAACACGTCGCTGATAGCCTGCATATAGCGCCTGAACGCCACGTCCTCGCGACCGATCACTTCATACAGAACCGCGGTCTTGTGCAAAAGCTCCAGGCTGTCGCGGTTGACGTTCAGGGCGCGGTTGTAGAACTCGCGCGACTGCTCGTCATAGCCCGCCTCCTCGAATATCTCCGCCTTGGTGCGGTCGATATCGATCATCCCGGTGATGTCGTCGATCATCTCGAAGGCGCGCTCGGCCCCCGAAAGGTCCCCGCGCGCCAGCAGCGACTTGCCCACATCGATATACACCTCCGGCGGCAACTGCTGGCGCAGGCCCACCAGGCGGCGGCCGAACTTGAGCTGCCGGTCGATATCGCCACTGCCGGTGCTGAAGCCACCAAAGCCCGCGTTCGGCGTGGCCATGGTCAGCAGTTCGCGCAGCACCGCGGGACGCCGCAAGCCCGCCTCGGCCAGCGAGTTCTCCAGCGCCACGAACGAGGCCTCGGTGTCGCCCTGCTCGCGCGCGATGTCCGCCAAAAGCTCATACAGGTAAAACCGGTTGGCGCGGCTGGCAATCCGCTCCAGGATCACCCGGCGCGTCCAGCGCAGCTTGTCCAGCGCCTCCGGGTCCGGCTGCTGGAAGAAGGTGGTCGTGCCGATCAGGTTGAGGATGCCGTCCACCGCCACCACGAAGTCGTTGTCTTCGGCGGCGTTCTCGGCGAAGAACTGCAGAATCGCCACCGCCTCGTCGGCCTGCCCGTTGTTGTCCATCACATCGGCCAGAAGAAGCAGGTTGTCGCTGTTCTCCGGCTGCTCCACCAGCGCCCGCCGGTAGGCCTCCACCGCCTCGTCGGCAAAGCCCGCCATCGAAAAGATGCTGGCCTCGAACTCGCCGGTTACCGACTCCTCGTCCACTGCGCGAAGTTCGCCAATCCAGCGCTGGATTTCCTCGAAGCGCTCGTCGGTGCCGGTGGCCAGATCGAAGGTCAGCAGGTTGATGATGATGTTCTTGATGTGATCGACCCGGTTGAGCGGATCGATCTCATACAACCGGCGCAGGGCCTTGTCGTGCGCCGGATAGTCTTCAAGCAGCATGTACACCTGCGCCAGCAGTTCCTGGCGGCCCGCTTCGTCCTCGCCCATGGTTTCAGCGAACTCGTCGATGATCTCGGTGGCCGAAAGCTTGTCGCCGGACTCGGTGTAAATCCGCACCAGCAGGTTCATGTGGTTGCGGTTGGCGGCGCCCGTCATCAGCATGCCTTCAAGCTCCACCGCAATCTCGCCCAGCGCGCCCAGTTCGGCGGCCAGCAGCAGCAACTGGCTCTCGGCGAAGCTGCGCCGGGCCGGGCTCTCCACCCCCACCCAGATGTCGCGCCACAGATCCAGCGCCTCGGGCTTGCGGTCCACAATGGTGTACAGCCAGGCCAGACGCATCTGATCGTCATACCCCAGTTCGCCGCGGGCATCCTGAATGGCCTCGAACACGCGCAGCGCTTCCTCCGGGCGGCTCAGGCGCTCATAGGCGTCCGCCAGCTCCACCAGCTCGGCCGCGTCCGGCGGCAGAAACGCCTCAAGCCTTCGCAAAGCCTCCAGGGCCTGCTCGTCCTCGCCCCGGTCCAGCCAGGTCTCGAACAAAAACAGCAGCGCCCCCACGTGCCCGCCGCGGGCGGAGAGGTGACGCTCCACCATTGCCACGCTCTCGGTCACAAACCCCATCTGAAGCATCAGCCGGGCGCCTTCCACAAGCGCGCCAGCCCGCCCGGCGTTACCCGCTTCAAACGATCGCCACACGGCCAGCGCCGCGCCGTTGTCCGCCAGGTTGAGGTAGTGCGCCGCCAGTCCGTCGTACCACTGCGGCTGGCTCGGCTCGGCCTCCATCATCCGGCGATACTCCCGGACCATGGCTCCGGCATCGCCGGCGGCCTCGTACAACGCCACCAGCCGGCGGCGCTCGGCGATGTCGGCTTCCACGCCCTCCAGTTGCTCATGCAGCGCGATCGCATCGCGATAGGCCTCGGTCTCAATCAGGGTCTCCACGCGCAGGCGCAAAAGGTCCTGGTCGGCCGGGTCGCGGGATGCCAGATCCGCCAGCAGGAGAGTCAGTTCGCCTGCCGAACGGTACGATTCCGCCAGCAGGCTCAGGGCGTACAGCCGGTCAACGCGCACCGGGGCGGCGGCGTAGCCCAGCCAGGCCTGCTCGCGGGCCAGATCGTGGGCGTTGGCCTGAAGCGCCCACTCCGACAGGCGCATATGCTGCTGATACAGCTTGCCCGCTTCCGGCAGGGGCTGATACAGCTCGATGGAACGCTCCGGGCGGCCCAGCAGCGCCAGCACCACGGCGGCCTGATTGCGGAAATCCCCGGCGCGCTGCGCAGCCAGCGCCTCCAGCCCCTCAACATTGCGCGCGCTAACATCCATCATGGCCAGGCGCACGCGGATCAGCCATTTCTCGTCGCCCTCGGCGTAAGCCTCCGCGGAGCGCTCATACCACTCCCGGGCCTGATCCTCGTCGCCGCCGGCATCCAGAAGGCGCGCCTTCAGCAGCAGCGCTTCGGGCGTGGGCGAACTCTCAAGCGCCTTGTCCGACGAGGCCACCGCCTCCTCAATGGCGCCGTCGCGCCATTGCAGGCGGGCGATCGCCAGGTGGCAGGCGGCCCGGCCTTCGGGACTCAGCGGGGCGGCGCGCGCATAGGCGCTCAGGCGGGCCACGGCGCGACCGATGCCGTCGCCGCTGAGCACCGTTTCGCGATACACCGCAGCGACCTTTTCAAGGTCGTGGCGCTGCGGTGTTTCCAGCGCCGCGATCAGTTCCGCCAGCGCCGTGGCGGAATGCGCCGGCGAGACGGCGAAAAGCCACGCCAGCAGAAGAGCCGCAACCCCGAAGAAACGCGCTCCCGCCGCCCTGGCCGAGGCCGGCAGAGCCGCGCCTCCGCTCCCGATGCAGGGCGGGATGATGGCCTCCCTGCGGCCGCGTGTCCACCTAGCCTTCATTCGTTTCACTCCTCAGCGCGGCCAGCGGCGGTAAATGATGTCCGCCAGGTAGGCAAGCAGGGCGGCCAGCAGCAGCCAGGGCCACAGGCGCAGCGCGCCGCCTGCCCGCAGCGCGCCGCCGGCGCGAATCTGCGCCGCGTCGCCTCCCGACAGCACGGCGCCGCCGGTTAGCGCCGCCAGCCCTTCCAGATCCAGCGCCGCCGCCGGGTCCACCTGCGTCTCGCCAAAGCGGTCGGAGCGCGGCGCCAGGGCAACCCGTTGCGCCCCGGCCCCGCGGTTCGGCCGCGCCACGATCCGAATCGCAGCCGCCGGATCAGCGAAGAACTCCGCCTCGAACAAACCCGGCGCCGTTTCAATCAGCGCCGGCGAACCGTCCGCCGCCTCGTTGCCCGCCGCGTCCACCAGCGCCGCCACGGGCGCCAGCAGCGGATCGTTGTCGTAACGCCTCACGCTCAGATGCGCGCGGCCTCCGCGGCGCTTGAGCTCAAGCCTGAAAGGCTGCTGGTCGGAGGCGGTCCGCGCCACGATGCGTCCCAGGAACTCGGCGTAGTCCGGCCAGCCGCGCCAGCTCTCGGTGCCCTGACCCGCCGGCTCGGTCATCAGCGCTGTCACGCGGCCAAGACCGTAGCGCCAGCTTGAAAGCACCGGATAGCGCGCTCCGGCCACCCGCACGAGCATCTCCGCCCCGTCGCGCGGCTCCACCTGGGCGTAGCCGTCCAGCGGCGGCAAGGCGGCGGGATCGACCGGCCCCCACCAGCCCGGCCCGCTCAGGCTGTCCAGCGAAAAGCTGCCGCGCTTGTAGCGGACCGCCTTGCGCACGGTGGGCCGCTTGAGTATCAGCTCCACCAGGCTGAACTGGTTGCCCACGCCGTAGAACCGGCCCTGGCCCCAGTTGGCGATGTCGGACATGACCAGGTTGTGGCCGCCCTGGCCCACCAGGATTGTCGAAACATTGATGTTGTCGCGCGAGATGCTGCGCACCATGGCCTCGTAGTTGGCATCCTCCACGCCCGCGTCGGTTACCAGGATGATGTGCTTGAAGCGGGTGTTGATGTTCTTGAGCCCGTAGTAGGCCTCCTGGATGGCGGGGTACAGCACCGTGCCGCCAATGGCCTTCATGCGCCCTATGGCGCGGTCGATCTCGATCTTGTTCGAGGCCGGCTGAAGCGGAACCGCCCAGTGCTTGGCGCCGTAGAACTCCACAATCCCGATCCGGTCGTGCGGCTGCAGGCGGCGCACGGCAATGCGGGCGATCTGCTTGGCCAACTCAATGCGGGTTCCGCCCATGGAGCCGGAAGTGTCCAGAATCAGCGCAAGCCCCACGCTGGGATCGCTGATGTCGTCCTCGCCGGTAATCTCCACCGGCAGAAGGTCGGCCACCGGCGTTCCAAAATACCCGCCGTCGGCGAACGAAGCCTCCCCGCCGCTCATCATCAGCCCCAGTCCGCGCTCCACCACCGCTTCGCGCAGGTTCGCCTGAAACCCCTCCGACAGCAGCCGGGCGGGCACGTCATCAATCATCACCAGCTGGTACGGCTCCAGGTTGGCATCGGCGCGCAGCTCGGCCGGATCCGCCGCGTCGATCCCGTATCCGGGACCCAGCATCCCGCCCAGGCGCTGCGCCGCTTGCCGCTGGCGCTGGCCCACATAGAGAATGCTCAGCGGCGCCTGGACCACGGCAACGGCATCCAGCCGGTTGTTGCCCGGATCGTCGCTGGCGCCGGAATCTACCACCAGCTCGGCGCTGATGTCCAGAAAGCCCGGATCGCCGGCCTCGAAATCCACATCGACGAAGTGCCGTCCAGTCCCCCGGAACAGCCTGGAACGGGCCAGTTCCAGCTCGCCCGCCTTGAGCGCCACCTGCATCCCGGCCTCCGCGCCGATCACTTCAGCCGTTACCCGAAGCGCCTCGCCCGGGCGCGCCTCGGCAAGGCTCAGCCTGGCGAGGAAGGGGTCGGAGCCCGCCTCGCCGGGGTTATAGACGTGCGCCGGAATGCCGCGCTCGGTCAATTGCGCGGCCGCATCCGCCCAGTCGCGGCTGGTGGCCAGTCCGTCGGAAATCAGCACCACTGAGCCGCGCTGGGCGCGGGGAATGGACTGGACGGCCAGTTGAAGGGCCTGGGATAAGGGCGAGGCGTCGCCGGCGTCCGGCGCAAGCTGGACGCTGCCCGCGCCGGAGGAATCGGCGGCGGTGGCGGCATCCGCCTCGCCCAGGCGAATCAGGGTGGCCTCGCCGCGCCCGGCCAGTTGCGACATCAGCGCGGTGGCCGCCTGGGCGCCGCGGCCGCGGGCGCCGGGCGGCAGGCTGCGGGTCTCGTCCAGGATCACCACGTGCCGCTCCTCGTCCACCTGAAGCACGGCCACCGGCTGCATCAGCGCCGCGATCAGCAGCAGGAACAAAAGCGAGCGGATCGCGCCATGCGCGGGCGTGCGCGGGCGCGCCGGCCAGAACCACAGCGCCGGCAAGGCCAGCAGCAGCAGGGCGGCCAGGGGATAGGTGAATGACACGCTCATGGCGAACCGGGAACGAGGGCGCGCCCGCCCTCGTCAAAGGCCGGGAGATCTTCACTCCCGGGCAGGTTCCAAGCAAGCGTTCCTGAAGCCATTACGGCATCATCCCGCGCTGGTAGGCGTACCACTCGAAAGCGAGCAGCGCGAGCGCGGCCAGGATCAGCAAAAACGCGAGCAGCGACGGCCCGGCCAGCCCCGCGCCCGCAGGCGCGAAAGCGGGCAGGTCCACGCCGGCCTGCCCTGCGCTTACAACCGAGCTCAGCAGGGAAACCGGAAAGGACGATTCGCCGTCCGGCGAGGAAAGCGTCCCGGCGCGCGGCGGCGCCAGGTCGGCGCCCAGCAGCCGGGTGGCGACGTTCCCCGGTCCGGCCAGGGCGAATTCGGCCGACTCTTCGGCGGCGAAACGGCCGGCGGCCAGATAGGCGTAGGCCGGCTCTGCCTCAACCAGCCAGCGCGCGGCCCGGGATATGAACAGCGGGAAGGCGCGCGATGCGGTGAAGTTGTAGCGGTCGTCCAGCAGTTCCTGCCACAAGGATATGCGCCTGGCTTCTCCGGCAGCGGCCTGAATGCCAACCGGCCGGCCCGCCTCGGCCGCCAGGCCAGCGCCATCAATCAGCGACAAGCCCAGGCCGCGCAGGCTGTCGCGCAGAGCCAGTTCCGCGTCCAGATTGCCGGCGTACTCAATTTCGAAGGCCGCCTCCTGCTGATCCATGGACGCGAACTCCAGCGCCGGCAAATCGCCGCCGAAGGACTCGCCCGCCTGCCGGAAAACCAGTTCCGCATCGCCTTCGGCCAGGTCAAGGGCAGGGTCGGCGATAACCGCATCGAAAAGAACCGGCGCCAGCGCTTCCGAAACCGCCACCTTTAGCGTCTCTCTCACGGGCAAGCGCAGTTGCGCCGCATCGTCGGCGGGCAGCGAATCGGGCTGCGCAATGCGGGCCTCCAGCAGTCCGCCGGCGGCTGGAATGTCGCGGATCACAAGGCCGTCCGGGGGCAGCGCCTCAATGGAGGCCCCCTCCAGCGGCGCGCCGTCAAGGCTCAGCAGCACGTCGCCGGGCGCCGCGCTGGCGCCGCCCGCGGCCCCAAGCCGCACCAGCGCGTCAACCCTGTCCCAGCGCCCGGATGCCGCATGACCCATGCCCATGGCGACAATGCCGCGGTTCGGCCCCGGCTCATCGAATCCTTCGGCGCGCAGCACTTCGATGCCCTCCGGAAGCCCTTCCAGCGCTTCGGCGCCAACCGGAGCGCGGCCGTAAATCACCAGGCGCGCCGCGGCGGGGTATGCGCCCTGCAAGGCCAGCAACCGGAGCTGCTCGTCTATGGGAGACGGCGACGGCTCGGCTTCCAGGCCTTCCAGGCGCCGGTCGAACAGCAGGTCCTCCTCGCCCGCGTTCAACAGCTTGAGGTTCCAGGCGCCCCCCCATACCACCTCCCTGCGGTCCTCGGGCAGGCCCTTAAGATCATCGCGCAGGCGCTCCGCGGCCCGCTCAAGATCGCCCGGCGCCGACATGTGCGCCGACCCGTCCAGGTACAGCACGTGGTATTGGCCGCCCTCCGGGCCGTCCGCGGCAGGCTCGGCCAAACCCAGCCAAAGCAGCCAGCAAATCAGCAGGCTCAACAGGTACGCAAGCCAGTGCCGGAACCTCCGGCGGAACACCCGCACCGGCGCGTCGCGGGCCGCTTCGCGCCAGAACATGGCGGTGGGCACCACTATTTCCGTGTAGCGGATCCGCAACTGCTGCAGCGCGTACAGCAGCCCGGCCAGGACCGCCGCGCCGCCCAGCAGGAAGGGCCAGGAGAGGTTGGCGAGGGTCATATCTCGATGCTGCCCGCCTCGAAGGCTGCGGCGAGTTGCGGCAGCACTTCCTCGTCCGTATTCAGGCGCAGAAACCCCGCGCCTCTCTCGGTGGCGAAGCGCGTCAGCCGCTCGTTGAAATCGCTCACGATGGCGCGATAGCTGGCGAGGATGGCGGGAGTAAGCGACACGTCCACGGCATCGCCGGATTCGCAGTCGCGCAGGCGCACGTCGCCGCGCATCCCGCGGCGGCGCGCGGGGTCCAGGTCGTGATTGCCGATCAGCTGCGCCAGCAGCAGGCGATGGCGGGATTGACGCAGCGATTCCAGCACCGCGTTCAGGCCCGCCGGATCGAAAAAGTCCGAAATAACCACCAGCAAGCCGCGGCGCAGGCCGAGACGCCCGAGACCGTTGACCGCCTCGGCCAGTTCCGTGCCGTCCTGCTCGTGAAGTTCCGCCAGACGCCCGGCCATGCGCATCAGCCGGCCGTGCCCGGAGGAGTTCCTCAACTTCATTTCCAGGTTGCCCGAAAACGAGTACAGCCCGACGCTGTCATGCTGGGAAAGGCTGATGGACGTAATGGCCAGAGCCACCTTCAGCGCCACGCCGATCTTCGGCGCCGGCTGGAAATACATGCTGCTGGAGCGGTCCACCAGCAGATACACGGGCAGTTCCTGGCGCTCCTCGAACACCTTGATCACCACCCGGCCGAGGCGCCGGTAGATGTTCCAGTCGATGGCGCGGGTATCGTCGCCGGGCACGTAGGCCTTGTAGTCGGCGAACTCCAGACCCGCGCCCTGGTCCTTCGACAGCTGCTCCGCATGCCTTCCGCCGCTGATGAGCCGCCGGGCCCAGAGGCTGAATCCCTGGAGCGCGGTCAGGAATTCGGCATCAAAGAATTCCTCGGCGGTTGGCGCGGATGCGGGCATGGGGCTGCGCTGCGAGAGCTATGCTCTCACTCGGCAGTGTGCGGGGGCTGGACCGCCTCCAGCACATCCTCCACGAGCTGGTCCGGGCCCACCCGGCTGGCCTGCGCATGGAAGTTCACCAGAATGCGGTGGCGCAGCACCGGCAGCGCCGCGGCGCGAATATCGTCGGTGCTCACCGAGAAACGGCCGGCCAGCAGGGCGCGGACCTTGCCGGCCAGGATCAGGCCCTGGGCGCCGCGCGGACTGGAGCCCAAAGACACATAGGCGCCCACGCTGTCGGGCGCATAATCGCTGCCCGGCTGCGTGCCCATGACGAGCCGCACCGCGTAGCGCTGGGCCACATCCGGAACGGCCACGGCGCGGGCCACGGCGCGCAGGCGCACGATGGTTTCGGCATCCGCCACCGGTTCAATCACCACCTCCCGCTCGCCCGTGGTGCGCTCCAGAATCGGCGCGTACTCCTCCTCGGCCGGATAGGTCACCAGCTCCTTGAACAGGAAGCGGTCCAACTGGGCTTCCGGAAGCGGATAGGTGCCTTCCTGCTCCACCGGGTTCTGGGTGGCCATCACGCTGTAGGGCTCGTCCAGCCGGATTGTGCGCCGGCCCACGGTCACCTGGCGCTCCTGCATGGCTTCCAGCAGCGCCGACTGCGTCTTGGGCGTGGCCCGGTTGATCTCGTCGGCAAGCACTAGGTTGGCGATCAGCGGCCCCTGCTGGAAGGTCAGCTCATGGCCCCCGCCATCCGTTTCCATCAGCACCATGGTGCCCTGAATGTCCGCAGGCATCATGTCGGGCGTGAACTGGATGCGCGAGAAGCTCAGGTTCAGCGCCTCGCCCAGAGACTTCACCAGCATGGTCTTTCCCAGGCCGGGCACGCCCTCCAGCAGCACATGCCCGCCGCACATCAGGGCCGTGAGCACACCGTCGATAACCGGCTCCTGGCCCACGATCAGCCGGCTGACCTGCGCCTTGACTCTGTTGAATACTTCGGTGAACTCCTCCGCGCCGGACCGGGCCCGGCCGGCCGCCGCCGCTGCGTTGCTTTCCGTCATTGCTGCTCCTCCGGCGCATCGCCGTTATTCGTTCTTTGCGCCACAAAATAATTCCGCACCGCGGCCCGGCCTGAGGGCGGAATCTCGCGGTGCAGGGTGTGGCCCACCGCGGCATCGCGCGCCGGGCGTTCGCGGGCCTGCGCGAGGCCGGCCTGGCGCTCTTCGGCCCGGCCCTGCTCGCTTTGAATCTTCATGCGGCCCGGGTTCACCTTGCCCTGCAGGTAATCCGGCAAAGGCACGCCCAGCAGCATCGCGGCCACGCCGCGGGTCTTCTTCAACCCGCCCGGACCGCCCCGGCCGTTGAGGTCGTCGCGCTCCTCGCCGCCGTCGGCGGACGGCGTGAGCGAGCGGTTCACGGGCGCCTTGCGCTGGTTGATGAGCGGCTTGCTGGCGGAGCCGGCCTTCTGCTCCTCGTCCTCTTCCTCATCGCCGTCATCGGAATCGCCCTCCGGCTCGGGTTGCTGGGTCTTGTCCTGCGCCGAAGCATGGTCCGAAGCGGCCATGCGGCCGCCGGACATGTCGCCCTTGCCGCCCTTAAGGCCCGCCGCTTCCCTGCGCTGATCGGGAGGCTCCTCGCCGGATTCCCTGGGCTTCTTCTTCGAAGCCTGCTTTTTCGACTCGCTGTCGTCCTGCTCCTGCTTTTCAGCCTGCTGCCCCGAGGCGCCCGACTGGGCCTGGCGGGACCGGTTGCTGCGCCTGGCATCCGAGCCGGCGGCGCCGCGGTCGGTGGACTGGCGCTGGCTGGAAAACTCCTGCGTGTCCAGTTCCCCCTGGCTGCTGTTTTCCTCCGGCCTCGGCGCCTCGGCCTCCGTGTTGCGCCTGGCCTCCAGCGATGCGGGGCGCGGCCGCATCGGATCGGGCAGTATCTGCGCAAGATCGGGATTCTCGCGCAGAGCGCCCGGCGCCGCATTGGCGGGCGCCGTCTCGTCAATGGCCGCCTGCGACGCGGAATACTGGCCGACCCAAAGCGCGGCGGCCAGGAGAACAGCCGCCAGGGCGCCCAGCCTGCGGTGCGGCGGAACCCAGTCCGGCGGGCGGATCGCAATGGGCGGCAGTTGACGCGCCAAGGCGGTTTTCGCGTAGCCGCGGGCATCCTCAACCGCCGCTTCCTCGAAATCGCTGCGGTTCGCCTTGCCCAGATATTGATCCGCGGCCTGCAAACGGTCCTTCAGCCCCAGTTCGCGGTCATAAAGCGCCAGGCACATCCGCCGGTCGGCGCGGTGGCGCAAAAATTCCGTCAGCACGCAGCCGGCCACCACCAGCGCGGGCAGCGCCAGCGCGACCGCGATCGTCATGAAAAGCCCGAAGGGCCATGCGCCCAGGCCGGCGCCCGCATCCAGCAGCGCGGCGATCAGGATGGCGCCGCTCACGCAGGCGGCGGCGGGAAACAGCAACCTCAGGTGGCGGTCGCAGGCGCAGCGCAGCGCCCACCGCCTCAGGCGCCTGGCGCCCGAAGCGGCCAGACGGTTCAATTGTTCCTGAAGGCGCTCGGACGCGCGGGCGGGCGGCATGGGGGGTCGCGCTCCCTATCCGGCGGCAGGCTGCGCCAGCCAGCCCAGCCTCGCGAACACAGCAGCGACAGCTGGGCGCAATAGCCTGAATTTCATCTGTCTCTCCCCCGGCAGAAAACCGCAGCTGCCAATGTCCCTGCGGTTATGGATGCGCAACATGC
>RKRP01000129.1 GCA_007571315.1 Gammaproteobacteria bacterium
GGCTGGGCGGCAGAAGCCTGCGCGACGCCAGGAACCATTTTTTCGCCATGAAGGCCGTTTACGAGGACATGCGCGCCCTCTGTCTTCTTGATGGCGACAACCGCGACGAACCGGACGAAGAGATGACCAAGGCCGGTTTGCGGGTTCTTCGCTGGCAGCGCTACGAGATCGAGAACTACCTCCTTCAGCCGGAGGCGATCAAGCGTTTCTTAAATATGCCAGTCTTCAATTCGGCGGTGGATGATGCATTTCGGCAGCAAGTTCCTCCTGACGCGGACCTTTTCGGCGATCACGTGGCGCTGATGCGAGTGAAGGCGAGCGATGAGTTCCTCATGCCTCTGCTCAAGCCCCTTCGCTATACCCCTAGGAAGGACTTGCACCTGCTTGCCGCGGAAATGACCGAATCAGAGATTCACCCGGAAGTGATTCAGAAGCTGGACCGAATTGCGGAGGCAATCGGCCCGTCCCGGCAGGACGCTTGAGGGCGGCGGAAAATGGCGATGACCAGGCATCCCTGGTACAAGGTTGTTGCGCTGCGGCGGGAGGTGCGCGAGGGGCGTTCGTTTAGTCCGGACGAGTTCGCTATTGCGCTGGAGCAGGTTGTGGCTGGCACGGCGCCGCCGGATTACCGCGACCCGGCGCAGTTCTTTTCCCGCACCTGCTTTACCCGCGCTCTTACGGACCATGCCGGCATGGTGCTTCGGCGCCTGGCGGGCGAGACGCGGAACACCTCGCCGGTGCTCACGCTCGTTACCCAGTTTGGCGGGGGCAAGACTCATACGCTGACCGCGCTTTATCATCTGGCCAACGCCGGCGCCCAGGCGGCGGATTTGCCCGGCGTGGGCAAGCTGCTGGCCGATGCGGGCATTGCCGGGCCGCCCGGCGCGAGGGTTGGCGTGTTTGTGGGCAATGCCTGGGACCCTTCCGAAGGCCGCGAGACGCCGTGGATTGATCTTGCCCGCCAACTGGCGGGAGACAAGGGCGTGGCCGCGCTCGGTTCCGCAGCGGCAACTACGCCTCCGGGAACCGATGCGATTGCCCGGGTCTTTGCAGCCGCGAACGCCCCGGTGCTTCTGCTGTTCGACGAGGTTCTGAATTTCGTCAACCGGCACCGCGACCGCGCCGAGGGCTTTCATGCCTTCATTCAGAACCTGACCGTGGCCGTAACCGGCGCGGCGGGCGCTGCCGCCGTCATTAGCCTGCCGCGCAGCCAGGTGGAAATGACCGACTGGGACCGGCAGTGGCAGGATCGGATCACCAAGGTGGTGCGGCGCGTGGCCCGCGATTTGATCGCCAACGACGAGGCGGAAATCGGCGATGTTGTTCGCAGGCGTTTGTTCGAGGATCTGGGCAGCGAGCGCGTCCGCAAGCGGGTCTCGAAGGCGTATGCCGACTGGTGCTTCGAGCGCGCCGCCCGGCTTCCTCCCGAATGGATGGCGGTGGACAGCGCCAGGACGGAGGCGAAGGCGCGGGAGTTCCTGCGGGGCCGGTTCGAGGCCTGCTACCCCTTCCATCCTTCTACGCTGTCGGTGTTCCGGCGCAAATGGAGCGCGCTTGCGCAGTTTCAGCAAACCCGCGGCACGCTGGCGATGCTGGCGCAGTGGGTATCGTGGGCGGCGCGCCAGCAGTTCCAGCAGGCGCGGACAGAACCGCTGATTACGCTGGGCTCCGCGCCGCTGCACGTGCCGGAGTTCCGCGCCGTGGTGCTTGGGCAACTGGGAGAACAGAGGCTTGATGTGGCTATAGAGGCCGATTTGGCGGGCGGCGCGGCGCATGCAAGGGCGTTGGACGCGGATGCCGCGGGGCCGCTGCGCGACATCCACCGCCGCGTGGGCGCGGCCATCCTCTTCGAATCCTCCGGCGGCCAGGTGGACAAGGTGGCTCATTTGCCCGAACTGCGCTTCGCCCTCGGCGAGCCAGAGGTTGACACCACCACCATCGACAACGCCGCCGCAGCGCTGGAAACCTCCGGCTTCTTCATCCGCAAGATCGGCACCGACGGCTTCCGCATCCATCATCAGGCCACTTTGAAGAAGGTGGTGAGCGACCGCCGCGCCGCGCTCGACGAAGCAACCGAAATCCGGCCCGCCGTCCGCAAACTCGTTGAGCAGGAGTTCGCGCGCCGCGCCAGCCTGCCGATCATCCACTTCCCCGAGGATGGCGCGGCCATTCCGGACGCTCCTCGCCTGTCGCTGGTTGTGATCGACCCGGAGGTGGAGTGGCAAGCGGACGGCGAGATTGCCAGGTCCGTGGCGCAATGGACCCTTAAGCGGGGCGCCTCGTCGCGGCTTTACCCTGCATCCATCGTTTGGTGCGCCCGCAAGCCTGGCCGTGAACTGCGCGACCGCGTGGAACTCTGGCTCGCCTGGAAGCGAGTGCAACGGGAGGTGGCGGAGGGCCTGCTCGGAACCGAGTTTGACCAGGCCAGCCGGCAGGAACTGCGGTCCAGTGTCAAGGATGCCGAGACCGCCGCCAGGGATGAGGTGTGGGCCTGCTATCGCTTTGTGGCGCTGGCCGACTCGAAGGCCGGGTCCGGACTGAGGATGATTGATCTTGGGGCGGGGCACAGCAGCTCGAATGAGACGCTCTGCGGGCGGGTGCTAACCGCGCTCAAGACCGAAGCCCTGCTTAGCGAAACTGTCGGCGCGGGTTATCTTGATCGGCATTGGCCACCGGCGTTCAAGGAAACCGGCGCCTGGCCGCTGAAAAGCCTGCGCCAGAGTTTTCTCAACGGCTCCTTGACCCGGCTGGTCGATCCTGATGCCGCGCTGCGCCAGAAAATCGTGGCGTTTGTGGAGAGCGGCTCTTTTGGCCTCGCTTCCGGCGGCACCACGGATGGGCGCTACGAGCGCGTGTGGTTTAAGGAATCTGTGGGGACTGAAGAGGTCGCTTTTGAGCCGGACGTGTTCCTGCTCACCAGGGCCCGATGCGAAGCGCTGCGGGCGCCTCCTCCCCAAACTCCGCCTGTGGCGCCGACTCCCGACAGGGTGGCGGAGCCGCTTCCTTCTCCTGCGGCCGGCTCAGTCGGCGACCATCAAGGCGAGCGGCAGCTCCGTCCCAGCGCCGCGCCCGTCACGCTGCTTGTAAGCGGAACGGTGCCTGCGGAACTGTGGAACCGCTTCGGCACCAAATTGATTCCGAAACTTCGAACAGGCGCGGGCCTTACCGCAATAGTGGAGCTCAGCGCTGAATTCAATGCCTCCGCGGCGGACTCGCTTGAGTCCGACATCAAAAACGCGATTGCTGACCTGAAGCTCGATAAGCAGATCACTTTCAGGCGCTTGTAGCGGCAGGCGGGGCGCCGCCGCCAATATGCCGCCGCGGTCGGTTTCCGGGCGTTTCTTACTCGGCGACCGGGGGGATGGCCAATTGGGGCGCGGTTTTTTGGAGTTCCGCCAGGATGCGTTTGCGCCGGGACTCCGGGTCCAGTTCTGGGTTCTTGCGGAGTTCCGCCACTTCCTCGGCTGTGTAGGGCTGAAACGGGACCGGCAGCTGCGGCTTGCTGAAGTTCAACAGCGTCCAGTTGACCAGTTCCGCCAGTTCGCTGTCGGGCAGCGGCGAGCTGGCCACTCCGCTCACGTTGATCAGGAAGGCGCGGCCGTCCTCGCTGTGAAGAAAGTACCCAACGAAGTTCTTGAGCCTGGGGATCCGGTCCGCTGTGCCGTCGCCATCGGGCAGGTGGCAGCCCTGGCAGTTGAGCATGTAATTGACGCGCGCCCTCTGCTCATCGGCGCCGGCATGCAGGGAAACTCCGGCGCACAACAACAGGATTGCTGCCGGAAGCCCTCTCACGAGTCCAGCGCAATACCGATTACGCGCGCCGTGGTGCAGTGATAGATGGCGCTGTCCGTGTCCAGACACCAGTTGATGTCGTTGGCCGAAAAAGTCCGATAGACGGGCCGGTCCCGCTCGTTGCGCTGGCACAGGCAGTTTCCGCAGGAACTCTTGCCGCAGCAATCGTTGTAGGAAATGATGTAGCTCTTGCCGTCGGCGGGGTTCTCGCAGGTTCCTATCCAGGTGACGCGCGACATTTGCGAGCCGGGAGGGCAGGCGTTATGACTGCCCCCGCAGCACCCGCACAGGAAACCGTCGATGGCGCAGTAGCGCCAGTAGTCGCAGCTCAGGGGATCGCCAGTTTCCTTGAGCCCCGATTCTTCGCCCTCGTTTGAGGCTGCCGCGTCGCTTTCCTGCTCCTCGGACCTGGCCACCGGCAGCAGCGGAAAGGTTGCCGCCGCGCCCGCCAGCATCATGCCGATCTTCTCCAGCGCTCCCCGCCGCGAGGTTCGCTTGGCAACGCCGCGAACGCCTTGTTCAAAAAGCCTGTCAACCCAGTTCATGCGCTATTCTCCTTATTCCCTCTGCACTCGCGGCGGTTACCGGGCGCCGTGCAGCACCAGCGGCGTTTCCTGGCCGAAATCGGCAAGCGTGCGCAAATGATTGCCGCTTCCGGCATCGTAAACGTCCAGGTTCAGGTTGATGTTGGTGGCTACCAGCAAGGGGGATTCGCCACGGGTGAGTTCGATGGAGATAGCAGGCAGGCGCAACGCAATGCGCGCGCTTAGCTGCCTGGCCTCGGGATCGAATACCCATACCTCGCTGCCCGGGTCCTTGTGCGTGCCTTCCGCGCCTCCCGGGTGCATGAGCATATAAACCTGCCCGGCGCTGTCCGCTTCCGCCGGCTGCACGCCGCCCGGCCTCCAGCCTCCTTCCACGCCGTTGGCCAGTGCCCACGGAGATGCGATGACCGGGCTGTCGCCGGACAGGTCCACGCTGATCAGGTTGCCGAGAAAGGTGGGGAAATGCGCCATCCGGCCGTGCATTGCGGGCTTCTCGAACACGGCATCGGCCTGCGCGTCGAAGAAAGTTTCGGAACGCTCGGTCGATAGGACAGCGCCCTGGGCGTCAAGATGAACGGTGAGCATGGCGCCGTCCGCGCAAAGGGAACTGAAGCCTCGCTGTCCGGTTGGGAAGATCATGGCGCAGCCAGGTATGGGCACTTCTCCGAGGAACTCCCGGCGCTCAAGCTCCACAACCGACACCGACGTTGCCGGCGTGAGGTTGAAAACCAGCCCCAGGCGTTCTTCATCGACCAGCTGCAAGGAAAACTTGATTGGCAGCGTAAGGGCGCGTTTGGGCGGAAGCACCACTTCGCCTACCGGGGCCAGGGAGCGCTTGTCGTAGAAAGTGAGCACGTCGGTTCGCTCGCCGCGATGGCCGCGTGAATGGAAGGTTTCCACCACGTACATTTCGGGCCTTGACTCCGCGATGGCCAACTGCGCCACGAAGGAGCCGTTGAACATGCCCTTGTAGCGTCCGTGCTGGCTGTCGTCGGCCGCGTCGAGGACGATGAATTTGCCATCGTTGGGATGGAAAAACGATGCGTCCTGGGCGATGATCCAGCTTTGAGGATAGACGGCTGGCAACTCCCGCGTCAGCCCCAGAGGGTCCGGCTCGAATTGCGCCGCCGCGGAATTGGCGAGCACCAGCGCCACCGCCAGGGGCAGGGACTTACAGGCGAATCCCGGAATTTTCATGGAGCCTCCGCCAGGAAATTGGCCCGATTATACGCACTGCGCCGCCCTGCATCCCAACATGTTGCGCTGCCTGTATTAAAGGCATGGTCCTTCGCTTATTTTGTTGGCGCCATCGTCCCTCGCTCTGGACGTTTGACAGCGCGTCCGCCCTCAAACCGGCCCCGGGCGTAGCGCGCACCAATAGATTGGCGCATACGGATGCCGGAACCAAGCTCTATGGACGGATTCATGCGACTCCCGGAAGGCGTAGGGGGCGGAAGAGCGGGCGGCGAGAATGGGCGGGTTAGGGATTGGCGCGGCGTTTGATTCCGGTTTCGCTGAGGATGGTGCTGGAAATTTCCTCAATGGAGCGCTGGGTGGTGTCGATATAGCGGATGCCGTACTTGCGGTAGATATGCTCGGCGCTGCGCAATTCGAATCGCACCTGCCCGGCGGAAGCATAGTTTCCACCGGGCCGCCGTTCGCGGCGTAGCTGGGCGAGCCGCCCGGGCGCGATGGTCAGGCCGTAGAGCTTTTGCCTGTGGTCGTTGAGCGCTGCCGGCAAGCGGTCTGATTCCATGTCATCCTCCGTAAGCGGGTAATTGGCGGCAAAAACGCCGTATTGCAGCGCCAGATACAGGCAGGTGGGCGTTTTTCCGGACCGCGACACGCCGGTGAGAATGAGATCGGCCTGGTCATAGTGGATAACGCCGTGGCCGTCGTCCGAGTCCATGGCGAAGTGAGTGGCATCAATGCGCGAGTTGTAGCTGCGGGTGTCCAGCATCCCGTGAGTCTTGCCCAGCGTGTGCGAGGAGCGCACGCCAAGTTCTTCCTCCAGAGCGCCCAGAAACTCGGCGAAGTAGTCGAGCACCAAGCCCCTGGAACGCAGCAGCGGGGCGCGGATTGCGTTGTGCACAAAGCTGGTGAACACAATGGGACGGCAGCCGGTCCGGTCCGCCTCGCCATCGATTTGGCGGGCCACCCGCGCGGCTTTCCCGACGCTGTCCACAAACGGAACGGTTACCGCTTTGAATCGAATCGCGTCAAACTGGGTGAGCAGGCTGTGGCCGAGAGTTTCAGCGGTTACGCCGGTGCGGTCCGACACGAAGAAAACGGTTCTCTCTGCCATACTACGCGCCTGAATCCCGGCACTTGGGAGTATAGCCCGCAGGAGGATAGCTTGCTTGAGTACGTTGTAGGTTTGTCCAGCCTGGGCAAAGACGACCTCTTTCGGGTGGGGGGCAAGAATGCCTCTCTGGGCGAGTTGATTGCGCATCTTGATGAGCTTGGCATACGGGTTCCGGACGGTTTCGCGGTAACGGTTGACGCTTACCGCTATTTCCTCTCTTGCGGCGGGCTGGGCGATGCCGTTCACGATCTTCTGCGCGGGCTCGATGCGGACAACATCGAATCCCTGAGACGCACAGGCTCCAGGGTGCGCGAAATGATTGCGTCGGCGCCGCTGCCGGCGGATCTTGAGGAGGCGGTCGCCACCGCCTGGGAACAACTGGATGCCGGCCAGGACATCAGCGTTGCGGTGCGCTCGTCGGCCACCGCCGAAGATTTGCCGGAGGCCTCGTTCGCCGGTCAGCAGGATACGCTGCTCAACGTGCGGGGGCTGGCCAATGTGCTTGAAGCCGTGCGCCTCATCTACGCTTCGCTATTCAACGACCGGGCAATCGCCTACCGCGTTCATCAGGGGTTCGACCATCGCGAAGTGGCCCTCTCGGTGGCCGTTCAGCGCATGGTGCGCAGCGATCTGGCCAGTTCCGGGGTGCTGTTCACCCTCGATACCGAATCCGGCTTCCGCGATCTGGTGCTGATTTCCTCAAGTTACGGCTTGGGCGAATCAGTGGTTCAGGGCGCGGTCAATCCCGACGAGTTCTACGTTTATAAACCCAGCCTCGCCAGGGGCCTAAGAGCTGTAATCCGGCGCAATCTGGGATCGAAAAGCGTGAAGATGGCGTACGCGGAGAATTCCGGCGCGCGCGTGGCTACCGTCGAAGTTCCGGCGGAACAGCGGGAGCGGTTTTCGCTCACGAACGCGGAGGCGGAGGAACTGGCCCGGCAAGCGGTGGCCATCGAGAAGCACTATGGCCGGCCTATGGACATCGAATGGGGCAAGGACGGCAGAGATGGCCTGCTGTACATACTTCAGGCGCGGCCCGAAACGGTGAAAAGCCGCACGGGCCAGACCATGGTCCGGTTTTCGCTCAAGGAGCATTCGCGTGTCCTGAGCCGCGGAAGAAGCATCGGCCAGCGAGTCGGCGCAGGGGTCGCTAAAGTGGTGTCGCGCGCCGAGGAAATGAGCCTCATTCAGCCGGGAGACGTGCTGGTGGCGGACATGACGGACCCGGACTGGGAGCCCGTTATGAAAAAGGCGGCCGCGATTGTTACCAACCGCGGCGGGCGCACCTGCCACGCGGCGATTATCGCGCGCGAATTAGGCATTCCCGCGGTGGTCGGCTGCGGGCGCGCCACGGAGGATGTTCCGGCTGGGGCGGAGGTTACCGTATCTTGCGCCGAAGGCGATGAGGGCTTCGTTTACGAAGGCAGATTGCGCTACGAGGAAACCGCGGTCCGCCTGGAGAGGCTGCCCGAAATTTCCGTCAAGCTAGCCATGAACGTGGGCAACCCGGATCGCGCCTTCGATTTCGCCGCCATTCCCAACCATGGGGTGGGGCTGGCGCGCCTGGAGTTCATCATTAACCGGATGATTGGAGTGCACCCCAGCGCGGTGCTCGAATTCGACCGCCAGGACCCGGATGTAAGGGAGATGATCGTAGAACAGATGGCCGGGTATGCTGATCCGGTTTCATTCTACGTGGAGAAGCTCGCCGAAGGCATTGCCTGCATCGCCGCGGCCTTTGCGCCCAAGCCGGTTATCGTGCGCCTGTCGGACTTCAAGTCCAACGAGTATGCAAACCTCATTGGCGGCAACCGCTATGAGCCGGTGGAGGAAAATCCCATGCTGGGATTCCGGGGAGCCGCCCGCTACGCTGATGAGCGGTTCCGGCCCTGCTTCGAATTGGAGTGCAAGGCGCTGCTGCGGGTGCGCGGCGAAATGGGCCTGGACAACGTGCAAGTCATGGCGCCGTTCGTGCGCACTCCAGAGCAGGCGCGCCAAGTGGTGAAACTGCTGGCGGAAAACGGTTTGGCGCGCGGCGAGGATGGATTGAAACTCATCATCATGTGCGAACTGCCCAGCAACGCGCTGCTGGCCGAGCAGTACCTTGAGCATTTCGACGGCATGTCGATCGGATCCAACGATCTGACCCAGCTCACCCTGGGGCTGGACAGGGACTCGGACCGGATCGCGCCGTTATTCGACGAGCGCGACCCGGCGGTCAAGAAGCTGCTGGAAATGGCGATACGCGCCTGCAAGGCGCGCGGCAAGTACGTGGGAATTTGCGGGCAGGGCCCCTCGGATCACCCCGATTTTGCGCGCTGGCTGGTGGAGCAGGGCATCGACAGCCTGTCGCTGAACCCGGATTCAGTGCTTGATACCTGGTTGTTCCTGGCCGGAGAAACCTCTTAGAAACGTCCGGCTTCCAATCGGCGGATGCGGTCGCAGCGTTTCGCCAGGCCCTTGTCGTGGGTGGCGAGCAACAGCGTGGCTCCGGCCTGTTCGTTCATGTCGAACAGGATGTCTCCCACCCGCCGGCCCGTGTCGGCATCCAGGTTGCCGGTGGGTTCGTCGGCCATGAGCACCTGGGGGCGAGTAACGAAGGCCCGGGCGATCGCCACCCGCTGACGCTCGCCGCCGGAAAGGTGGCGCGGATAGTGCCGACGTCTTTGTGAAAGGCCCACGCGCTGAAGCGCGGCGTCGGCGGCCTTGCGGGCGCCGCGCGCGCCGTTCAGCTCCAGCGGCAGCATCACGTTCTCTATGGCGGTCAATGACTCCACCAAGTGGAAAGACTGGAAAACAAACCCTAAGCGCCGGCCTCGCAGGCGCGCCCGCCCATCTTCGTCCAGACGGGACAAATCCTGCCCGCACAGCACCACCCGCCCCCCGGTGGGCTGGTCCAGACCGGCCAGCAGGGCCAGCAGGGTAGTCTTGCCCGCCCCCGAGGGGCCCATCAGCGCGCAGGATTCGCCGCTGTTCAGCCGCAGGTTAATATCCTTGAGGATTTCAAGCTCCCCTTCAGGGCTCGACACGGTCATGCCAAGATTCTCAGCGCTTAGGACTTCAGTCATTTCCTGCCTTGCGGCGGCCGCCTTATGCCTTGTATTCGCGGGCGCAGCCGCAAAGGATGCGCCGGTGCTGCTGGTGCTAGGCGACAGCCTGAGCGCCGCCTACGGAATGCCCCTAAGCCGGGGCTGGGTAAGTTTACTTGAGCGCCGCCTGGAAGAATCGCGGCGGGCCTGGCGGGTGGTCAACGCCAGCATTTCAGGCGACACCACCGGGCAGGGCTTAAAGCGCCTGCCGCAGCTGCTGAGCCTTTACCGGCCGCGGTGCGTAATTATTGAACTGGGCGGCAATGACGGTCTTCAGGGCAAGCCCCTGGAGGTGATTCGGTCCAATCTTCGGGCGCTGATTCGAGAGGTGCGCGCGGCAGGAGGGCAAGCGGCGCTGGTCGCCATGCGGATTCCGCCCAATTACGGCAGTTACTACGCCGGCGGATTCGAGCGGCTGTTTGGCGAACTCGCCGAGGCCGAGGGCGTGCTGTTGCTGCGCTTCAACCTGGAGGAACTCGCCAGCGCCGATGGTTTGATGCAGCAGGACGGCATCCATCCTGCGGCGGAAGCGCAGGAAATGATGCTGGATGCCTTGTGGCCCGCCCTGAACGCCAAGCTGCTCAGTCTGGAGCAGAGCGCCGCGGGCGCATCGCCAGGCTCCGGCTGATTTCGCGCTGTATCGCCAATGCAGCCACCCTCGGGTCGGGGGCGGCATTGATGGGCCGTCCCACCACGATGTGATCGGCGCCGCCGGCAATTGCCGCGGCCGGTGTCATTACCCGCTTTTGATCGTGCGTCTCGTCGTTATCGACGGGACGGATGCCCGGCGTAACCACCAGCAGCTGTCGGCCCAGCGCTTTCCGCAAGGCGGGCAGTTCGTGGCCGGAAGCGATTACGCCGTCGCAGCCCGCTTCCAGCGCGCGCCGGGCCCGCGACAGCACCAATTGGCCGATGTCGCACTCGAAACCGAGATCGTCCAGATCACCTCGGTCCAGGCTGGTGAGGGCGGTTACGGCCAGTATCTTCATATGCGCGCCCTTGTGGCCCGCCGCGGCCTCCATGATGGCCTGATTGCCGTGAACGGTCAGGAACTCGATGCCGCGGCCGCGCAGTCCCCGCACCGCCGCCGCCACGGTTGCCGGCACATCGAAGAACTTCAGGTCGGCGAACACCTTGTGTCCGCGTCCGGCCAGTTCCTCCGCCAAATCCATGTAGCCTCCCGCCGAAAGGAGTTGCATGCCGATCTTGTAGAAACCGGCCGCGTCGCCCAGCTTGTCCACCAGCGCCAGCGCGTCCGAGGGCGTGGGCACGTCCAGCGCCACGATCAGCCGGTCGCGGCTCATGCGGGCGCCTCCTCGAAACGCTGCCGCGCGAACCGGTCCGTCATTCCGGCAATGTAGTCGGCCACAGCCCGCGCCGCGGCTTGCTCTCCGCCGCCTTCTTTGGGGGCATGCCCTGGCGGCAGTTGGCCGGGATGATTGAAGTAGAAGGAAAACAGCGTTTCGATTACGGCCCCCGCTTTGGCGAATTCCTGTTTCATGCGCGGGTGATGATATAGCCGGGCGCTCAGAAAGCGGGCCAGTTCCTCGTGCAGTTCCTGCATTTCCGGGCTGAGTCGCACCAGGGGCCGGCCCAGCGCCCGCACCGCGCCGGCGTTTTCTGGCGCCGCTGCCTCAAGGGCTGCGCGGGTGGTTTCGATCAGGTCGGACACTACGCGGTCGATCATTCCTCGAATGGCTTCGGCTACCAGAACGCTCCTGCGGCTGCCCGGGTAGCGCCGCCGCGCTCTCTCATAGGCATCCCGGTACAGCCGCGCCTCAATCATTTCATCGTGACTGAGAAGGCCGCTGCGAATGCCGTCGTCGAGATCATGGTGGTTGTAGGCGATCTCGTCGGCCACATTCGCCAGTTGCGCTTCCAGGCTGGGTTGGCGGCGGCGCAGAAAGCGCTCTCCCAAATCGCCCAGCGCTTTTGCCTCGCGGCGCGAGCAGTGTTTCAGCAGTCCTTCGCGCGTTTCCCAGCAAAGGTTCAGGCCCTCGAATGCAGGGTATCGGCGCTCCAGCCTGTCAACGATGCGCAATGCCTGAAGGTTGTGCTCAAAGCCGCCATGGGCCGCCATGCAGCGATTGAGCGCCGTTTGTCCGGCGTGGCCGAAGGGCGGATGCCCGAGGTCGTGCCCCAGGCATATCGCTTCGGTCAAATGCTCGTTTAGATCAAGACAGGCTGCAACGGTGCGGGCGATCTGGGCCACTTCCATGGTGTGCGTCAGCCGGGTTCGGAAATGGTCGCCCTCGCCGGCAACGAAAACCTGGGTCTTGTGCATCAGCCGCCGGAAAGCGCGGCAGTGAATCAGGCGGTCGCGGTCCCTCTGGAACGGCCCTCTGTACGGGTGCTCGCTTTCCGGGTGAACGCGGCCGCGGGTGTGATGATCGGATACCGCCCACCGCGCCAGTTGGCCCGCGCGCCGGGCTAGCCCGCCGGAACCGGTCAAGGCTGTTGCCCTGCCAGCACCGCGTCGAGCGACTCATGGGAGAAATCGCTGGTTAGCCTCGCCCGGCCCAGGCCGTCGGGCAGGACCAGCCGAATGGCTCCTTTAAGGTTTTTCTTGTCTGTCAGCATGGCCCGCTTGAGGGTATCGGCGCCGAGGCCCTGCGCGCAAAGGGGCAGGCCAAAAGCGGACAGCAATGCCTCAAGCCGCTTCCGGTCGGTCTCGCGCAGGCCGCCTTCGCCAACCGCCAGCCTCGCCGCCATGCACATCCCGGCCGCTACCGCTTCGCCGTGCAGCCACTCCCCATAGCCAGCGGAATGCTCGATCGCATGAGCGAAGCTGTGGCCAAAATTGAGCACGGCGCGCCGCCCGCTTCTATCATGCTCGTCTTCGCCCACAATCCGGGCCTTGATCTCCACCGAGCGCTTCACGGCGTGGCGCAGACAGGCCGCATCGCGCGCCAGCAGCCGGCGATTGTTGTTTTCCAGCCAGCCGAAGAAGCTGCTGTCCGCCACCATGCCGTATTTCACTACTTCCGCCAATCCCGCCGCAAACTCGCGCTGCGGCAGGGTGCTGAGCGCAGCGGTGTCGCAAAGCACGGCGCGAGGCTGGTGGAATGCGCCGAGCAGGTTCTTGCCCCAATCCGTGTTGATGGCGGTTTTGCCGCCCACGGACGAATCCACCTGCGCCAGCAGCGTGGTCGGAAGCTGGAGATAATCCACGCCCCGGTGATAGCAGGCTGCCGCAAAACCGGCCACATCGCCCACGCAGCCGCCGCCCAGGGCCAGCAGCGCGCAGTCGCGGCCCAATTCCAGTTCCGCCATGCGGCGCAGAATTCGCTGCCAGTGCCCTATGCTCTTGGCCTCTTCGCCATCCGGCAGGATTACCGACTCGCATTCGTCTGCTCCCAGCAGCGCCGGAAGGCGGTCCAGATAAATTTCGGCCACCGTGCGGCTGGTGACTGCCAAAACGCCGCCTCCTCGCAGCCATTCCTTCAGCCCCCCGGGGCGGTTGAGCAGGCCCTCGCCTACCAGCACCGGGTACGCGCCCGCCGCTGCCGCCACTTCGATTGTTTCGATATTCGTCATGTTGATGGCATCTGGGCAGGCCGTGGCCGACAACGCCGCGCCGGGCAGAAGACCAGCGGGAACTCGGCCGGCGCGTTTCGCGCAAAGCGAACAGCGGCAAAGTCGAGCATCAGCATTGGATTCAGCGGGAAAGTCAGGAAGGCAACGAGCGGCCCGGCGCAATATGCGGGCCAACCCGGCGGATGATATTCCGCCCAACCTGCCGCACTTCAAGCCCGGTGGTATCGACAACATGATCCGCTACTTCCATGTACAAAGGCTCGCGCTTAAGCATGAGGGCCTTCAGCACTTCCCGCCTTGAGCCTTGCTCAAGAAGCGGGCGGTTGCGGGCGCGCCGGGTGCGTTTCACCTGCTCATCCAGGCTGCATTGCAGGTAGAACACCGTGCCGTTGTTGCGCAGCGCCCGCCGGTTGCCGGCGCGCAGCACGGCTCCGCCGCCCGTGGCCAGCACCAGCCCCTGGCCGCCGCACAGATGCTGAATGGCCTGTTCTTCCCGCGCGCGAAAACCCTCTTCGCCCTCAATGCCGAAAATCCTGGCGATGTCCACACCGGTTTTTTGCTCGATGTAGCTGTCGCTATCCACAAACGTCAACGTGAGCTGCTTGCCCAGCCAGGCGCCCACCGCGGACTTTCCGGACCCCATGGGCCCGATCAGGAAAATATTGCGGGCGGCTTGCATGGCTGGCCCATCATAGTACCCACAAACTATTTGGTTGCCGCCATGATCTTGGGCGTTACGAAGATCAGCAGTTCGGTTTGGTTGGACGATTTGATGCCGGAGCGGAACAGGCGGCCGACTCCGGGAATCGATCCAAGAAACGGCACGCTCAATTGCGTATCGGCGCTGTCCGTCTCGCGAATGCCGCCCAGCACCAGCGTTTGCCCATCCTGCACAAGAACTTCAGTTTCGATCCTTCGCGTGTCGATGGAGGGAACGGCGCCTCCCCGCTCCGTGGCCACGATTTTGCCCACACTGTCCTTGGTGACCATGAGGCGAAGAATGACCTCGCCGCTGGGAGTGATCCGGGGAGTGACCGTAAGGCCCAGGGCCGCCTGTTTGAAATGCGTGGTAGTGGCGCCGCTGGAAGCGGCTTCCTGGTATGGAATCTCCACGCCCTGCTGAATGCTGGCCTCTCGCTGATCGGAAGCGAGAACCCGGGGCGCCGAGATCAGTTGTCCCTGGCCTTCCGCCTGCATGGCGGCGAGCTCCAGGTCCAGCAGGTAGTCGGGATGCAGCAGCGCAAGCGAGAATTGCCCGGCGGCGCCCGCCGCGGGCAGTCTTACGTTATAGCGGTCGGACGGTTCCACGCTGGTCAACGCCCCGGCGGCCCGCTCTCCAGCGCTGGCTTCCAGTTCCCTGGCAATACGGTCCGTGGCCGCGCTGCTGCCCGATGCGATCATGGCCTTGCCGCCGCCTCGCCGCGCTGCGGCGGTGACTCCCCAGCGCAGGCCCAGGTTGCGGCTGTAGCTTCGGTTGGCCACCACCACCCGCGACTCGATCAACACCTGCCGGGCCGGGGTGTCCAAATTGGCCAGGAAGTCCTCGATTCCTTTCAGGCGCGGTTCGGTGTCGCGCGCGACAATCGTGTTGCTGCGCTCATCCACCTGAACGAAACCGCGTTCGGAGAGCAGCCCGTCCCGACCTTCGGCGATCAGCGCCGCCAGCGGGGAGGCCTCGGCATAATGGACCGGGAAGTTGCGCCAGCTCAAGGGAGCGAGCATCTCCTGCGCGCGTTCCGCCTCCGCGCGCGCCGCGTCGCGGGCCCGGAACTCGGCGGCGGTGGCAACCACCCAGGCGCCATGGCGCCGCCGCGCCTCCAGGCCGCGGCTCTCCAGAACCAGCGCCAGCGCGTCCGCGCGCTTCATCTCTTCGAGCTCCAGGGTCATGCTGCCAGAAACGCTTTCCGACACCAGCAATTGCATCCCGGATGCCTCCGCCAGCAGTTGCAGGGCTGCGCGCACCGGCAAGTCCTGAAAGCTCAGCGACACCGTTTCGCCGCCGTCCGCAAGCGAAGATCCCGCGCCCAGCAGCAACGCCGCCGCCAATCCCGCGCATCGCATCTGCCGAATCATCGTTTCTCGGCGCGTAAGCGGAGCTTCCCCTCCGCGTCCTGCACAATGTTGTAGCGTTGGCTTCCCACGCGCACAACCCCGCGCGCCGGGAAAGCTGCCGGCGGCGCTTCCATTTGCGTTTCCATGTGGTCTCCGGTCAAGGCGAGCGGGCTGGCGAATGGCGACGGGCGCCCCGCCAGCCTTCGCGCGTAATCCTCGGCATGCAAGGATTTCCAATTCTTCGGCATCGCGCGCAACAACCGCTCGGCGCCAACTCCGCCAAAATAGGCCGCCAGCCAGACGGTTGCGCGCAAGCGGTCGGGTTCGTCCGGACCGGTGGATTCAATGCTCAACTCGATCAGTTCGCGCAGTTGCATGGAGTCCAGGGCACGGTCCAGAAAGGCGGCCAACTCCGCGTAGCTGCCGCTCAGGTCGAGTTCCGCGCCTGCCGGCCGCAGGCGCCGCGCCGGGTCCGCTGGAGGCTCCCAGGACCTCACGGCTTGCAACGGGGCGCGTTCACGCCCGGCGGCCAGCGCTGCGGGCAGGTCCAGTTCCTGCGCCTGCGGCGGAATCCACACGGCGGCGGCTTTTAGCCGCTCTTCGGCTTGTTCCGCTTCCCTGCCGATTGCCCGCGTGGCCCCGGCCTCGTTGCGCGCTGCGGCCAGTTGCTGCTGCAGCGATGCCGCTTCCGCCTTAGCGGCATCCAGGCGCGGCGTCAACTGTCCGAACACCCGGACCCTGAGTCCAAGGACCACCATGAGCGCAAACAGGGAGCAAGCCAGCGCCACGCTGACCCGCGCGCTCCACAGTCCCGGGTTTCCCACATCCAGGTTCCGCAGTTCATCCAGCAGCTTCATTGGTTAACAAGCCTTCCCGCGAGTTGAAACTGGCGCAATGCGTCCGGGTTGCTCTGCAACTGGTCCATGCGAACATCGGCCACCATGGGCATTTGGCGAACCCGCTCAAGCAGCGCCGCGGGCTGGCTCAGTTCCTGAGCCAGGCCGCGCAACTGCCAACCGCTCTTGTCCAGATTCAGGCCGGTAAGGCGCACGCCGGCGGGAACTTCCGCAGGCAGGGCTGTGAGCCAGTCCAGAGCCATTAAGTTGGCCTGGCGGATTCGATTGACTTCGGCCAGCAGCGCGGATGCCTGCGTTCGTTTAGTCTCCAGCTCGTCCCGGTTGGCCGCGCCGCGCCGCGCAAGGGAAATCGATGTCCGAAGCGGCTCCAGCCGCTGGTTTTCGGCGCGCAGCTGGTGGCGCAGCGGCAGTTCGATTCCGGCCAGCAGCGCGAGTGCTGCAACCACGCCGCATGCAAGCAGGGCCAGGGCCTGATGCTGGCGCGCCCGATGTTGTTGCGCTCGCCAGGGCAGAAGGTTGAAAGAGCGCAGGCCGCCTGTTGCTTCCGGCGGCAGGCTGGGGACTTCAGGCATGATCGTTGAGAGCCAGCGCATACGCGCCAAGAAGCGCAGGCGAATGCTCGGGCGGTTCCGAAATTCCCCTCAGCCGTTGCGTGAGACCGGCCACTTCCACCGGGATTCCCAATGCTTTTGCCATAGTGTTGCAAGCGCCGTGCATCATCGCCGCCCCGCCCCAGAGGAATACTCTTTCCGGAACAGCCGCCTCGCGCCCGGAGGCGAGATAGAGCTGAAGGGCCCGTGCAGCGTGGCGGGCAATATCTTCAAGGAAGGCGCCTCCGAGCGCGCCCAGCGTTCCTCCGGGCGAGCGCCAGTCTTCAATGGCTTTGCGTGTTTCATTCGCCGTTAGCCCCAATGCCGTCCGCGCGCGCTCGGCAAGCTCCCGGCAGCCGAAGGGCTGACTGTGCTGAAACGCGAGCCGGCCTGCGCGGCATACCGACAAGCGGGTGGCTGCGTAGCCGCCGTCGATAATGGCCCAGGCGCTCTCGCTTGCCGTGTGAGCGGCCAGCGCGCGTTGCACGGCGAAGGACGTAAGATCCACTGCCGCCACCTTCAGGCCCGCTTCCTCCACCCTTCGGCAGTGCGCCTTAACCACCGCCGAGCGGGCAATCCCCATGCGGTAATTCACCTGACGGCCGGTTGCGCCTTCGGGACGGTAGTCGTAGAAGGCCTCCGCTAAGGGATAGGGCGCCGCCTGCGCCGCCTGAAGCCGCGCCTGTTCCTCAATTTCCGCCGGCGGCAGGTCTTCGGGCAGGCGGAACGTGCGCATCAGGACCTGGTCGGCGCTTAAACCCAACACGGCCCGGCCTGCCCCGGGCGCCTCATTGCGTAGAATTTTGCGAAGCGCGACCGCGGTGGCACCGCCGCCATTGCCGCCCTCTTCCGTTAAAGGCGCAAATGCCGAGGCGCGCACCGAACCGCGTGACCACTCGACCGCCTTGACGGCGCCCGCGCCCAGGTCAAGTCCTACCACAGCCTTTTTGCGCAGCAATCCCTGCATGGTTTCCTGGCCGGCAGCCGGCCCCAAGCCGCGAAGCGAACCTGTGCACCCTGCCTATAATTGAAAAGGCAGACCGTGCGCAGCCCGGGGCATATTCTGTGATGAGCAGGCCCATCGAGTCCAGACGATTATTGAACGCGTTAATGAAGATATGCGCGCTGGCGGCCGCGGGCGCATCCATGGGCCTTGCGCTCC
>RKRP01000138.1 GCA_007571315.1 Gammaproteobacteria bacterium
ACAACCATGCAGACCGGCCCGGTGTTCGAGGAAACCGCCAATCTGCGCTATGAGGACCGGCCCGGCTGGTTCCGCACCTGGGAAGAAACCGGGCTGCTGCGCTTCGAGGACAAGAACGGCGACGGGCGCATTCAGTACTACAACGACGCCAACCCGGAGTTCGCGGAACGCGCCCGCGCCTACGGCTGGCGCGGCAACGAGCTGACGGTGGACCGGGACATCATTGTGCTTGCCAACCCGGAAATCGCGCAGCTGCCCAACTGGGTGATCGCCCTGGTGGCGGCCGGAGGGATTGCCGCGGCGCTGTCCACGGCCGCGGGCCTGCTGCTGGTGATATCCGCGGCGGTGTCGCATGACCTAATAAAGAGCGTGCTGGCGCGCAACATCTCGGAGCGCGCCGAGCTGCGCGCAGGCCGGATCAGCGCCGCCGCAGCCGTGCTGCTGGCCGGCTATCTGGGCTTCAACCCGCCGGGATTCGTGGCCGAGGTGGTGGCCCTGGCCTTCGGACTGGCTGCGGCGTCGCTGTTCCCCGCCATATTGCTGGGCATTCTGTCGCTGCGCGTGAACAAGCAGGGCGCGATCGCCGGCATGCTGTCCGGGCTGACCTTCACCGTGGGCTACATCATCTGTTTCAAGGGCGTGTTCGTGGAACCGTTCGCCGCCAACGTTGCGGAGAACTGGCTGTTCGGCATTTCGCCCGAGGGCATAGGCGCGCTGGGCGCGGGAATCAACCTGGCCGTTACCCTGAGCGTGAGCGCGCTTACCCCGCCGCCGCCCGCGCCGGTGCGGGAACTGGTGCGGCGCATCCGCGTTCCCTCAGGCAGCAGCTAACCTCGCGAGGCGGGCTTCCTTCGCCCTTTGCTGGCCCCCTCTCCGCGGGAGACGCATGAATACGTCCCTGCAGCTCATTCGGGCATCCTGCCCTCAACGCTCCCGCGGAGAGGGGGCCAGCAAAGGGCTTCATCTGGTGAAATGGCGGGGCTATTCGGTCAGGGCCTGGCGCATTTGGCGGATTGCCTGGGAATAGCTGGGGGCGCCGAAGATGGCTGAGCCGGCTACGAAAGTGTCAGCGCCCGCGGCGGCGATTTCGGCGATGTTCCCGGCTTTCACGCCGCCGTCCACCTCCAGCCACACATCGCGGCCGCAAGCGTCGATTCGCTTCTTGGCGGCGGCGATCTTTTCGAGGCTTTGCGGGATGAACTGCTGACCGCCAAATCCCGGGTTCACCGACATGATAAGCACCAGGTCCAGCGCATGCAGGGTGTAATCGAGCCAGCCTAGCGGCGTGGCGGGGTTGAACGCGAGGCCCGGGCGGGCGCCGTGCTCGCGAATCAGGGCGATGGTGCGGTCCACGTGGCCGCTGGCCTCGGGGTGGAAGCTTACGATGCTGGCGCCGGCTTCGGCGAAGGCCCGCGCCAGGTCATCCACGGGACTCACCATGAGGTGCGCATCAATGGGCGCCTCGATTCCGTAATCGCGCAAGGCCCGGCAAACCAGCGGCCCAACGGTCAGATTGGGCACGTAGTGATGATCCATCACATCGAAGTGGATGACATCGGCGCCGGCTTCGAGCACGGCTTCGACTTCCTCGCCCAAGCGGGCAAAATCCGCGGACAGTATGGACGGGGCAATGCGGGCGCGTTTCATGCGCAAGCCTAAAGGTAGCGGGCGGTGGTGGTCATCACTTTCGATACCAGCCGCATGGCGGAGCGCGCGGATTGGGGCAGAGGCTCTCCGCCAGCCGCCTCGGCATTGCGGCCGTGGCGGATTTCGTCCTCGCGCATGCGCTCCAGAATCTTGCGGCTGCGAAGGTCGGAACGGGGCAACTCGTCGAGGTGGCGGTCCAGATGACTTTCAACCTGGGCTTCGGTTTCGGCCAGAAACCCCAGGCTTGCGCGGTCGCCAAGCAGGCCGGCGAGCGCGCCGATGCCAAAGGAGCCGGCGTACCACAGCGGCGTAAGAAAGCTGCGGCGGCCATTCAATTCGCTGATCCTGTCTTCGCACCACTTCAGGTGGCGGCCTTCTTCTTCAGCGGCTTCCAGAAGACTGCGGCGCAATCCGCGATCCTTCGCCACCAGCGCCTGGCCACGGTAAAGGGCCTGGGCGGATACTTCGCCAGCGTGATTCACGCGCATCAGGCTGGCGCTCAGTTCGCGCTCCTGTCCGGCGCGGATGGCGTCTTCGGCATCGCCGGCGGGATTGTCGGCGGCCTGCGATGATTCACCGGCGCAGGTGCGCAAGGCGTGGCCCAGTTCGGCGAGGAACTGGTCGCCTATGGAGCGCTCGTTATCCGGCATGGTTTCAGGCAGCGATGGTCGTAAGGGCGATCATGCTAACACTGCGGAGATGCGGATGCGGTGTGGCTGGGGGACCAGGATTCGAACCTGGGTTCTCGGAGTCAGAGTCCGATGTCTTGCCGCTAGACGATCCCCCAATCCACGCGCCTGGCCGGGGCCGCCCGCCCGCAGTGGTCAGCGTTTGGAGTATTGGGTGGCGCGGCGGGCCTTGCGCAGGCCCACTTTCTTGCGCTCCACCTTGCGCGCGTCCCGAGTCACATAGCCCGCCGCCCGCAGTTTCGGCCGCAACTCGCCGTCGTAAGCGAGCAGCGCGCGGGTAAGCCCGTGACGTATCGCGCCGGCCTGGCCGGTGGTGCCGCCGCCGCGAACGGTAACGGTGACATCCATGCGGCCTTCCATGCCTGCCACCTTCAGTGGCTGATGCACGATCATGCGGGCCGTCTTGCGTCCAAAAAACTCGTCCAGCGGGCGCTTGTTGACGGTAACCTGGCCTGCGCCGGGCCGCATATACACCCGCGCCGCGGATGTCTTGCGGCGGCCGGTGCCGTAATAGACATTCTCGCTCACGCCTTGATTTCCAGCGGCACGGGCTGCTGGGCGCCGTGCTTGTGCTCGGGGCCCGGGTACACCTTGAGCTTCTTCAGCATGGCGCGGCCCAGGCGGTTTTTGGGCAGCATGCCCCGCACGGCGGAACGAATCGCGCGCTCGGGCCTGCTCGCGAGCATCTCTTTCAGCGGAACGGACTTCAGGTTGCCGATATAGCCGGTATGGCGGTGGTACATCTTCTGGTTGAGTTTGTCGCCGGTCACGCGCACCTTCGAGGCATTGATGACCACGATGAAATCGCCCGTATCCACATGCGGGGTGTATTCGGGCTTGTGCTTGCCGCGCAGGCGCGCAGCCAGTTCGCTGGCCATGCGCCCCAGCGCGCGGCCGGATGCATCCACCAGGAACCAGTCCTGCTTTACCTGCCCGGGTTTTGCGGAAACAGTGCGCATATATGTTGAGTTTCAATCCACTGGGCGCTGCGAAGGCCCGTTTAAGGCCCGGCAGAGGCGCCAAAGACGCGGCATTCTACACCATCGCCACCCACTGTCGCGCTGCCCCGTCAGGCATATAAGTCTGGACGCCTTTCCGAAACGCTGCGGACAATCGCGCTGACCTGTTGGCAACGCGGAACGCCGAGTACGCTCTTATGCCGCCTTCAACCAGCCCTCGCTGCCCACATGCCCGCGCAGGCCCTCCGCTTGGTCGCTGATATGCCGCCTGGTTGCCCTGTTGTCAAAATGCGGCAATACTCGCTTGACACTACTTGCGCCCGTGCTCGCATCCATGCGCTTAGGCTCTTTCTCCTTGAAGACGCATTCAAAATCTTCGTAATGCCACCCTTCTTCCTCTGTCCATGTGGGGAGCACGCTTGCGTTTTCGCCCAGCTTAAATTCGAAAGCGAAGTGTTGCGTGCCGGTTCGCTCTATCTTTCCATAACATTTTTCATAGGCATGCAATAACGCATCCGCAAAGGGATCTTCCCCCCCTTTGCTTCCCCCCTTTATCCTGTAATGAACCGGATTGCCCGGTTCAAGCTCAATGGTATAGGCATAGCCTCCGGTTCTGGTTCCGCATCCGGCCAAGCCCATTGCAGCAAGAAGCACAGTTATAAAGAGTGTTGCAAGCAGCCCTGAGCGTTCGGCGGTGCGCAAGCGTTCTTCTACAGCAATCATCGACCTTCTCCATTGATATCTTCTGATTGTTAAATACTAGTACATAGTTAATTTCGCCGACTATACACGATGCCCGCGCTTTTGTGCGCGGATGTCCTTAGCCAACGAGGCGTGAGCCTGAACGGGAGTGGGAGAAGGATGCGCGGGCTTATTCCTTCTTGCCGATGCGCTTGAGAGGGAAGTTGCAGGTAAATGCGCTGCCTTCTCCCGGCCGGCTTTCGATTGTGAGATTTCCTCCATGGCGGTTGAGCGCATGCTTGACGATCGCCAGGCCCAGGCCGGTGCCGTCCACCAGCGGGCGCCCTTCCCCGCGCACCCGGTAGAACCGCTCCGTCAGACGCAGCAGATGCTCCTGCGCGATGCCTATGCCGGTATCGGATACGATCAAGCGGCCGCCGTTGCTGCCGGTCTCCCAGCGCAGCGCAATCTGGCCGCCTGAAGGCGTAAATGAAGCCGCGTTGTTGGCCAAATTGCCGGCCACCGAGCGAATGTCGGCCTCATCGCCCAACAGCGGGCGATCGCTTTCGAGTTCAACCCGTATGTCCAATTCCCTGTGGTTGCGGGCGCGGGCCACCTGGGCGGCATCGTTCAGGATGCCCTGCATGTCCAGCGCCGCGAATTTCGGCGCCTTCTCCGAAGATTCCAGGCGCGACAACTCCAGAAGATCGCGCACCAGCCGCGCCATGCGCTCGCATTGCTCCGTCATCTCGTGAATCGGCGCCCGCCAGCGGCTGGAAAGTTCCGCATCTTCCTCCATCGTTTCCAGGTAGCCCGAAATCACAGTAAGGGGCGTTTGCAGTTCATGCGACGCATTGGCCACGAAATCGGCCCGGGTTTTATCGGCGAGCGCCAGCGTGGTCGCATCCCGAACCAGCAGCAGGTGCTGCTTTTCCATGTACGGAACGCGCTGCGCCTCCAGCCAGCAATCGGCTTTCGCGGGCGACTTGAAGCGCACCCGCCCCTTGCCTCCGGCTTGCAGCCAGTCCCTGAAGCCGGGGTTGCGGATCAGGCGCAGAATGTGACGCCCGCGGTCCAGGCGCCGGCGCACTCCCGCAAGACGCCTTGCGTGGCGGTTGCTCGCCACGACTTCCGCATCTTCATTCAGCACCACGGCCGCGTCCGGAAACGATCGGATCATGCCGCGCAAGGCTTTGCGCACCGTTTTCAGCCT
>RKRP01000189.1 GCA_007571315.1 Gammaproteobacteria bacterium
TCCACCTGCGTTTCGGTTTGAATCAGGGCCACCTTGTATTCCGAGCGGTCGCCGCCGGAGAAGATGGCCGCCATCCCGGCTACCAGCAGCAGCGGCATGGCCACGTTCCAGCCCAGCGTGGCCCGGTCGCGCAGGAATTCGAGATTGCGCGCATGGAGTATGGCGAGGATGCGTTGGATCATGATCGCAGCTCCTTTCCGGTGAGGTCCAGGAACAGGTCCTCCAGCCGGTAGGGACGGATATTCAGGCGGCCCAGCGGGGCGCCGGCGCGGCTCAGCCGGGTGATGGCTTCGTTGGCGTCTCCGGTGTGAATTTCCACTAGGCCGTTGCGGCGGTAGCTGAGGAAGGGGAACTCCGGCGGAATTTCCGCAAGGTCGCTTTCCGGCAACTCCAGGATGATTTCCTTGTAATGGGCCTTGAGCAGCTGCTCCGGAGCGCCCTGGGTGACGATCTCGCCTTCGTTCATGATCACGATCTCGTCGCACAGCGCCTGGGCTTCCTCCATGTAGTGCGTGGTCAGCACAATGGTCTTCCTGCGCGCCCGGATGCGCTCCACCAGTTCCCAGAAATTGCGCCTTGCCTGCGGGTCCATGCCGGTGGTGGGCTCATCCAGAAACAGGATTTTGGGATCGTTGACCAGGGCGATGCCCAGCAGAAGGCGCTGGCGCTGTCCGCCTGACAGCTTGCGGTTGTCGCGTTTCTGCAGCTTGTCCAGAGCGCAATCGGAAATCACCTGTTCGAGATTGGCGCGCCGCCGGTACAAGCGGTGAAACATCTCCAGCGTTTCCCGCACGGTAATGAAGTCCTGAAGCGCCGCGGTTTGAAACTGCACCCCGGAATCCTGGCGAAAACGGGTTCCCGCGGCCTTGCCTTCGTAGAGCACCTCGCCCGAGGTGAGCGGCGTTACCCCCTCGATGATCTCCACCGTGGTGGTTTTGCCGGCGCCGTTGGGACCCAGCAGGCCGAAGCAGCAGTCGCGCGGCACGTCGAAGGATATTCCCCGCACCGCGCGCACCGGCCCGTAGTCCTTCACCAGGTTGCGCACCGCAAGTATCGCGTCGTGCGGGCCGGTCATGGATTGAGTTCAGAGGTTGCGTTCAGTCACGGCGGCCAGGCGCGGCGGCCAGGCGGCGCAGGACGTAGGGAAGTATGCCGCCATGCCAAAAGTATTCGCGCTCCTTGGGGGTATCGATTCGCGAGCGGGCCGCGAACTCCACCGTCGAGCCGTCGGCGCGCGTGGCGCGAACCTGGACGCTGGCGCCGTTCGGCGCGCCTAGGTCATAACTCTCGCTGCCGTTCAGGCCCAGTTCGGCGGCGCTCGAGCCGTCCGGGAATTCCAGCGGATGCACGCCCATGCCCACCAGGTTGGAACGGTGGATGCGCTCGAAACTGGAGGCAAGCACGGCGCGCACGCCCAGCAGCGCGGTGCCTTTGGCGGCCCAGTCCCGCGAAGATCCGGAGCCGTATTCCTTGCCGGCCAGGACCACCAGGGGCGTGTCCGCCTCCCGGTAGCGCATGGCCGCGTCGTAGATGCTTAGCAGCTCGCCCTGGGGCTGCATGCGGGTCCAGCCGCCATCCACGCCCCCGGCCAACTGGTTGCGCAGCCGGATATTGGCGAAGGTTCCACGCAGCATGACCTCGTGGTTGCCCCTCCGGGAACCGTAGGAGTTGTAGTCGGACGGTTTCACGCCCTGCTCGCTGAGCCAGCGTCCGGCCGGCGATTTGGCCGCAATGGAGCCGGCCGGCGAGATATGGTCGGTCGTGACCGAGTCTCCGAGCAAGGCGAGCGCCCGCGCGGATTTCACCGCCTGCGGCTCGCCCGGCCTGGCGGGCATTCCCTCGAAGAACGGCGGGCGGCGCACATAGGTGGATTGGCCGTCCCAGGGGTAGCGCTTGCTTGCGGGACTGTCCAGCGCGTTCCAGCGTTCGTCGCCATCGAAAACGCCGGCGTAGCCCTGCTCGAACTGGCTTGCCTGCACGTGGCGCGCCACTTCCGCCTGCACCGCGGCGGCATCCGGCCAGATATCGCGCAAATAAACGGGCTGCCCGGCGGAATCCCGGCCCAGCGGATCTCTTTCCAGATCCACGTCCATGCGCCCGGCCAGCGCCCAGGCCACCACCAGGGGAGGGGAGGCCAGGTAGTTGAAATACACCAGCGGATGGATGCGGCCTTCGAAGTTGCGGTTGCCGGACAGCACGCTGCATCCCGCCAGTCCTGTTTCCTGAACGCGGCGGGCGATGTCCTCGCGCAACGGGCCGGAGTTGCCGATGCAGGTGGTGCAGCCGTAACCCACGATCTCGAAGCCCAGCCCGGCCAGATCGTCCAGCAGGCCGGCTGATTTCAGATAGCGCGTCACCACCCTTGAGCCTGGGGCCAGGCTGGTCTTGACCCAGCGCGGCGGTTTCAGGCCTTTTTCCCGGGCGGTTTTCGCCAGCATGCCCGCCGCCATCATCACGAACGGATTGGATGTGTTGGTGCAACTGGTGATGGCGGCGATCAGCACCGCGCCATCCCCCGGCTGCCTGCCTTCAAAAGCAACGACGGGCTCGCCGCGCTGCTTCAGCGCAGAGGCGAAAGAGGACCTGGATTGGGTTAGCGGAATGCGGTCCTGCGGCCGCCGGGGGCCGGCGATCGAAGGCGCAACGGCGCCGAGGTTGATATCCAGAGTGTCGTCGAAAGCGGGTTCCGGGCCGGTGTCTGAGCGCCACAGACCCTGGGCACGGGCGTAAGCCTCCACCAGCGCGATCTGCCGCTGGTCCCGGCCAGTCAATTCCAGATAGCGAATCGTTTCCGCATCCACGGGAAAAATCGCGCAGGTGCTGCCGAATTCCGGGGACATGTTGGCCAGGGTCGCGCGGTCCGCCAAGGGCAGGCTGCTTAAGCCCTCGCCGAAAAATTCCACGAACCAGCTCACCACGCCGCGCTTGCGCAGAGCTTCGGTGACGGTCAGGACCAGATCGGTTGCGGTGGCCGGCGCCCGCAGTTTGCCGCGCAGGCGCACGCCAAGCACCGGGGGCGCCAGCATGGTGATGGGCTGGCCGAGCAGGGCGGCTTCCGCTTCGATGCCGCCCACCCCCCAGCCCAGCACGCCCAGGCCGTTCACCATTGTGGTGTGCGAATCCGTGCCCACCAGCGTGTCCGGGTAAAGGAGCTCCTCGCCCGCTTCGCCGCTGCGGAATACCACCCTTGCCAGACGCTCCAGGTTCACCTGATGAACGATTCCAGTGTTCGGCGGCACCACCTTGAGCTGCCGGAAGGCCTGCTGGCCCCAGCGCAGGAAGGAATAGCGCTCGCGGTTGCGTATGAATTCCAGTTCATTGTTGCGCGCCAGCGCGTCGGCGCTGGCGTAGTGGTCCACCTGCACCGAGTGGTCCACAACCAGCTCGGCCGGCGCCAGCGGATTGATGGCTTCAGGGTCGCCGCCGAGGGCCTCCATGGCATCGCGCATCGCCGCCAGATCGACCACGGCCGGAACGCCGGTGAAGTCCTGCAGGATGACCCGCGCAGGCCGGAACTCCAGTTCGCCCTGGCCGGTGAGCGCCTGGAGAAGCGCATCCGGGGAGGCTGTTTCATCGGCGTTGCGGAGCAGGTTCTCCAGCAGGATCTTGCGGCAATAGGGCAGCTTCGCCACTCGGTCCGCGCCCAACGCCGCAATGTCGTGGTAGCAGTACGCTTTGCCGCCAACTTCGAGCTTGCGAATGAATTTGGCGCTCATTTGAAATTAATGTGATTCATAAGGAATTATTTTTATATCCTTGTTTTTCCATCTATTATTTCAGGAAGGCGGTATAGCCATACGAAGAAGAGCATGCCCAGCTGCGCGATCGCGGGGATGGCGGCCATGCAGATCAGCACCGCCGTTGCCGCGCTTGCGGGCTGGTTTTCCGGGGCAAGTTCGGCATCGAACCCCGACGCTTTGAGCAGCAGCCCTACCAGAAGCGGGCCGGCGGAGTAGCCCAGCCGCTCGACAAACACATACACCGAGGTGTAGAGCCCTTCCCGCCGCAGGCCGGTGCGCTCCTGGTCATGGTCGATGGTGTCCAGCCACATGGCCTGGGAATACAGGAGGATCGCCGAACCGAATATTCCGCTGATGATGCCCCGCGCCACCAGGAAGGCGATCAGCGCCTCGCGGCTCCACTCGGGGCTGGCGAGCAGCCACGTCAGGCTGGCCAGGGCTTCCCCTGCGGCGCCGATCAGCACGCCGCGCCGCTTGGTGATGAATTGCCCGCACCATTTCCAGAAGGGAATGCCGGCCAGTATGGTAAGGGTGGTGGCGAGCGCCAGCCACGGAAGCAAGGTGAAGGGCTGCTTCAGGACCACTGTGAACATGAACACGGTGGTGCCGCCGGTAACGGCCAGGGCGACAAACTGGGTGCATTTGGCCCCGATCAGCAAAACAAAGGGGCGGTTGGCCCAAACGGTGCGCACCTGATGCCGCAGGGAAAGAGCAGGCTGCGCTTCCAGCGGCGCCGCGTACGCGCCCCGGGTGCCGAAAAAGGGAATGAGCATGAACACCAGCACCAGGCCTCCGAACATCAGCCCCATGCTCTGGTAGGCGCCGGCATGGGTGTCGCCCCCCAGCCATTCCACCATTGCGGGGGCGCCCGCGGCGCCCAGCATGGCGCCCACCATCATGAACGCCGAGCGGTAGCTCATGAGGCTGAGCCGCTGGATTCGATTACGGGTCATTTCAACCGGAATCGTCAGGTAGGGCACGTTGAAGACCGTAAAGCCCAGCGAATAGATCACCAGGACAACCATCACGGCGCCCCAGGCGGGAGGCAGGCTCCCAAACAGGGAGTGCATCGAAAACACCGCCGGCAGCGATGCGCCGCAAATCACGGCCCCCAGCAGCAGGTAGGGCCGCCGCCGGCCCCAGGAGGTGCGCGTATGGTCGGTAATCCAGCCCATCAACGGGTCGCTGAATGCGTCGATCAGCCGCGCCAGCGTGATCAACCATCCTGCCAGCCCAGGGTCCATCTTCAAGACCACCGTCAGGTAATACAGCGCCAGCGCCGTGAAAACGATGAGATAGCTGCGGCTTGCCAGCGAGCCCGCGCGCCCGGCCAGCCGCTGGGCGCAGGGCACGGGGGGGG
>RKRP01000019.1 GCA_007571315.1 Gammaproteobacteria bacterium
TCAAAGCCATTTTCTCACTCCCTACACTTGCAGCAAGTTCAGTTACGACAAGAGCAGTTCAGAGGGTACAGCCGATACTCAACGAGAGCACATTGTGGCCAGAAAACAAGCGCACGTCAGCGGGCTTGGTTGGGCGCGTGTTGGAAAAAAGTGTCGGGGAGAGTTTTCCAATGACCCGTTAAATTTCACGGTGGCGCGGGAGGATGTGAACCAGTCCGGCAGTTTTGAATGGGAGGGGTCGGAAAAGAAGGGCAAATCGGACAAAGACGCGGCAAAATGGCAACCGCCTCTCAATAGTGCTTGGTTCGCCAGCCGTGTAATTCGAGTGAAGCACAAATACGGGCTTTCCATCGATCCCGCTGAAGAAGCGGCCCTAAAAGAACTGTTAAGCAAGGAAGAACAAGAGGAACTTCTGGAACTTCTCTCTAAGGAAGCAACACTAGACGAAGCAGATTTCCCCGTGAGTTGTCCGCAGCAAATCACCCACGCTGAGTAACCGAACCGAACCACCCCGTCCAATCCCTCCACAGCGTGAGCACCTGCCTCGGGAGCGGGCTGTGGCGCGTGCGCACCTGCCGCCTGGGATTGTCTTCTTTCGCGTGATGTGCCGAGTGGCCGAACCGGTACAGGGTTTCGCGGTCCGCTAACCCGTATCTTGCGTCGGACGGCGATTCCCTGTAGCCGTGTAGGCTTATATGATGGCCTCGCCATCCTGGTCCGCCACAATCGGTACTCAAAAAAAGCTCGCCATTTGAGCATTGGATAAGCGCTTCCAAGTTGCCAAATTACTGTGCCATCGCTGTAATTCTGGCGCTCATATACGCAGTTCTGGCGGGCTTATTTTTCGTTATTCCCCCTCTGATATCCTCATCGTCTTCCAACTAATAAGGCATTTCACTGTCGCTAAATCTTCGCACCTCGCTTGTCGCACCACACAAAGACTCGGAGCGCGCAGTCAAGGGTTTGCAGCCCGCGCTTCAGACTGCGAATGCTCTTGCGGTCCAGACCGTTCGGCGAGCAATGGCGGACATGCTTAAGGCTTGGCGCGCCAGATCGTGAATCATGACGATTCCTTAAACGCTATGTAGAAGGGGGGCGCCTTGACCCGAACCAGAAGCCGGCAATTGAACCTGCCAGACCCGCAACGCCACCAAGGACGCCGATGGCGACCTCGTACTCGTCTGCCCACATGAGCCGTAAGATTACGACACTGGCGAGCACAAGGTAGGCGGAAATGACAGCATATGTGACACGGCGCCGTACTGCGCTCCGCCTCTTCTCGCTCTCAGAATCGGACGACATCGCGCCATCTTGTGTCACTTGGCCAAGCTTTTCCTCCATTGTCTTCTCCTTCTCAGTCGAGTTTCTCGCAGTGAGTTTCTCGCAGTGATTCATTTACAGAACAGCCAATATGCAGTAACGTACCAACTTGCATGCACGTTGCTGATCGTCATGGACGAAGGCGTGCAGATCTGCATTTTCACTAATCGATCAATCCACTGGAGGATGAAATTGAGTATACTCAAAAACATTGGCTCGGATGCACTCGCGTATGCCTTGACTGCAACTCTTCCGCAAGTTTCGTCAACTACTATGGCCGGTGCTATATCTTCAGTATCGACCAATGAAGAAGAGGCAACGGCAGCTGGGTGGGGCGGATTCTTGACCTACTCCGATCAGAGCTGTTCCAATTTTGTAGCAGATGTAGCTGATGTTCCAAGCCTGACAAATCGTATCGGGCTAGGAGTCGTGCATTCGTACAAGGAAAAAGGATTCTTCGGCCCTGGTCCGTGCATAACCGTCCCATAGTATTCGTCTTGACCCAGGTTTGCTGAACACGGTAATTTGACCCACGTCAACGCGGTTGGCGTGGGTCTCTTCTTCTTGGGCAAGCCCGACTTAGGTAGCAAGTCATGAAGGATGGACAGCACGCCGATCTGATTGAGTTGGAGGGTGTAGGCAGGAGTTACGAGCGCGAGGACGGCTTTCGCATCCAGGCGCTTCGGGATGTCTCTCTGGGAATACAGACGGGCGAATATGTTTGCATTACCGGCCCGTCCGGCTCCGGGAAAACCACGCTGATGAACATCATCGGCTGCCTGGATCAACCGACCACCGGGGCCTACCGATTGTCGGGCCGTAACGTGCAGGGCTTGGGGGCGAATGCCCTCGCCTGGCTGCGGCGGCGATTCTTCGGCTACATCTTTCAATCCTGGAACCTGTTGGCGTCCGCTACCGTGTGCGAGAACGTCGAATTGCCCGGCATGTATGCGGGCCTGCCCCGTGGATTCCGCCGCCAGCGCGCCGTGGGTCTTTTGTCTCGTCTGAACTTGGATGCGCGCACGGAACATCTTCCGGCGGAATTGTCCGGCGGGGAGCAGCAGCGGGTTGCGATTGCCCGCGCGCTGATGAACAACGGCCGGGTGATCCTTGCGGACGAGCCCACGGGCGCATTGGATGAGAAAAGCGGCGAAACTGTTCTGGATACGCTGGAGCAACTGACGGAACAGGGGCACACGGTGATCGTCATTTCGCACAACGCGAAAGTTGCCGCCCGCGCCCGACGTCAGATTACGCTGCGGGACGGACAAATCGTTGGTGATTCCGGCCCCTCCGCAGGGCGTTTGTCCGAGCAGGCCCCGCCAAACTCGCCAGCCCCGCCAAGGGTCCAGGGTCATCTGGCTGCGATCATGGAAGCGGCCCGCGGTGGCTGGACGACTTTACGAAGGAATTACCTGCGAGGCGCACGATTGCGCACATTGCTGCCGATCGGCAGCCTTGCGATTGCGGTGGCGCTGGGCGGGATAGCCGTGGGTGTGGGGTCAGGAGTCTATCGTGCATTTTCCGTTGAAAACCTCCGGTTCGGAGTGGATGCAATAAAGGTATTGGACAGCCCGCAGAGCCTCGGCGATCCGCGGTGGGAAGGGTTTACCTTGGAAGACGCACGGGCAATCGAGAGCCAGGTGTCCCATGTGAGAGCGGTTTCTCCCTCAATGGGGCGTCGCCTCATGGTGCGTCGCAATGATGCGAGCGCGGAAATGTTCGTGGAAGGCTTTGTCGATCTCGGCGCACAGGCGGGCCGGGATCGCACTTCCTGGCGGTTGGCAAGCGGAGCTTCCATTACCCGGCAAGACGACGACAATATGGCGCAGGTCGCCGTAATCGGCGCAACAGCTCGCGAACTGCTGTTTCCCGACGGCGCCGATCCGATCGGCGAGATCATTCTGATCGAGAATCAGCCCTTTCGCGTAAAAGGCGTGCTCGCGCACCGTCCTCGCATGGGATGGTCTGCTTCAGAAGAAATACAACGTGAGGCGGAAGATCGTCTCAACCGACGTGCCTTTGTTCCTTTCCAGACCGCCGCCTCGGTTTTGTTTGGCTCGGACAAGTTGGACTCGATCACTGCTTTCGTGCGTGACCCCGAGCAGATATTTGACGCTGCAAGCGAGATCCAAGATTTGATGGTGCGCAGACTCGGCGGCCCCGAAGCATTTCATGTCGCGCATCCTGGACAGGCGGCAGAAGAGGCAAGGAAGGTGCGCGCGGTACTATGGCTGGGCTTGGGGACCATCGCCGTCATCGCACTGTTGGCAGGCAGTTTCGGGGTTATGAGCATCATGCTGGCGTCGGTGCTCGCGCGGCGCCGCGAAATTGGCATTCGCATGGCTGTGGGGGCGAGACGTGGGGACATTCAGCGGCAATTCCTTGCCGAAACCATAGCGATATGCGGCACAGGCAGCGCGGCGGGGTTGTTGCTCGGGCTCCTGGCGGTATTCGGGCTGCGGCTCTTTGCCGTGCCGATAGACATCTCGCCGTGGACTTTTCTGGTGCCGCTGGTCCCGGCCCTGCTGGCCGGTTTTCTCTGCGGTATCGTGCCGGCCAGGCGCGCCGCCCGGCTGACCCCTGTCGAAGCACTCGCGGCCGACTGACTCTGCAGCACAATTCAGCCGAATATCGGTACTCGACGCCGGGAGCTCCGTGATACAGCGCCAACTCAAGAGCACGTCCCTCTTCCAGACAACCAATCCGACCCGCGCCGTCTCGGACCGGACACGTGTCGTCTTCGCCATTGAACGGAGGACTGATCCACCGAGAAACCGTACCCTGCACAACTCCGGCTCCATCCGCCACTTGACAACATGGATACTCATATTTCATTGGAAAACGCTGGAACTTGACATCAGCGTAAACTGGTTGCGGTAGAAAATCCGATTACTTGAGTCCTCCCGCACAGGTCCAGATGTGCGCGCTACGTAACGCATCCAGCTCCTGCCTCGGGTCGTCTTGGCAAGCCGTTGGCGCAGCCACATGTGAAGAATACGAGGGCGGGGCCAATACAGACCTGCCATACGGGCCACCCAAATCCCCGAGTTGCGATCCTTCGCAATCGTCTTATTTGGTGAAGGTCGCGCATTCGCGCGCATTGGCCTTGGACACAAAATCGGACGGAACGCTGCCGGGATGGCGCGCGAAGTGCTCGGACAGTGACCGGAAGGTCGTTTCCGGCCGGGACCACAGCGCCTCGTAGGCGCCCATCTCATGGAACGGGCAGATGGCGTACGTACGCAGGCTCGCGCGGTCGAGAGCCAGATCCAGCGTCCTGTTTCCTCCCGCCAGAGCCAACCGGTCTGAAGGCGCGCCAGGAGCCTGCGCCATAGAACGGTTCTTTCCGGGAAGAACATGATGGCTGGGCATCAAATTTATGGTAATGACCGGAGACCGGCGTCATGCGCGCCTCGGTCGTCCTCCGTCCGGCTCCCTGGCGGGGCTGGATTCTCCTCATCGGCCCATCATTCCTCATCGTCAGGCCGCCTGAAGCCCTTGCATCCGCTTGATGTTCAACGCCAGGCGCACCAAGTCGCTCACGTGGTGCGCCAAGCGACCCTCGGGAAGCCAATCCCGCAAATTCGGCGGCAACAACAAACTCTGATCCGGCTGATACGGGCGAAA
>RKRP01000047.1 GCA_007571315.1 Gammaproteobacteria bacterium
CGCTGGCGCGGCCGCCAGATTCGCCGCCTCCAGGCCCGCGGCGGCGAGGATAACGGGTATCGCCATCAAAAACGACAGCCGCGCCGCCGCCGTCCGGGCCATGCCCAGCGCCCGCGCCGCAGTCATGGTTACGCCGGAGCGCGATGCCCCGGGAATCAGGGCCAGCGCCTGACCGAGGCCGATGCCCAGCGCCCGGGGCCAGCTCAGTTCGCGCATCCGGGCGATGGATTGCGCCCGCCGGTCGGCCCACACCATCAGGACTGCAAACACCGCGCCGGCCGCCGCGATCAACTGCGGCTGGCGGAACGAGGCCTCCACCGTGCCGTGCAGAACCAGGCCTAGCACGCCCACCGGCAGCGAAGCCGCCGCGATCATCGCGCCCAGGCGGGCCGAGTCCCCGCAGGCCGCGCGCCGCAGCAAGCATTCGCGCCATTCGCGCAGGATGGCGGCGATTTCCCGGCGCGAGAACACGATAACCGCCATCAGGCTGCCGAAATGCACCGCCACGTCGAACGCGATGCCCTGGTCTTTCCACCCCAGCCAGCCCGGAACGAGGATCAGGTGCGCGGAACTGGAAATCGGCAGAAACTCGGTAACGCCCTGCAACAACGCCAGCAAAATAACCTGCCAGAGGTCCATGGCTTACACATTATGAATGTTTTACGAAACTGTGCTTCCCCGCCCTGGCGCAATAGACTGGTTAGGGTGCCTGAGGGAGCGCCGAATTTGAGCCTCTTTTCTGGGCGCGAGCCTCCTATTGCCCCTTTCGGCGGGGCGTCTGGGGCAGGACAGCCCCAGCCGAGCCCCAGGGATGGGTTCATGCGTCCCCGCCGAAAGGGGCAATAGGAGGCTCGCGCCCAGAAAAGAGGCGGGGGTTACCGGCCTTTGCAGTGCTTGCGTTTGCCTGTGAGGGTTCTAGCGAGGGCAGCAGGTCCCGGCCTGCGAACCCGCTGGGAACGAAGCGGGAAGCGCTTGTTTGCGGCGCCAGAGCCAGGAACTTGAAAGCTTCGCCCATGCCTCCCGGAAGTATCAGCCGGCGCAGCGCCGCGGCATCTTCCGGCGAAGGCGGCGACCCGGCCAAACCCAGAATGCCGGCCGCCAGCAGGAACTGGGCCTGGGTGGTGAAACCCACCTCGCCAAGCCCGGCCGCCTCGGCGCTTCGCTTCACCGCCGTGAAATCGACCCAGGCGCCGATGTCCTCGCGCCCAGGCCGGCGAAAGGGATCGTCGTGCCAGCGCTGCCCGGAATGACAGCCCAGCGTGCCCGAGATTCGTTCGTTCAGATACAGCTCATGGCGGGGCAGCCCGTAGTCCGCCAGCAGAACCACTCCGGATTCGAGCGCCGCGGCCAGTTGCCGCATGAAGCCGTTAAGGTTGACGCGCGCCTCCGAGCAGTAGCCGTTCGGCATTCTCGCGGGCAGTTCGGCTTCCAGCCTCTCCAGGGTTGCGCTAAAGGCAGCGTCCGCGGGCCGCTCCTCCCAGCCCAGGCGACCCGCGCTCAAGATTACGCCACGCTCCAGCCAGCCGTCTTCGCCGCGCTTGAAACACCGGCAGGGCAGGGCATCAATAACCTCGTTGGCCAGTATTACGCCGCGGATTCGCTCTCCGTCCAATGCGCCGGCAAATTGAAGCCGCCCGGCCAAATCCGGGTGCGCCTGCAACAGCCGTTCCCGCTGCGCTTCCCGCATTCCCCTGGCGGGCTCAACCAGGATGTAACGGCGCGGCGCCCGTCCGTTGCGCTTGAGTTCTCCCAGCAGGACTTCGGCCAGCCGGCCGCTTCCCGGGCCCAGTTCGGCAATGTCGCCGCCGTTGCAGGCGGCCAGAATTTCCGCGCATTGGCCGGCCAGCGCCCGCCCGAACAGCGCGGAGGTTTCGGCAGCGGTATCGAAGTCGCCGCCGGCGCCAATGCGGGCCCGTCCTGCGGCGTAATAGCCCTCCTGGGGGTGATACAGCGCCAATTCCATATAGCGGTCGAAGCGCAGCCAGCCGCCGGCATCGCGCAAGGCCGCAACGATGTGCGGCGGCGGGGCTTCGGAGTGGGCGCGGGAGTTGCTCACTGCGAGTTGGGCATCAGCATTGGATTCGGCGCGGAAATCAGGAAGGCAAAGAGCGGCTTGGCGCAATATGCGGGCTAAATATAATGCCGCCACCGGGCGGAACAGGTTGAGGATAGCGATATGGGCACGTCGAAGTTTGCGCTGGTTACGGGCGCGGCCCGGCGGGTGGGCGCGGCCATTGCCGCGGAACTGCACGCGGCGGGCTTTGACTTGGCCATCCATTGCAACCGCTCCATGGAGGACGCGCAAGCGCTTGTGGCGCGGCTCAACGCCGAGCGCAACGATTCCGCTTTCGCCTTGCAGGCCGACCTGCTTGAGAGCGGCGCCTGCGAGCGCCTTGCGCAAGAAGCGCTGGCTCGCGCCGGGCGCCTTGATTGCCTGGTCAACAACGCCTCGGGCTTCTACCCCAGGGCGGTAGGCGAAATCACCGAGGAGGATTGGCGCGTCCTGGTGGGCAGCAACCTCAAGGCGCCGCTGTTCCTGTCGCAGGCGCTGGCGCCGGCGCTGAAGGAATCCCGCGGCATCATTGTCAACATGGTCGATATCCATGCCCGCTATCCGCTCAAGGGCTATCCGGTTTACAGCCTCGCCAAGGCTGGCCTCGTTACGCTCACTCGCAGTCTGGCCGGAGAGCTGGCCCCGGAGGTGCGGGTTAACGGCATCGCCCCGGGCCTGGTGATGTGGCCGGAACCGCCGCCCCCCGAGAACGTCAGGAAGGCGGTCCTGGCCCGCACGCCGCTGGGCCGCTCCGGCACGCCGGAGGATGTGGCCCGGCTGGCGCGGTTCGTGGTGTGCGACGCGCCTTTCGTGACCGGTCAGATCATCGCCGTGGACGGCGGCCGCAGCATCGGCTGGTAGCCTGCTTCAGGCGGCATCATCGGGAGCAGGGGAGAAGGAGGGCACTTCGCTCAAGTCCCAGCGCGGCCGCGGCTCCGGCGCTTCGGCGCGGGGCGCGCCTCCGGCAAGGCGCAGGCAGCCGGTCAAAGCGATCATGGCGCCGTTATCGGTGCAATATTCCACCCGCGGATAGTGCAGGTTCACGCCGCCAGCATCGCATCGCGCCCGGAGTTGTTGGCGCAGGCGGCGGTTGGCGCCCACGCCGCCAGCCACCACCAGGCGGTTGTGGCCGGTTTTCTCCAGCGCCCGCGCGGTGCGGTCCAGCAGCGATTCCACGATCGCCGTTTCCAGCGCCAGAGCCAGCGAGGCCCGCCCGGCTTCGTTCAGCGGCTCTTCCGCTTCGAGCTCGCGGAGCTTGTAGAGCAGCGCCGTCTTGAGGCCGGAAAAGCTGAAATCGAGCGTCTTGCGGCCTCGCATCGGCGTTGGCAGCCGGAATCGCCCGGCCTCGCCGCGCGCCGCCAGCCTGGCAATCTCCGGGCCGCCCGGATAACCAAGCCCAAGCAGCTTGGCGCCCTTGTCGAAGGCTTCGCCGGCAGCATCGTCCAGCGATTGGCCCAGCACCCGGTATTGGCCGTAGCCGCTCACATCCACCAGCAGGCTGTGGCCGCCGGAAACCAGCAGCGCCAGGTAGGGAAACTCGGGCGCATCGCCCTCCAAAAGCGGCGCCAGCAGGTGCGCTTCCATGTGATGCACGCCGATTACCGGCACGCCCAGCGCCCGGGCCAGGCCGTGCGCGAATACCAGCCCGGCAAGCAGAGCGCCAATCAATCCCGGGCCCGCCGTGCAGGCCACCCCGTTCAAGTCCGATTTCTCAAGCCCGGCCTCGTCCAGCGCCTGACCGGTGAGCGCGGCCAGCCTCCGCAGGTGGTCGCGCGAGGCCAGTTCCGGCACCACGCCGCCAAATTCGGCATGCTGGCGCGCCTGACTATACAATCGGTGCGCCAGCAAGCCTTGGCGGGAATCATAGACCGCCACGCCCGTTTCATCGCAACTCGTTTCAATGCCCAATACGCGCACCGTAAGAATTGTAGGCCCTCACTTGCACCTAACCCGCATACCGCGCCGGCTAAAGCCCTTCGCTGGCCCCCTCTCCGCGGGAGCGTTGAGGGCAGGATACCCGAATGAGCTGCAGGGACGTATTCATGCGTCTCCCGCGGAGAGGGGGGCAGCGAAGGGCGAGGAAAAAGGCAAGCAGAGGGAGGGGAAAGGCCAGCGAAGGGCGAGGAAGCACATCCTGGCGCAATATGCGCGCTAACGGACTCACACGGAAAATGAAAGACCGAATCATTATTCAGGACTTGCGCCTAAGCGCCATCGTGGGCGTGAACCGCTGGGAGAAAGCCGCCCCGCAAATAGTTGCGGTTGACCTTGAAATCGCCGCGGAAGCAGCCAAAGCCGCCGCCACCGACCGCATTGCCGACACCATCGACTACAAACGCCTTTCGCGCGATGTTGCCGAATTGGCCGCCAGCCAGCCGTTCGAGCTGGTGGAAACACTGGCCGAAGCCATCGCTACCCTGGTGCTGGACAAGCACGGCGCCCCCTGGGTGAAGGTGACGCTGCGCAAGCCCTGGGCGCTGCGCAGCGCCCGCGATGTGGGCGTAGTGATCGAACGGAGCCATCAAACAGGCAACAGCGCGTGAACCCCCCGCCGCGCGTATTCGTGAGCGCGGGCAGCAACATCGACCCCCGCGCCAACCTGCAGGCCGCCTGCGCGGCCCTTCAGCAACGCTACGGCGCGCTCGCCTTCTCGCCCGTTTATGAAAGCCCCGCCGAAGGCTTCAACGGCCCGCCGTTTCTCAACCTGGTCGTGAGTTTCGCCACCGAAGACCCTCCCGAGGCCATCCTGCCGGTGCTGGCCGAACTCGAAACGCGCGCCGGCCGCGACCGCTCCGGCGGCAAATTCTCCTCGCGCACACTCGACCTCGACCTGCTGCTCCACGGCGCCACCGTAAACCCATCGCTAAAG
>RKRP01000087.1 GCA_007571315.1 Gammaproteobacteria bacterium
CGCCGGGGCGTCTGGGGCAGGACAGCCCCAGCCGAGCCCCATGGACGGGTTTATGCGTCCCCGCCGAGAGGAGGGACAACCCCCTCGGCATCCACAAAAGGTGGGCGGCAAGGCGGGCGGGATTTACCACTTCCAGTCGAGCATCAGCCATGCTTTGGTGGTGTCGGTGGCATGCGCGTCCGCGGAGTAGCTGGCGATTTTGAACAACAGCGAAAGATTGCCGCGCAGCGCATAGGCAACCGCCAGACCCAACTCCTGGCCGTAGTCCGCGCCGCCCGAATCAGCCCGGAAGTCGTGGAATACGCCGGTCACGGTGGCCCCGGCCACATTGCCCGACACGCTCACCCACGCATCCCGAACGCCGGTGGACGGCGCAATGAGAAACTTGTCGGTCCAGCCCTGAAACTTGTGCAGCGTAGCCGACGGAAAGCGGAACTGAGCCGCGCCGTCATCGCTTCCGATCACCTCGTAGGCGGCGCTTACACGGATGCCATCAAGCGCGAGGTCGCCCTGGATCAGGTAGTGCATGGCATCGTAGGGCACCGGGTTATCGCCATAGTCGCTCTGGCTCGATGCCATGGCGGTAATGGTGAGCGGGTCAAAGGAACCCACGTATTCCACGCCGAAGGTTGCGTTCGCATTGGCGGGCGCGTTGGCGTTCTCAAGGTCCCACAGATAGGCGTATCCCGTCAGAGTGTGCCCTGAAGCGGCCTCGAAAGACGCGCGCAAGGCATGCGTATTGCCGTGCCAGTCACCCGGCTGGGCGCCGTCGCCAGGCCCGAAGATCCGGTTGATGTTGTGAATATAAGCGTAGTCCAGGTTCAGCCTGCCCGCCGTTGCCTGCACCCGCGCGCCGTCGTAGGTCTGCTCGTTCTGGCGGAAGGCGACGGCCCCTAAAAAGCGCTGCGTGCCGTGAAGTATCCGCTGGCGGCCCAGAGTGAGCGTGAGATTGTCCTGACTGAACCTGAGGAACGCCTGATTGAGGTCGAAGCCTTCGGGATCGGCCACTACCGGATATTCGATCCTGCCGTTGGTGGTGGAATTGAAATCCTCAATTCCGAGAATCAGCGAGTAATCGGCCTCAACCCCAAACGCAAGCGAATCCGACTCCGCGGAATCCCAAGTGAGGCGCGCGCGCGCGGTGGAAGCCAGCGCGTCCTTGCCAATCCCATCCTGCGAAACGGACTCCAGGCGATAACGAAAACCCAGCGCGGTTTTCCCTCCGGCAACCGCCTCGCCGGCATCAAAGGCCTCGCCGGGCGGAGCAAACCAGGCTGCCAAAAACGCTGCCGCCACTGCCTTTGCGGCGAAACGGAAATGCGGCGCAAGATGAGCGCGCAACCTTGACCGCCCTGCCCTATGTTTGAAGCGCATGGCCCGCATATGCCACCCAAACTTGCGAACGTTGGATGCCAAGTGTATCGCCCAATTGCGCCTTTCACACCCCGGCGGCAGTCACCCGCTGGCAGGCGCTTCGGGGCAAGCCTCGGGAAAAGTTGCCGCAACCCGGTTCGGCGCGGATAATGCCGCGCATCTTCATCAGGATCAGGACGTGTGGAATGCAGACTCCGGAACAAGGCGAAAAGATCACCAGGAACGGCGCGGGGCTCCGCGTGCCGGACCAGCCCGTCATCCCTTTCATCCGCGGCGACGGCACCGGGCCGGACATATGGCGGGCCACGGTCCGGGTGCTGGACGCGGCGGTGGAGGCGGCCTACGGAGGGAAGCGCCGGCTGATATGGAAGGAGATTTACGCAGGTGAAGGCGCGTTGCGGAAATTCAACAACTGGCTGCCGGATGAAACGATCGATGCCATCCGCGAGTACCGGGTGGCCATCAAGGGGCCGCTCACCACGCCCGTGGGCGGCGGCATCCGGTCGCTGAACGTGGCCATCCGCCAGCTCCTCGATCTTTATGTTTGCCAGCGGCCGGTGCGTTGGTTCGAGGGCGTGCCTTCCCCGGTGCGCGATCCCGGGGCCGTGAACATGGTCATCTTCCGGGAAAACACCGAGGATATATACGCGGGCGCGGAATTTGAACAGGGGCAGGACGAAACGCGGCGTTTTCTGCGCCTGATGCAAGAGAACTTCCCGGACCGCTACCAGCGCATCCGCTTCCCCGAATCTTCCGGCATTGGCCTGAAGCCGGTTTCAAGGGAAGGATCGCAACGCTTGTTCCGCGCCGCCCTCGAATACGCCCTGGCGCAAAACCGGCGCAGCGTAACGCTGGTCCACAAGGGCAACATCATGAAATACACCGAGGGCGCTTTCCGCAACTGGGCCTACGACCTGGCCGAAAACGAGTACGGGCACCGCTGCTACACCTGGCGGCAGTGGGAACGCGCCCGCGAGGACCAGGGCGAGCAGGCCGCGAATGCCGAGCAGAAAGCCGCCCTGGACGGCGGCGCGCTGCTGATAAAGGATGTCATCGCCGACATCTGCTTACAGCAGGTGCTCACGCGCGCGGGCGAATTCGACGTAATCGCAACCACCAACCTGAACGGCGACTATCTGTCCGACGCGCTGGCCGCGCAGGTGGGCGGCATTGGAATCGCCCCGGGCGGCAACGTCAACAGCGATACGGGACACGCGGTTTTCGAGGCCACGCATGGCACCGCGCCCAAGTATGCGGACAAGGATGTGGTCAACCCGGGATCGCTGATTCTTTCCGGCGAAATGATGCTGCGCCACCTGGGATGGAACGAGGCCGCCGGCAAGATCATCAAGGCCATGAACGCGGTTATTGCCGAACGTGCCGTCACTTACGATTTCCACCGCTTGATGGAAGGCGCCACCAAGGTCAAATGCAGCGAGTTCGGCGACCGGTTGATCGCCAGCATGCAGGCTTGAGGACACTCGCGGCAACAGTGATATGCTGTTGCGGTCGCTCGCGGCTTTCTTCTTGCTCAGGGGGATTTAAGAGATGAATCTTGAAGGCATGAACCGGTGGAATCTGCGCATGGCCGCAACCTGCGTGTTCGCTCTGGCCGTTTTTGGCGCGGCCCAGACGCAGGAGATGGACCATTCCGCGCATCACAACATCACCCAGGAGGAGTATGACCTGCTGCGGGCGAAAGTCCTCCCCTACCGCCATTACACCAACAAGCAGATCATGGACAACATGATGGGCATGCCGCCCACTCACGAGCGCTATATCAGCGATCCGGCGCTCAAGGGCGATCTGGGCATCATCGTTCTCACCCATGGCGCTTTCGAGCCGGGCGACACCTTGTTCGCGAATTCACTCGCAAGGCTGGCTCAGCAGCACCCGGTCGCAGTGGGCTTCGGGATGGCGATGATGAACGGCAGCCATATCCAGTCGGCGATCAACCAGCTGGAGGCCGCGGGCGCTCAACAGATCGTGGTTGTGCCGGCGGCGCTTTCTCCCACCGGATCCGTTTATGAGCAATGGGCCTATTACCTGGGCGAGCGCGAAGAGGCCGCTTTCCTGCCGGCGGCCCGGGTAAGCGCGAATGTGCCCCTGACTTTCGCCGCCCCGCTAGCTCGGCACGCCATGGCCTCGGAGATGCTGCTCGACCATGCCAGGGAAATCAGCAAGAACCCTGAGAATGAATTCCTGCTGATCGTCGGGCACGGCCCCTCCGAACCGGAGGACAACGCAATCGAACTCAAAGTGATGCGGAAGCACGCGGGAAGCGTAAAGGCCGCAGGCGGTTTTGCCGATGTCAAGGGATACAACTTCCAGGACGACTCTCCGGATGAAATTCGCTCGGCGAACGTCGAAACCATGCGGGGCTGGATCGAGGAAGCCAGCGCCGCCGGTCTCGACGTAATCATGGTGGGCTACCTGCTTTCCACCCGCGGCATTCAGCACAAGATCCCGGTGGATTTCGCCGGCCTTGAATTCACCTTCAACGAAAAAGGCCTGTCCGCCCACCCGGACTTCGCCAACTGGGTTGAGGCCAACGCGCTGGAAACCGCCGGCCGCCTCTAGCCTGCAAATTTCACGAGGGCGCGCCCCTCTCCCTTCGCTTGCCCCCTCCCCGCGGGAGACGCATGAGCCCACCCCGGGGCCGCGGCGGCAAGTCAGCCTGCGTCGACGCGCTGCGCGCGGCCTGGCGCTGGTGATCGCGGGCGGGCTTTACGAGGCGCGGAAGGACAAGCCGGGCATTGTGTGGGCGACCAGGCCGGAAGATCCGCCGGGCATTCTGCCGCCGGGGCATCCCCGGCGCGTTTAGGGGCCGCTTCCGCGAGGAGTTATACTCGCGGGCGTTAGCACATTCGAGGGTAGCCCTGCCGGGCTACTCGCTGAATGCAAAAGCCCGGTATCGGGCGGCGGTTGATCCCCGACGCCTGGGTGAATAGGCAGGGTTCTATCCCTTTGAATTGTTGGCCTGACCCGGCACCTTCGCCGGGGAGTGGACAACAAGGGGAGACATTATGAAAGATCGTACGGAAAGGATTTTGGGACTGCCGGCGAAACGCCAATCATGGCCTCGAACAAAGCGCGGCAGAATCCTTTATTACATATTTGTCGCGATAGCGGTTTTGGTCTGGCTATGGTCATTAGCTGACGCGACTAGGGGAGACGAGCCCGTCTTTCCCTACGCGGTCAAGGGAGACGAGCCCGTCTTTTCCCCATTCAGCGCCGCTGTTTACGCATACGGCCACCTTGCGGAATGCCATCGCGACAATCCGGAGGACCCGCAGCACCATGTTGAGATTTGGGATGACGAGCTGGAATTTCACGTTAAAAGCAGTTTGAAGATTTACCGGCCTCAGGGCGGCGGTTGCTTCCATGTCAATGAGGATCTGCGCGCCTTGTCGGACCTTTACTCGACCACAACTGCCGTAGCAAGCGGCTTCACAGTGACGCTGACATTGGCGGGCACAGCCGTAGCGGGCGGCGCGACC
>RKRP01000192.1 GCA_007571315.1 Gammaproteobacteria bacterium
TCGAAGGTGGGCAAGACATCCCCGCGCGCTTCCGGGCTGCTGCCGCATGATCGCAATGCGACCGTCCGCAGCGAAAATTCGGCATTCGTCACCCGGTTTGATCCCGGCCAAACGACACTGGCTGGCCGGAAGCGCAAGTTGGCGCCTGGCGCTGAGCTTGGGCACCGTCAACTCCAGTGCGCTTTTGCCAATTGACGCGAGAATTATAAGCGCCTGCTTATTCACCTTTGTCTCCCGCGCCGCGGCTTGGCTTCCGCCAGATTCTCAAGCCGCGCGCTGATTTCATGCGGGGGCAGGAACACCATCTCGTCCGACTGCCACGCCTTGAGCGCACGGCTGAGAAGCGATCTGCTGCAAACTTCCGCAGCTTCAAGCTCGTCGATCACCCAGAGTGCGCCGTGTGCCCGCAGTCCATTTCCCGCGGCAACCTTGCGCAGCAGAGCATCGCCCGTGAGCAGGATGCCGGGATAGACCTTTGCGGTGACCAGACAGAAGCAGTCGTTCGCAGAGAGTCCCGGATGCTGCCCCTTCACCGCGAGCGCCTGACCGACCTCATCAGGCGTCAGGTCGTGCGTGATCATGCCGGCCTTGTCGAGCGCCTGCCATTCGGCCTCCGAAAAGCCTAGCACTTCGGAGGCTCGCACCGGCAACGGGACCACGAGTCGATAAGGCAGACCGCAAACGGCACCCAGCAGACCTCCCTTGCGGAGGTCGATCAGGCACGAGGCATCGTTGACGATGGCACCGGTCAATGGATAGCAGGACCGCTAATCTGCCGTTCGACGGATTTAAGGGATTGACCAAGAAGCGCGGCCGCGCGCACGGGCGAGATCAGCCCTTCGCCCACCGCGCGCGAGACGAGCCGCTTGAAGCGGCGAGGCTTCTCGAAGGCAGCGAATCCATGGCCAGGACGGATCGGGTCAGGCTCCGATTTGCGCCAAGACCGGGCGAAGGTCGCGAAGGCGCGCCGCACGGCGCTCCGGGACAATACGCCCACCTGCCCTAGACGCATCAGCAGTGCGGCGGCCGACACTCCGTAGGTGTGTTTGAGGCGGACGATCTCGTAGTAGGTGATCCTGCGCCGATCAGCGCCCACTTCTTCCCGAAGGCGCTGGCCGGGAATCAGGAATGCGCCCGCAAAGCGGTTCATCGCTCCTTCGAGGTTAATCGCCAGGTTGCCGGCAGAGCGGATGATCCTGTGCGCCAGCTCGTGCGCCAGCGTGAAGCGCTTGCGCTCGACATTGATCCGGCTGGACATCACGACGGCTTCAGCGACAATCTCGCCGCCGCGCAGAACATGGCACGAGAGCCCGTTGATGCTCTCCGGGAGATCAGCTTCCACCACTTTGATGCCTTTGTCTTCGAGCAACTCGCACAGGCTGGGAATCGGGTCGCGGCCGAGGTCCCAAACACGGCGGAGTTCATCGGCCCGCGCATCAATCTCGGATTCGTTCGCGACGCTGTTGTAACGCCGTCCTTCCGCCCAGTCGATGCTGGTTTCTATGCCGAGGATGTGTTCAATCGCCAGATAGCGCTCCAGGCTGTCCATTACGACGGCTTCGGCTCTTGCGCGGTCGCGGGCTGAAGCGCCGGAATGTTTGCGGAACTCAACCGCGTCAAGCGCCTCGACCTGCGCGCTCATCAAGAAGTCCAGCGAGACATCAAGAGTCTTTCCGAGGCCGACCAGCACAGCGGAGGAGGGCAGCATTTTGCCCGCCTCGTACTTGCTGATCGCCTGAGCGGTCACCTTCGGGCTCGTCGCGTTCGCCAGTGCCCGCATTGACAGACCCGCCCGTTTCCGGGCGAGCCGCAGGCGTTTTCCAAACATAGATTCCTGCCTTCTCATTAACTTTCAGTTGATAAAATATATATATTTTTTCATATTGTAAACTTCAAGTTGGCTTTTGCAAATGGATTCCGCCGATTTGTGAAGGCAGGTTTCATTTCTGGATGGCTTACGCCGCCAGCGCCTCGCTCACCTCGGCCATGACCTCTTCCATTTGGTTGCCGAACAGCTGGTGCATTCGGCCCAGGCCGCCGCGGGCATCGAAGGGGGCCAGTTCCAGGTCTTCCCGCTCGATGGCGATGGAGCTGGCAAGGTGGTCGCGGATCATGCGCAGCCAGACCACCTGCTCTTCGGAGAATTTCTCGCTGGCCCCGGCGTGGCGTTTCAGAATCCAGTTCTGGAAGTTGCGCCGCACCCGGTCGGAGTGGCGCGTCAATTTCGGGTCCAGCCCGCAAACGCGGCGGACGAGAGCCACCAGCGCAGTGAGTTCTCCCGCAGGTTGCTTGCCCTTGTAGTCGTCGATGTGCGCATAGGCGCGCCAGACCATGAGTGGCGCCAGGCGCGGGCGGTCCTCCTTCAGCTTCGCCAGCAGCGCCTTAATCATGGCGTAGGTGACTTCGGACCGGCGCGCGGGCTGCATGAAATAGATCGCAAGCGCGTCGATTTCATCGCGGTTCCCGGCAAGGTACTCCTCGAATTCCTGAGCGATGCTGGCTGCGTTCGTGGCCACATCCCCGGCCCATCCGGCATGCTGGAGCGTGTCGAGGTTGTCGTGGTCAATGGTTTGCTCGGTGTCGCGGCGGATGCCGTCTATAAGGTTGATGAGCGGCCCGGTGAAGATGTTGGCGGCTTGCCTGATTCTTTTCTTCCGCGCAGCCTGCATGGCGGATTCGTCCGGTTCGGGATGCCCGGCAGCCCTGGCGTCGGCCTCGACCTGGTCGGGGTCGATGGCGTTGAACAGGTCCCGGACGATGGCTGTGAGAGGTTTGCCTGCGGCGTTCGTGATTTTCGCCTGGTCCTGCTCTCGCAGCAGGTTGTCGAGGCGGGCGAGACGCGCCGCAAGCGAACTGGCCATCTCTTCTGAGTGGTCGCCCATCATCAGCCCCATCGCGAGGTCCTTGAACGGGATGGAGGGCTTTGAATCAAGCGGCAGGCTGGTTGTTTTGAGCGATTTGGTTACGCCAACGGCATCCACGATCACATAATGCGTCTTGGCCATTGCGGACGGCGTAACCTTTTTGAGGTCGTCCGGCGCAACGACGCGGGTGCCCCGGCCTTTCATCTGCTCGAAGTAGTTCCGCGACTTCACGTCGCGCAGGAACAGCAGGCATTCGATCGGTTTCACATCCGTTCCGGTGGCGATCATATCCACCGTAACGGCGATGCGCGGGTAATAGTCGTTGCGGAACGCCGAGAGAGTCGATTTCGGGTTCCTGGCTCCGTTGGTGATCTTGCGGCAGAAATCGTTGCCCTCTCCAAATTCCTCGCGGATGGTCTGGATGACATCGTCGGCGTGGCTGTCGGTTTTAGCGAAAGCGAGTGTCTTCGGGAGTTCCTTGCGGCCCGGGAATATCCTCGGCCAGTGATTGCGGAATGCGCGAATGACGGTTCTGATCTGGTCGGGATTCACCACCGAACGGTCGAGTTTGGATGCCGTGTATTCGGCTCGCTCATCCTGAACTTCCCATCTGCGGGCGCGGGTGAGGCGTTCGCGCTTCTCGACAAGTTGCTCAGGCTTGAGCGTGGCGCCGCGCTGGGTGATTCCGGTTTCGATCAGGTAAACCTCGTTTCCGACATTCACCTTGTCCGCCACCGCCTCTTCGTGGGTGTATTCGCTCACGACATTCTTCTGGAAGAACCCGTAGGTGCGGCTGTCGGGCGTGGCTGTGAGGCCAACCAGGAAAGCGTCGAAGTACTCGACCACCTGCCGCCACAGCTTGTAGATGGAGCGATGGCATTCGTCGATCACCACTATATCGAAATATTCCGGGGGCAGCTCCGCGTTGTAAACGACAGGCAGCGGCTCCTTGCGGCGCCATTTCCGCTCTTCAGGATGCTCTTCGTCCACGCCATCGGGGAGTTCTTCGCCCTTGAGCGTCGCGTAGAGGCGCTGAATCGTGGATATGACCACCTGCGCATCGTCCACGATGGAAGGCGATGCGAGGCGCTGCGCGTTGTAGAGCTCGGTGAACTTGCGGTTGTCGTCGTTGGGGAGGTAGGCGAGGAATTCCTGTTCGGCCTGCTCGCCGAGGTTGCGGGTGTCCACCAGAAAGAGCGCGCGCCTGGCGCGGGCATGCTTCAGCAGGCGATAAACCTGCGTGATGGCTGTGAAGGTCTTGCCGGAGCCGGTGGCCATCTGCACCAGCGCGCGCGGCTTGCCGGCCTTGAGGGACGCTTCAAGATTGTTGATCGCTTGAGTCTGGCACTCGCGCAGGCCAAGAGGGTTCAGCGGCGGAAGCGCAGCAATGCCTGAACGGAAAGACTGCTGGGCGAGCATCCAGCCTTTCAACGTTGCGGGCCGGTGAAAGGCGAACACTTCGCGAGAGCGCGGAATGGGGTCGCGTCCGTTCGTGAACCGCGTGATTTCCCCTGTGCTCTGGTACACAAAGGGCAGCGGCTTGGCTTTCGAAACCCACTTGAGTTTGGCCCTGGCGTAGCCTTCCGATTGCTCTTCCGCAACGGTGAGACGCTCGCCCCAACTGTCTGGCTTGGCCTCCACTACGCCCACCGGATGCCTGTCAACAAAGAGGGCATAGTCAGCAGGTCCGGCATCGGTCGGGTATTCGCGCGCCGCGATGCCTGAGCCGGCGCCAAAATTAAGCGCATCCTTGTTCTGAACATGCCAGCCTGCCGCCTGGAGGCGCTGGTCGATCCGGTCCCGGGCAGCCTCCTCAGGGGTCTGGTTGATGTGTTGCGGCATCCTCGTTTCCTGCGAGGCTATAGCGAGCGGCCCAAGGCATGGCCGTCGGCGGTGGCGGCGAGGAGGGTGCGGGGCATGTCGCAGTCGCCTACGCAAATGACTTGCAGGCCTTTGGAGCGGAGCGGAGCGGCCAGTTGG
>RKRP01000083.1 GCA_007571315.1 Gammaproteobacteria bacterium
TGGGGCTGCCGCCCAATACGCTTGCGGCTTTCAACCCGGGCCTGCGGCCGCCGGTGCTGAGCAATTCCAAGTATGTTCCCAGGAATTACCTGCTGCGAACGCCCCCCGTGGACGGCGCTCAGGCGCTGATCGCCGGGATTCCCCCGGAGTTGCGCTTCGCCGCCCAGATCCGTGACCGGAACTACGTTATCCAGCCGGGCGACACGCTGTCGCTGATTGCGCAACGCTACGGAACCACAACCCTGAAGCTGATGCAGGCCAACAACCTGCGCAACATGCACCGCATCCGCGCCGGGCAAACGCTGGAAATTCCCGGGCTCGCGCCCGGCGCGCCTATACAGGAAGGCGCCGCCACCTATCGCGTGCGGCGCGGCGACACGATCGGCGCCATCGCCAAACGTGCCCGGCTGTCCGAAAACGAGCTGCTGGCGATCAACAATATCCCCAACAAGAACCGTATCTACATTGGCCAGGTGCTGCGGCTCAGGGCCGGGCAGTTGCCTCCTCCCGAACCGCCGGTGGCCGAACCGGAGCTGCAACCGGCGGCGAATGAAACCGAAACGCCACTGGGCCTCCAGGCAGCGATCGAACCGGCGCCCACCGGGCCTCCCTACGGCGTTGTAAGCTTGGTGGACCCCAACGACTATTCGGTCCTGGACGGCAACATGGTCGAAGTGGAAGCCGCCGAAACACTGGGGCATTACGCGGACTGGCTGGAAATCCGCACCCAGCGCCTGCGGGATCTGAACGGCCTGCGTTTTGGCCGGCCGGTGGGCATAGGCAAGCGCCTGCGCCTGGACTTCAGCAGAGTCAGCCAGGCCGCATTCACCGAGCGCAGAGTCGCCTATCACCATACTTTGCAGGAAGCGTTCTTCTCCGACTATCACGTTGTGGGTGTAAGTGAATACACTGTGCGCAGGGGCGACTCCGTATGGCAACTGATGCGCCGCAATGATGTTCCCATGTGGCTGTTGCGCCAATACAACCCCGGCCTTGATCCCGACAGCCTGCAAGTGGGCGCAGAGCTGCTGTTCCCAAAGCTGCAAGCCGCGAACTCCGCCTCCTCCGTTTCGTAGGCCTCCTGGCGCCATGCGAGAACGCGGCCTCCTGGCGCAATATGCGGGCGGGCTGCTTGTTGGCCTGACTCTGGCCGCAACCGCGCCGCTGGCGCAGGAAACCCTGCCGGTTATTGATGCGATTGTGGTTGATAAATCGCTCCGCAGGCTATATCTCATTAAGGATGAACAAGCCGTGCGTTCCTATGCGATTGCTCTCGGACTGGCGCCCAGAGGCCACAAGATGCGCGAGGGCGATTCCCGCACGCCCGAAGGCGAATATCACATTTCCGCGCGCAAGACGGATTCCAGTTTCATGCTGGCCCTTAAGATTTCGTATCCTGATGAGGCCGACCGCGCCCAGGCGGCCAGGGCCGGAGTTTCTCCCGGCGGCCTCATCATGATCCACGGGCGCCCCATACGCCCGAACAACGGGCGCGGGCGCGATTACTACGCCTCGCGCGACTGGACCAACGGCTGCATCGCCGTAAGCAATTCCGCAATGCTGGAAATCTGGATGATGACGCCCGTTGGAACCCCAATCACGATTCGGCCCTAGTTCCCAACCATGTCCGCAGAAAGCACAGCCACAAAAACCCGCCGCAGGGCCCGCACCCGGGCCTTCCAGGCGGAAGTGCGCCAGCTCCTCAAGCTGATGATCCATTCCCTGTACAGCCACAAGGAAATCTTCCTGCGCGAACTCATCTCCAATGCTTCCGATGCCTGCGACCGCTTGCGCTTCGAGGCCATTTCAAAACCCGAACTGCTGGCCCCCGAGCCATCAAACAAGAACAGCGAACTTTCAATTGAAGTCGATTTTGATGCCGATGAGGGCTGGGTGGAAATCAGCGATAACGGCATCGGCATGTCCGAAGACGAAGTGGTTCAGCAACTGGGCACGATCGCCAAATCCGGCACCAGCGACTTTCTTGCCAGGCTGTCAGGCGACGAGCAACAGAACGCGCAACTGATTGGACAGTTCGGGGTTGGCTTTTATTCCTCCTTCATCGTGGCCTCGCGCGTTGAAGTGCGCACGCGCCGCGCCGGACTATCCGCCGACGCCGGCGTTCTCTGGTCCTCCGACGGCCAGGGCAAGTTCACCGTCAAGGCCATGGCCCGGCAGCGGCGAGGAACCTCGGTGCGCCTTTACCTTAAGGACGAGGAGCGCCAGTTTGCGGAAGCCTGGCATCTGCGCTCGCTAATCCAGCGCTATTCGGACCACATCGCCTTCCCGGTAAGCCTGCCGTCGTCGGCGGATGGCAACGACGGCAAAAAGGAAGGCAGCGGCGAGGCGGCGCGCGATGTGGTAAACACGGCGCAGGCGCTGTGGACGCGGCCGAAGCGCGAAATCAAACCCGAGGAGTACCGGGAGTTCTACCGCCACATTGCCCGCGACAACGAGGACCCCCTCTGTTACGCGCATAACCAGGTGGAAGGCCGGCGCGAATACTCCAGCCTGCTGTACGTGCCGCGCCGGGCGCCCTTCGACCTGTTCAACCGCGAATCGCCGCGCGGCGTGAAGCTCTACGTGCAGCGGGTTTTCATCATGGACGATGCCGAGCAATTCCTGCCGCTGTACCTGCGCTTTGCGCGCGGCGTGGTGGACAGCAAGGACCTGCCGCTCAACGTGTCCCGCGAGCTGCTCCAGCAGAACGATGATGTGCGCGCCATGCGTCAGGCGCTGGCGCGCCGCGTGCTCGACATGCTGGACCGCCTGGCCGGAAACGACGCGGACGGCTATCGAAGCTTCTGGAAAGAATTCGGGCGCGTGTTCAAGGAAGGAGTGGTGGAGGATCCCTCCAACCGGGAACGCATACTGGCTTTGCTGAGGTTTGCAACCACCGCCTCAGACAACGACGAGCAGGAGGCTACCCTGGCCGATTACGTCAAACGCAAGCCGGCGGACCAAAAGGAGATCTACTACATTGCCGCAGCGACTCCGGCGGCGGCCCGTTCCAGCCCTCAGCTTGAAATCTTTACAAAGCGGGGCCTGGAAGTATTGCTGCTGTCGGATCCGATCGACGAATGGATGGTGGGGCATCTGGGCACCTACGAGGAGTTGCGGTTCCGCGACGTTACACGAGGCGCGCTGGCGGTCGATGAACTTCCGGGCGCGGCACCGGTGGAAGTGGCCCGGAATGCTGATGCCGAGGATGTCGCAGGGTTGCTGCAACGCATGAAGAGCGTGCTCGGCGAAGCAGTCTCCGACGTGCGCGCCACCGCCCGGCTGACCGACTCGCCGTCCTGTCTGGCGCTGGCGGAGCACGAGATGGGCGTGCAGATGCAGCGGATACTGCGAGCCAGCGGACAGGAGCTGCCCGACAGCAAACCGGCGCTCGAAATCAACACCGGCCACGCGCTGTTCAAGCGTCTGGCGCTGCGCGAAGGCGATGCCGGGATGTTTGAGGACCTCACCCGCTTGTTTCACGAGCAGGCCATGCTCACTCAGGGCAGGGAGCTGGCGAATCCAGGCGATTTCGTGCGCCGGGTAAATCGCCTCCTCGAAGCCTGAACGTTCTACAATCCACTCATGCACAAGGCTCCCGGGAAGAATGAACTGCGCGAACGGCTAACGTCGCAGCAATACCACGTTACGCAGGAAAAGGGCACCGAGGCGCCCTTCAGCGGCGACTTGCTGTTCAACAAGGACACCGGGGCCTACGAGTGCGTGTGCTGCGGCGCCGAACTGTTCCGCTCCAGCGCCAAGTTCGATTCCGGCACCGGATGGCCCAGCTTTTTCGAGCCCGCCTGCGATAGCGCGGTAAAACAGCACGCGGACCACAGCCACGGCATGCGGCGCGTTGAGGTTGTGTGCTCGCAGTGCGGGGCGCATCTGGGGCATCTTTTCCCGGATGGCCCCCAGCCCACCGGCATGCGCTACTGCATCAATTCCGCATCGCTGCGGTTCAACAAATCTTGAAACGCCCGCGCCCGTCCAAAACCGCGCCGGCGCCAGAAGCCGCTTCGGGCGCGCGGCGGCGCGCCGCCTGGCGCTTCGGTTTCTCGGCGGTAATCGCCAGCTTTGTTGTGATTGGCCTGCTCATCCTAGGCGCCATGTTTCAGGAAGAATACGAGGAAGGCTTCGTGCGCCTGGTGTCCTACGCCGTGCGTCTCGCATCGCCGGAAGAAATCGCGCAAGCCGAAGCGCAGGGTCCAGTCCCGCCGCCGCTGCCCGCAATACGCCCCGATACGCCGGTGGCCGCCACAACCGACAGCCTGCTGGAGCCCGCGGAGACGCCAGGCGCCGACATCCTGCTTCCCTCCCCGGACATACTCATTCCCTTTGAAGGCACAGTCATCGACACCACCAGCACCCTGGAAATCCCAAGCCTCGAATTAAGCGAACCCGCTACAGAAGGCACCCGGGAAGAAACCGCCGGAAACGAATAGCCCGCACCCGCCCCTTGTTGAGTTTGAGCGGGCTATCCCCCTCTCGGCGGGGACGCATAAACCCATCCTTGGGGCTCGGCTGGGGCTGCCCTGCCCCAGACACCCCGGCGAGAGGGGGATAGCCCGCTCAAACTCAACAAGGGGCTCACCGAACCGAGCGTCAGGATGAGGAAGCGCGACCGCGCAATATGCGCGTTAAATCGGCGAGAATCCCGGAGCGCAGTTCATCGAACGCGCGATTTCCGCACCCGGCAAAAACCCTAGCGCCAGCTGCGCGCCCAGGATAAAAACAAGAGGACTGAAGTCGATTCCGCCCATGCCCGGAAGCATGCGCCGGATGGGCGCCAGCACCGGAGCGCAGATGCGGTGAAGCACGCCCACCAGAGGGTTGTATCCACTGGGGGAGAACCAGCTCATCAGAGCCCAGGCCACGATCGCCAGAAGATGGAACCACAGGACCAGCCGCAAAGCGCGAATCAGGCCAAAACTCAGGATCTGGAATATGCTGGGCTCGGCATTGCAGCCAGCATTCACCGTCAACCAAACCAGCACGCACTCCAGCAGCAGAAACGCAACGAGCACATGCGATTCCACCCGCTGTGAAGGCTTCGCCAGCAGGCGAAACGGAGCCGCCAGGGGATTGGTCAGGCGCAATACCGCGGCGGCCACCGGATTGTGCGGATCGGAGCCGTGCCAGTAGAGCGCAAGGCGAGCCACGAAACAAATCATGTACAGGTCCGCAACCGTGCCGAGCAGAAAAGAAAGTGCGCCCATGAATCCCAAATTGGCAGCCAGCGCGCAAATTATAAGATCGGCGGGCGCTGTCTATAATGCCAGCATGGCCAACCTGATTACTCTGAGCCGCCTGTTCCTGCTGCTGGTCATAGTGGCCATCGCCTACCGGCCGGCGTCCACGGTCCAACTTTGGATATGGCCCATCCTCACCCTGGTTTTCATATCCGACGGCCTGGACGGATGGGTGGCGCGCCGCCGGAGCGAAGAGAGCCTGTTCGGCGCGCTTTTCGATATCGCGGTGGACCGCATCGTTGAGCTCACGCTGTGGATCGTGCTGGCGGACCTGGACTTGGTGGCCATCTGGATTCCCATCGTCTTTGTGATGCGCGGCGTGCTGGTGGATGCCATTCGAGCCAGCAGGGTGCAGGCCGACCGCCGCGGTCCCTTTGCGCTGCTGGAATCGCCCGCGGCCCGATGGCTGGTGGCCGGCCGCTTCATGCGCGGGTTTTACGCCACGATCAAGGCTTGCGCGTTTGTCGGCCTGTTCATGATCCAACCGCTGCCCATTGGAATAGAAACATATCTGCCATCGCTAACGGAATTCTGGGCGCCAATCCAACCGGGTTTCGAGTGGCTCGCCATGGCGCTGGCGTATCTGGCCGTTGCGCTATGCGTGTTGCGTGGAATGCCGGTGATCGTGGAATTTCTTGCCGAAGAGCGGCGCTCTCTGTTCTCCCGCAGCCGCGGAACTCGTCACAGAACTCCGTGACTGGCCTGAAATCCGCGCCGCGCCTTGCGCTGTTCGATATTGACGGCACGCTGGTGAGCGAACCCAGCACCGAGAAGCGGTTCGCTATGTGGCTGCTGCTGCGCGGCAGGATCGGGCTGATCAGGCTGCTGGCCTATGCCGTGTTCTCGCTGCGCTATCTGCCCCGCTATGGCCTGGGCGTATTCGCAAAGAACAAGTCCCTGTTGTGGCGGCGGACAGTGGAAAGCGCCCGCGCTCTTGCCGGAAACTGGGCGGCGCAGCGCCTTGGGAAGGCGCTCTATGCGCCCTGCGCCGAACACTTGCGGCAGCATCTTCAGCGCGGCGACATCGTGGTGCTGCTTTCTGGCGCGCCGCAATTCCTGGCGGAAGCCGTAGCTTGCGAATTGGAGGTATCGACGGTGCTGGGAACACGCTGCGCCGAGCGCAATGGCCGCTTTTGCTTTGCGCCGCCGGAACTGCACCGCGTGGGCGAAGAAAAACTGGCGGCGGCGCGCGAGCTCTGCCAAAGCCTCGGCGCCCGCCTGTCCGCCGCAAGCGCATACGGAAACGCAATCAGCGACCTGCCGCTCCTTGCGGCCTGCGGCTTTCCCGTGGCGGTCAATCCCGACGCAAGGCTGGCCGCCGAGGCGCGCCGGCGAGGATGGCGCATCATGAGTTCAAGAGAGGGCAATCGCGTTCGTGCTCCGGGCTAGTGCATGGCGGGGCGCAGCAGTCGTTCTGGCGGTCATGCTGTGCGGCTCGATGGCAGCCAAAGCCGAGGGCCCGCTGCCATCCTCCGTAGCGCGGGTTTTGTCGCATTACGGCATCCCGCAGGGCAATTATTCCGTATGGGTGCAGGACCTGCGCAACGATGAGCCGCTGCTGAGTCATGGCGCCAATATTCCCCGCAAGCCCGCTTCCGTAATCAAGGTGCTTACCGGCTGGCTTGTCCTTGAGGCCCTTGGGCCGGAATACCAATGGACCACGCGAGCCTATCTTGGCGGCGAACTGCAAGACGGCGTATTGCGCGGCCCTCTGATTCTCGAAGGCGGCGGGGACCCTCGCCTGGTAATGGAAAAGGTGTGGCTCTTCCAGCGCAGGATGAAACAGCGCGGCCTGCGCGCGATCAAGGGAGGGCTGATTATCGACGACCGCTGGCTGCCTGCCAACGATCTTCCGGTGAATGGCTTTGAGGCCGACCGGCACCGCGCCTTCAGCGCTTCTCCCTACGCCCTGCTGATGAACTTTCAGTCGGTGCGGGCCGTTGTGGAGCCGGACCTTGAGGCGAACCGGGTGCGCGCGCACCTGGAACCGCCGCTTGCCGGGCTGGAATTAATCAACCGCGTAAGGCTAACCGGCGGAGCTTGCGGCGGATTCCAGAGAGGCGTGGCGATTCGCATTGCCGGAAACGGCGACAATCGCGTGGAACTTGATGGCCGTTACAGCAGGAATTGCGGCTCCTACTCGATTCCGCGCCGGGCCCTGTCGAACCCTGCCTACGCCTTTGGATTGTTCGCCACGCTGTGGCGCGAGGGCGGGGGCGAACTTGAGGGCGGCTATCGCTTGGGAAGCGCACCGGAGCAGGCCGAGCCGTGGCTGGAGTTCAAGTCGGAGTTTGCCTCCCAGGCGGTGCGCTTTATGAACAAGCACAGCAACAACGTGATGGCGCGCCAGTTGCTGTTGACTCTGGGCGCGGAAATGCACGGCCCGCCGGCGACGCTTGAGAAAGCACGCAAGGCGACCCGTGAAATCCTGCGCCGCGAAAGCCTGGATCTGCCCAGTCTGATCCTGGACAATGGTTCCGGACTGTCGCGAATTTCCCGGATTTCCGCTGCCGACCTGGGGCGCGTGCTGACGCGCGCCGGGCGCAGTCCGCTGTATCCGGAACTGATCGCTTCGCTGCCTATCGCCGGAAGCGACGGCACGCTCACGAAAACCTACAGGAACCTGCCGTTCAGCCGCCGGGCGCACATCAAAACAGGCAGCCTCAATGGCGTGTCGGGAATTGCCGGAATTGCGCAGTCCAAAACCGGCCGCCGCCTGGTTGTGGTTGCGCTGATGGAGCACCCGCTCGCGGCCAAGGGTCCCGGCGAGGAAGCCCATGGCGCGCTTTTGACAGCAATCAGCGGTCATTGATAACATTTTTGGACGGTGTTGCGGTGTTCGCGCCGCCCCTTCTCCGTCCACAGGAAGGCCTCCATGAAATTAGTAATGGCCATCATCAAACCCTTTCGGCTGGATCATGTGCGCAGCACGCTTTCGGACCTGGGAATCAACGGCATGACCGTGTCCGAGGTGCAAGGCTTCGGGCGGCAGCGCGGCCATACGGAACTCTACAGGGGCGCCGAATACATGGTCGATTTCATTCCGAAGACCAAAATCGAGGTGGCCTGCACCGACGAACTGGCCGGGCGGGTGGTGGAGGCCATCATGAACTCGGGCAAAACCGGCAAGGTTGGCGACGGCAAAGTGTTCGTAATGAGCCTTGAAGAAGCTTATCGAGTCCGCACCGGCGAGAGCGGTGACTCGGCGCTATAGCCCGCCTGTTGCGCATTGCGGCTCGGGGCGGCGGCGGACAGCCTTGGCTGCGTGGGTAATCCTCAGGATTGCCGGCGCCATAACGCCGCTGCGCGTGAATGAGGAAGACGAGCTCGAGGGGCTGGACCTCACCCGGCACGAAGAGCGCGGCTACAGCCGCTAAGCTGTTGGCGAAGAGAGGGCATTCTCGCCCTCTGCGAGCAGCGGGGAGCCTTGCGCGGGAAGGAGCCAGGCGAAGGGCTTTAGCAGGCGCAGCGGGCGGGTTAGTATTGCGCCTATGTTGATACGTGGCAAACGGGATATTCCGTCCTCCGAGATTACGCCAGAGAGTGCCTGGTTCAACCGGCGGACCTTTGTTGCCGGATTGGCGGCGGCGGGCCTGGTGGGGACTGCCCGCGCCACTCCGCAGTACCAGATAACGGGCACCGGGCAGGAGGAGTTGGAAGGCGTTTCCCGCGGGCCGTTCAACGCCAGCGAGCCGGCCAACAGCTACGAGGACATCACCACCTACAACAACTTCTACGAGTTTGGCGTCGGCAAGGACGACCCGCACCGCAATTCCGGGAGCTTCAAGCCGCAGCCATGGACCGTGCGCGTGGAAGGCGAAGCGGAAGTTACCGGTGAATTCGACATTGAGGGCTTGCTGTCGGGCGTGGGCCTGGAAGAGCGCGTGTACCGGATGCGCTGCGTAGAGGCCTGGTCGATGGTGATTCCCTGGGTTGGCGTGCCTCTGGGCGAAGTGCTGAAGCGGTTCAGGCCAAGGTCCCGCGCCAAATATGTGGCTTTTCAAACCGTTCTGCGGCCGGATGAAATGCCCGGCCAGCGGCGGCGAGTGCTGCGCTGGCCGTACGTTGAGGGCCTGACGATAGAAGAAGCCACCCACCCCCTTACGCTTCTCGCCGTTGGCGTGTACGGCGTAACGCTTCCAAACCAGAATGGCGCGCCGCTGCGCTTGGTCGTGCCTTGGAAGTACGGCTTCAAGGGCATCAAGTCCATTGTGAGCATCCGGCTCCAGGAGCGCCAGCCGCCCACAAGCTGGAATATTTCGGCCCCGCAGGAATACGGCTTCTACGCCAACGTCAATCCGGAAGTGGATCATCCGCGCTGGAGCCAGGCCACAGAGCGGCGCATCGGTTCCGGCTTCTCGGGGCTGTTTGCGCGGCGCATCCCCACCCAAATGTTCAACGGCTACGCAGACCAGGTTGCCCACCTCTATTCCGGCCTGGACCTGCGCCGCAACTACTAACTATTAACCCCGGACCCGACCCGACCCGCAAGCCAGACATTCGCCCCCCTGCGGAATGCGCGGCTACAGGCTCGTCTCGTTGCATGAAGCTGCTGATTGCGTGATTGTCGCGGCATGTCCTCTGTGGACAACCTGTCAGTTATTTGTAGATAGCCTGTGATTACTATGTTAATCAGGGAGTTGCGGGAATTTTTCTACTGACCGCGGCAGGCAATGCTGTATGCTGGACGCATGCCAAACCCAGCAGCGCCCCTGCTCTTGCTTGATGACGCAGCGCCGGAAGCGCCTGTCAGACTGCCGCAATACGCGCCCCTTAGCAGCGTTTGGGAAGGCAACGATGCCGACCTGCTCGAACGCATGTTCACGTTCTACGCTTCCATTGAGGTGGAGCCTATCCTGGATGCCACCTACAACGTCGGACGCTTTTGGAAGGGGTCAACCCGCAAGATTGTCTCAATGGACATTGATCCAAAATACAAGCCGGACATCGTAGCGGACAACCGCGAAATGCCAGGGGTGGGAAATGATTCGTTCGCGGTGGTGGTCTATGACCCGCCGCATGTCGGACCCCAGGGCAGGAACAAGAGCAGCAAGCGGTTTGATGTGGATTTCGGCGCGACCATGCCTTGCGGAGCGGAACACGGATGGATCTTGAGTTACCTGTATCCGCCATTCCTGCAACAAGCCAAGAGGGTGCTAAAGCCCAACGGCCTGCTGCTGGCAAAGATCACGGACATGGTAAACAACCACCGTTCGCGGTGGGCGCATTGCGACTTCATGCGGATGGCCGAGGAAGCGGGATTCACGGTCTGCGACCTGATTGTGAAGGTGCGGAAGGGGCCGATGCTTTCCGACAAGTGGAAAACAGCGCACCACGCCCGCAAGCGTCATTGCTTTTGGATTGTCTGCCGCAACGCAACCCGCTGTGAGCGATAGGAGTTACAACCCGCTCAACGTGGACGAGCTGGATAGGCATCAAGGCAGGACTGGCTGGAGCTTTGTTTCCAGGCCACTCCGATTACCAGGCCGCATGCGTGTCGCGGACTCGGTGAAAAATCTCTTGCGCCAGATGCTGATGAGCGGCGGAACGGAAGTCGGGGTCCGTCATCACCCTTGAGAAGATCCCATCGTTGCCTTCCATGCGCGCGATGAAGAGCTCGTTGAGCATGCGGTCCAGGTAAGCGGAGAAGTCCGCAAAACTATTGGCGCGGGCCGCTTCACTTCGAGGTGCATGAAGCGTTGCAGGATTTCCAGAAGGCTGTCGGCGCGCAGCGCCTCGTCCCACAGATAGTGGATCTTCCAGTTGCCCTCGGCAGGCTGCCGCTTCTCATAACCCCCGGAGTCAGTCAGTCCCGCTTCAATAGCGGATTCAAATGCGTGTTCCGTATGCGCGGGCATTTTCTTGTGCTTCTCGCGGCTGCAACGCGCCGCATAAGCCACGTGCGGCATAAGTCGATTCAGCGATGTTCATCTTTTGCTGAATACGTGCGCACATCATTCTCGCATCCAAACTCAGCAGCAACGTGGTATATCATCTCTTCGGAAGCTGGAGAGGCTTGACGCTGCCGGCTCCCTGCGCTGCAATGATGTGGTTTTACGCATGGCCGCTCCAAAATCACAACGTCCCGGCCAATCCGCGCCAGAGTCCTCCGTGGGCGCGCGAAGCTCAGCGATTCGCGCCATTGATGTGTTCTGCGGCATCGGCGGGCTCACTCATGGGCTCCGGTCGGCTGGGCTGGACGTGGTGCTGGGCCTAGATTCGGATGCGTCCTGCCGGTACGCGTACGAAACCAACAATGCCGGCGCCGCCTTCCTGGAAGCGGATGTCAGGGATGTGCGTTTCGCAGACTTTGAAAGCCTCTATGGCAAGTCTCGCATCAACGCCTTGGTCGGCTGCGCACCATGCCAGCCGTTCTCTTCGCATACGCGCCGGAACGGCGCCTCCGATGACGACTGCGGGCTGGTTGATGAATTCGCCCGCCTCGTTGGCGAGGGAACCCCCGACTTGGTTTCCATGGAAAATGTTCCGGGCTTGGCCAAACATCAGTCATTCAGCAACTTGCTCAATTTCCTGATCGACCTCGGCTACCACGTGGACCATGGGGTGCTCGATTTTCACGAGTTCGGCATTCCGCAGCATCGGCGCAGGCTCGTTATGGTCGCCTCCCGCCGCAAAGCGGCGGCGCTGCCGAAACCCACCGCGGATTCAGGCAGAGTCGCGGACTTCATCGTCGGCCTTGATCCAATCGAGGCGGGGCAATCTTCACCGGTCGATCCCGCCCACGCATGCTTGCCATTGTCCGCGCTCAATCTGGAGCGCATCAGGCAATCCAGGCCAGGGGGGACGTGGAAAGACTGGGACCCCGCGCTCGTCAACCCTTGCCAGAAGCGCTCGCGCTACCCTGCTCCTTACGGCCGGATGCGTTGGGACGCGCCGGCCCCTACCATAACAACGCAGTTCTGCTATTACAGCACCGGACGCTTTGGCCACCCCGCGCAAGATCGCGCCATTTCCGTCAGAGAAGCCGCTCTCCTGCAGACATTCCCCCGCGACTACCAGCTTGTTGATCCCGATGCCGGCATGCCCATCGCGAAGTTGGCCCGGCACGTTGGCAACGCCGTGCCCGTGAAGATTGCCAAGCTCATTGGATCATCGCTCATGCGAGCGTCCGCGCATGCCTGACAAGCCACCACCCTACCGTATGACCATAAGCCTCAATGTGCTCAATCACATGGGGCTTAACCTTTATAGCAACACGCCTGCCGTCCTGGCCGAGGTGATCGCCAACTCGTGGGACGCGGATGCTACGGAAGTGGATGTGAATTTCGATTTGGAATGCAAGTCGATCATCGTTACCGACAACGGCTGCGGCATGACTCGCGAGGATGTGAACAACAAGTATCTCTATGTCGGCTACCAGAAGCGATCATGCCAAAACAGGCCAAGCAACGAACTTCGCACGCAAAAACTAAATCGCAAGCCTATGGGGAGAAAGGGTATCGGCAAGCTCTCCCTCTTTTCGATAGCCAAACGTATCCACGTGTATACCCGAGTCGAGGAAGGCGCAGCCGAAGCGTTTTTGATGGATGCCGACAAAATCAAAGAGGCTATCGATGTTGAAGACCCCTCGAAGGTCAAGAGCTACACGCCGGATCCGATCAGCGCCAACGGCGAGGCACCCCAGCCTCATGGGACACGAATACGAATTACACACTTGAAAAAAGTGCGCTTAACTGAAGCATCAGTCGAGGGGCTGCGCCGACGCCTCGCCCGAAGATTCAGCATCATTGGCGATACCGCCAGATTTTCCGTCAAGGTTAACGGTAAAACAATCACGCTGGCGGACCGAGATTATTTCCATAAAGCCCGATTCATCTTCCAGTACGGCGACAACTATGCGGAGCATTGCCGGAAACTTGAAAAGGACGATGACGGAAATGTAACTGGCTCAATCTCACAACCTTGCAAATTCGATTCGCAGGGCAAGGCATCCGACAGCGGGGGCTATAGCATCAAAGGCTGGATTGCCATCGCATGGCGTTCCAACGATCTTGACGACAACCGCCAAGCCGACAATGACAATCTGAACAAAATCACCCTTGTCGTCCGCGGCAAAGTCGCACAAGAGAACATTCTCCAAGAGTTTAGGCTCGGAGGAATGATCACCAAGTACATGTTTGGCGAGATAGAGGCTGACTTTCTCGATCTTGACGATCAGCCCGACATCGCGACATCTGGACGGCAGAGCATTTCAGAGGAAGACGAACGCTACAAAGCTCTTATGGGTTTTGTCGAATCAGAACTGAAGTCGATTTGGACGCAAACCAACAAGCTCAAGGAGCGCGCTGGCATCAGATATGCGCTTTCCAGCAATCCGCATCTCAAACAATGGTACGAAGCCCTGCGGCCTCCGCAATTGAAAAGGTTTGCCAGCAAGATATTCGGCGACATCGACAAGGCAGGTTTCGAGGAATCACTGCGCCAGAATGCTTATGCCAACGGTGTCATGCTGTTCGAGCACTTGAAGATGCGTCATGCAATGGATCTTCTTGAAGAGATTGACATCACCAAGGTCGACGAGTTCCTCAGTTGCCTCAAAGATGTGGACATGCTCGAAGCCGAGCACTACCGTCAAATCGTTGAAGAGCGTCTGGTGGTGATTCGCAAACTTCGTGAACACCTCGACGAAGATGCCAAAGAGCGAGTTCTGCAAAAATATATCTTCAACCACCTGTTTCTCCTTGATCCTGGCTGGGAGCGAGCGACCCAGTTCGAGGACATGGAGCGACGCATGGAGCGGATGCTGAAAGGCAAGGCAGGAAAATTGCGTCTGGACATTCAATATACGAAGTACCGCCGAGTAGCTGCCGCTCACGTCATAATCGAACTGAAGCGACGAAGCGTGAAGGTCACCAAAACGGAGTTGGAGGACCAAGTGAAACGATATCAAGATGCTCTCCGCGCAGAGTTGCTAAATAGCTCCAAGGAGAATGCGGCTTTGCCAATCCAAGGGGTCTGCATTGTTGGAAGTTTGCCGAAAGAATGGTCGGATGAGAGGACAAGGCGGAAGGATGAGCAGTCGTTAGGCCTCTATGACATTCGGGTAGTAACCTACGACGAATTGATCGACAACGCATATGTCGCGTACGGGAAGTTTTTGGAAGCATCTAAATCGCAGAGCAACTTCCGTGAACTCATAGACAAGATTCGAGGAAACACCCCCAACTCGCAGCCATAGAAATCATCTGTTTCTGTTCGAATAAGACAGCCAGAGATAGCCCCTAATCCCTAGACAGGCAAGCAGGGGCAACAAACTGCGGAAGCCTTTCGCAAGACGCTGAATCCCGAAGCGCTCGAATGGCTGACCTTCGTCCCTATTCCGCCGTCAAAGGCAAAGGATGATCCGCTCCACGACGACCGGGTGACACAAATGCTGCGCACCATCCGCCCCGGGTTCGCGCTCGACATCCGCGAACTCATCGTGCAGACCGAAAGCACCGAGCCTGTTCATAAACGCGAAGTTCGCCCGAGTCCCTCCGAAATCAAGGCGATCTACCGTATCGAAGAGGCATTGACCGAACCCGCTCCCCGGATAATCGCCCTGGTTGACGACTTGCTGACAACGGGGGCACACTTCCGTGCGGCACGGTCAATTCTTTCGGAACGCTTCCCGGACAAAAGAGTCATCGGGCTGTTTATCGCTCGCCGTGAGCCGAAATCAAGCGACCCGGGAGCCATTGATATCCCCCAGTCCTAGACTCAGAAATTAGTCGCTGGCGTTTGCCACGCTCCCCCTTTTCTTATGGTGCCAAGGTGCCACCGAACCTGCGGAGGACGGGTTATCCCGCTGTATTTATTTTCGTCAAGCAGATCAGGTCATGAACAGTAATTCTTATGCCAGTCGCGCGATCTGGCCTGTGACGGCGGCGGTGATGAATGCGGTTCGGTACTCGGAAAGCCGGTCGATTGAGCGGCGTATCTTTTCGGTCAGCTTGTCGATGCGCGCCGTCGTATCGTCGAGGAACCGGGCTATCCGTTGCTGCGTGCGGAGTGGGGGCAACGGAAGCGGTTGATGGCCCACGATTTGCCAATCTGCGCGGGGCGTTTTGGCCCCGAATGTCGCCGCGTTAACTGCGTCAATCAAGCCTTTGGACAGGAGCGCGTAGAAAAGAAAGCGCGGTTCTCAACAGCATGGGACGACCGCAAACTTGGCTTTGAGCTCCTCATGCGTCTGTGCGTTCACGGATGCCGATAGTAGCCGAGAAGACTGTGCATCTACCCCTTTCGATGCGGCGCAAGGCCGGCGCAAATCGCTCCGCGATGGCCTTCCGAACTTCGTTGCGCTTGCCCGGCGAGAACGGGGTTTGAGGGGTAGGATACGCCCATCATGGGAGCAATGGCGGGCGATTGAGCGGGCGGGTTTACAAGGCGCTGGTGTTTGCGGGCTGCCTGGCGCCGCTGGTGTGGCTGATGCTGCGGATTGGCGGGGTGGCGCAGCCGGGGCTGGGCGCGAATCCGGCCGAGGAGATTCAGGACGAGCTGGGCCTGTGGGGACTGCGCCTGCTGCTTGCGACCCTGTGCGTAACGCCGGCCGCCCGCCTGCTCAAAAAACCGCGTTTGTACCGGTTCCGGCGCATGCTTGGCCTGTACGCCTTCTTCTACTGCATGCTGCATCCGCTGGCGTATTTCCTTCTGGATCTGCAATTGGACTTCGCGCATCTGGGCGAAGACCTGCTCAAGCGGACTTTCATTACCGTGGGCATTGGCGCGTTGCTGTTGATGATTCCGCTGGCGCTCACCTCCACCCGAGGCTGGCAGCGGCGCCTTGGGCGGCGCTGGAACCGCCTGCACCGGCTGATCTATCCCGCCGCGATACTCGCTTGCTGGCACTTTTACTGGCAGGTCAAGGCCGATACCGCCGAGCCACTGGTATATTGCGGCATTCTGGCGCTTTTGCTGGGACTTCGCTTTTGGTGGTCACGCTTGGGGCGCCAGTTGCTCCGGGGAGGTTAGGAATGCAGGAAATCGCTATGCGCGGGCGGATTTTTTACGGCTGGTGGCTGCTCGTTGGGCTATTTCTGATTTACGCCGCCTCCAACGGCATCCTGCTCAACACGATGCCGCGAATCTTTCCCAACCTGACCGGCGAGTTCAGCTGGACCAACGAGCAGGTTACCCGTCCGGCCAACGTGTTCTTCGCGCTTGTCGCCTTCCTCAATCCGGTGGCCGGGTGGCTGCTGGACCGCTATTCGATCCGTCGGCTGATGCTCATCGGCAGCGTGGGAATAACGCTGGTGCTGGCCTTGTTTCCAATGGTGCAGGAATGGTGGCACCTGATGGCGCTCTACGTGCTGTTCGCGTTTTCCCTGTCGCTGGCCGGCTTGAGCCCCAGCCTGATGCTGCTTTCGCGCTGGTTCGTGCGCTACCGCGGCCTGGCGTTCGGGATTCTGATGATGGCCTCAAGCCTGGGCGGCGCCGCATTCCCGTGGGTGGTCAACTATTTCCTGCCGGACTGGCGGCTGGCGGTGTGGGTGCTGGCAGTCCTGGGCGGCAGCATGATGGTTCTGCCC
>RKRP01000160.1 GCA_007571315.1 Gammaproteobacteria bacterium
GCTGCCCGGTAGCGAGACTGAAGGCGTACAGAAAGCCATGCACCGTGCGCACGAACAAACGGTCGCCGCCAATCGCCGGCGCCGCCAGCACCTCGCCGCTCACATAGGCGCGCCATTCCTCCGCGCCGGTGGCCGCATCCAGCACCACAACCCAGCCCCCCGAAGAGGCGACAGCCAGATAGCCGCCGCCCACCGCCGGGCCGGCGGACAGCCTCAGGTTCGTATCCCGCGTCCATCGCCGCCGGCCGTTTCCCGCCTCGTAGGCCTGAACGGAGCCGTCGGTGGCGGCCGCGTAAACCCGCGAGCCGTCGCCATCGAGGCGCAATGCCAAACGCAGCTCGCCGCCGCCGTCGCCCACCCTGGCGGACCACGCCCGCCGCAGCCGGAACTGCTCGGGAAATGCCGCCAGCTCGCGCGGCTGGCGCGCTTCCTTGCCGTCGTCGCCAGCGAAAATCCCGCAGCCCGTCAGCGATGCCGCCGCAACCGAAACAGCCAGCAGCATTGCCAGCCCCAAAGACCTTCGCTGGCCCCCTCTCCGCGGGAACGTTGAGGGCAGGAAGCCCGAATGAGCTACAGGGATGCATTCATGCGCCTCCCGCGGAGAGGGAGCCAGCGAAGGGCGAGGAAGCACGCCTTGGCGCGCCATCATTCCTGTTCGGCAGCGGCGGCATCGCCCTGCTCCGCCTCATCAATGGGCTCCTCTTGCCGGGCACCCTCTTCCGGCGCATCCGTTTGCGCAGAGGCCAGGCCGGCGAGGTGATCGAGCTTCATGCGGATCCAGCTTGCATCCACCTGTCCGCTGCGGTCCAGCGCCGCCCGATACGCTGCCTGCGCCTCATCCAGGCGGCCCAGCGCCCGGTACAGGTCGCCGCGCATATCTTCCGCAAGCTGCTGCCAGGAAGCGGAAGGCGCTTCGGCATCCAGCGCCTCCAGCCCTTCCGCGGGGCGGTCCATATAGAGATACACGCGCGCCAGGCGCAATCGGGCCAGTTGGCGCAGGTCGCTGTCGGAGGTGGCGGCAACCACTGCGCGCAGTTCCTCCGCCGCCAGGACAGGCCGGGTGGTATCGACATACTCCCTGGCCATCAACAGGCGCGCATGATCAGCGTAACCGCTCCCTGGAAAACTCAAAACCAGCCGCCGGTGAACCTCCTCGGCTGACTCGCGATTGCTGGAGTTGAGGATGCCCCTCAACTCCTCAAACAGTTCGGAGGCTTCAGCGGACTGCTGTTGGCCCCGCGCCTGCCACTGCGCGTAACCGAAATAGCCGCCAATGCCAACGACCAGCGCCACAACGGCCGCTGGCGCATACGCGCGCAGCCAGGACCGCACCCGCGCGGCCTGCTGCTGGTCCGTGAGAAAATCATCCATGGAACGGAATTGTACGAGTACGGGCGGCGCATTCCTCAAGCGCCTGCGGCAACGCCTCCAGGGGCACATCCTCCTGTTCGCTCTGGCGCCGCAGATCCTTCAGGCCTGCCGCGCCGGCAGCCAGTTCCCGCTCGCCGACAATCAGCGCATACTGCGCCCCGGAGCGGCTTGCGCGGCGCATCTGGGTTGCCGCCCTGCCCCCTCCGCAATGCATTTCCAGGTCCAGGAAGGCGCACTCATTGCGCAATTTCTCCGCCAGCCGCAAACCGCTTTGCTGCACCGCAAGGCCACCAATCAACACCAGGTAAACCCGGGTCCGGCCAGGCGGGGGGGGAGGCGACGCCAGCTCCATCAGACGCTCAATGCCCATGGCCCAGCCGACCGCGGGAGTAGGCGGGCCGCCCAGTTGCTCAACCAGGCCGTCATAGCGCCCGCCGGCGCATACGGCGTTTTGCGCTCCCAGCCGGTCCGTCAAGAACTCGAAAACCGTCCTGGAGTAATAGTCCAGGCCCCGCACCAGCCTGGAATTGCGGCGGTACGGCAGCCCTATGGAAGCAAGCAGGGACTCCAGGGCGGACAAGTGCTCAGCGGACTCCGGCTCAAGGAACTCGGCGATATCCGGCGCGCCCGCAATCAGCCCCGACATTTCCGGATTGCGGCTGTCGAGAATGCGCAGCGGGTTGGCATTCAGGCGCAACCGGCTGTCCGCGTCCAGGGACTCGAAGTGGTCCTGAAAATAAGCCCTCAGATTCTGCCTGTAGGCCCTGCGGCAGTCCGGGCCGCCAAGGCTGTTGATTTCCAGGACGAGGCCCTCCACGCCCATTTCCCGAAAAATGCGCGCGGCCAGGGCGATCAGTTCCGCATCGATGTCGGGTCCCGCGTAACCGATCGCTTCGGCGTCAAACTGATGAAACTGGCGCAACCGGCCGCGCTGCGGACGTTCCCTGCGGAACATTGGGCCGGCGCACCAGAAGCGGTGGCGGCCGCGGTGCAAGCCATGCTCAAGCGCCGCCCGCACAATCCCGGCGGTAGCTTCGGGCCGCAGGGTCAGCATCTGGCCCTTGCTGCCCTCAAGGTTGTACATTTCTTTTTGCACAATGTCGGTGTGCTCGCCCACCGAGCGCCGGTAAAGCTCGGCATGCTCCAGCACCGGCACGCGAAATTCTCCGTATCCTGCGCCCTCCAGAGTTGCGCGAACAGCCTCCTCGGCGCGCCTCCATGCGGAAGCTTCGTCCGGCTTCAGGTCCCAGACGCCGCGGACCGATTGAATGGGTTTTGCCGGCACGGGCCGCCTGCGGATTCTGGCTGTTGTCCCTGAAGCCTTTGAGCGCTCGCAAGCCCTAGCCGGGGAACCAGCCCAGAATGAAGCTCCCCCAGATTTGGTAGGCAATCAGGATGACCACCGCGATTCCCAGAATCCAGGCCACCGGCTTCAGGCGCCCCCAGCGCTGAATCCTCGACGGCGTCAATCCCACCTTGGCCGGCAGCTGGTCCCAGTCCGGATACTTCTTGCGGTAGTCCGCCAGCAATTCATCCGCGTTGATGTCAAGGAGTTTGCAATAGCAGCGCAGGTGGCCCACCACGTGCGCATGCGCGCCGAAAATATCAATCTGCTCAGCCTCCAGGGCATTCACGGCCTCCGTTGAGAGCCTCAGCTCCTGCGCCACGTCTTCAACCGTGATCATCTGCGCCCGGCGCGCGGACTGCAGCCGCTCTCCATAGGTGCCAGTGGGGGTTTGTATCGCATCCGTCATTGTGATAAATCTCCTGGTCAATTCTGCATTTCGGGCCGTTCGAGCAGCGCTCGGGCATCGGCGTGCCCGGGGTCCAGTTCCAGCGCCCGCCGAAACCACTCCGCGGCGCGGGCCGGGTTGCCGGAAAGTTCGCAAACGCCGCAATTGACGTACACCGCCGCGCGCCGCTCTGGGACGGCTTCGCCAGCCGCGCGCCTAAGAAGCGTCAGGCCCTGGCGCGGCGCTTCCCCGGGCTGACGGCACAGGAACACCCCCAAGCTGTTGAGCGCCTCCGCATCCCGAGGCGCAACGCGTACGGCCTGCCGGTAATGCTCCTCGGCCCCCGGAGCATTGCCCAGGCTCTCGTAAACCATCCCCAGCACCCTATGCGCTTCGGAGGAGCGCGGGTCCTGCCGCGTTGCCCGGATCAGCTTTTCGCGGGCCAGTTCCAGGCGCCCCTGCGCCAGGTACGACGCGCCAAGTTCCACGTTCAGCGCGGAAGCCTGCGGATTTCCCGCCATGCCCGCCTGGCAGCCGGCAGCGAGCAAACCGATCGCCAGCGCCCGCAAGGCGTTCATGCTCTTGCCCTCATGCCATGCGGAACGCTCCTGCCGTTGAGCACGGCGCCGCGCAGTTGCCCGCAGGCGGCGTCAATGTCGTCGCCGCGCGTCTTGCGCGTAATCGTCATTACGCCGGCATCCAGCAGCGTTTGCCGAAAACGGTTGATAACCGGGCGCGGCGAACACCGGAAGGGCGTTCCGCTAACGGGGTTGCACGGAATGAGGTTGAGCTTGGCCGGCCGGCCGCGGAGCAGGCGGGCAAGCGCCCTCGCCTGCCCCGGCTGGTCGTTCACTCCGTCCAGCATGACGTACTCGAAGGTCACTTCGCGGCTTTCCGTTGCCCGGGCATACTCCCAGCAGGCTTCCAGCAAGGGGCCCAGCGGATAGCGCCTGTTGAGCGGCACCAGCCGGTTGCGCAGCTTGTCGTCGGGCGCGTGCAGCGACAGGGCCAGGGAAACGCGCGACACCTGCGCCAGCTTGCGGATGCGCGGCGTAATGCCGCTGGTGCTCAAGGTTACGCGCCGCCGCGACAGGCCCAGGCCCAGATGATCCACAAAGACCGACGCGGCCCGGGCGACTTCGCGGAAATTGGCCAGCGGCTCGCCCATGCCCATGAACACGATATTGGTAATGGAACGGCCTTCCGGCGCCAGTTCGCGGCGGGCAACCAGCGTCTGCGCCACGATTTCGGCGGCGCTGAGGTTGCGGCTGAATCCCATCTGGCCGGTGGCGCAGAAGGGGCAGTTCACCGCGCATCCCACCTGCGAGGAAACGCACAGTGAGCCGCGGCTTCGCTCGGGTATGAAAACGGACTCAATAAGCTGGCCGCCGCCCGCATCCAGCAGCCACTTGCGCGTGCCGTCGCAGGAACGCTGCCGCCGCACGATTTTCGGCAGCGCCAGCCCGGCCGCATCGCTGAGCGATTCCCGCAAGGAAAGAGTCATGTCCGTCATCCGCAGAGGCTCCAGCTCGCCGCGGCGATACAGCCATCGCATCAACTGCCGGGCGCGAAAAGCGGCCTCGCCACGCGACACGAACCAGTCCTCCAGCTCGCCTCTTGGCAAACCCAGCAACGAAGCGGAACCCGGCATTGGGCGCCCTTAAGACCTTGAGAGCCTAGCGCGAATGCAGGTCGTCCGGGCGGAAGAAAAAATCGATTTCCTCCCTGGCGGCGCCCGGTCCGTCCGACCCATGCACCACATTGCGTTCGATGCTCTCGCCGTAGTCGGCGCGCACCGTGCCGACGGCGGCTTGCGCAGGGTTAGTAGCGCCCATCAGCTCGCGATTGCGCTGAATCGCGTTGTCGCCTTCCAGCACCTGCGCCATGATCGGCCCTGAAGTCATGTACGCCACCAGGTCGTCATAAAAGGGCCGCTGGCGATGCGCCTGGTAGAACGCGCGGGCTTTTTGCGTGTCGAGGCGCGTCATGCGGGCGCCAATAATGCGCAAACCGGATGCCTCGAAGCGCCGGTAAATTTCGCCAACCAGCCCCCGGGCTACGCCGTCGGGCTTGATGATGGACAAAGTCCGCTCGCTCATACGGTAAAACTTTCTCCGCACCCGCACTCGCCGGTGGCGTTGGGATTGGCGAATACGAACTGCTCGTTGAGTTCCTTCTGAACGAAATCCACTTCCGTGCCATCCAGAAGCGGAAGGCACTCGCGCGCCACAACGAGTTTCAATTCGTTGTGACGCAACACCACATCATCGCTGCCCACCTCGTCGGCGTAATCCAGCACGTACGAATAGCCTGAGCAGCCGGTTTCCGCAACGCCCACGCGCAAGCCCACGCCGCTGCCGCGGCGGCGCAGATACTCCAGCACTCTGGCCTCAGCGCGGGGCGTAAGCCGCAAGCTCATCGGATTGGCCTCATGTTGCCTGCCTGTGCGGCCCATTATCTCCGCCCCCAAGGCAGCCTTGCAAGGCATCGCGGGCATAAAGGAGCGCCGCCCGGGCCTCCGGGGGCGGCTTGAGGGCATCATTGAGCTGTCTCGACCAATCCGTCACGCAAAGCCCCCGGCCTTGCGACTTGAGCGCGCTTGCGCCGCGGCGCGCCGCATGCTCCAGGATTGGCGGCCCGAATACGCGAAAAGCCGTTTCAACGGCGGCATTTCCCTCCCAGCGCGCTTCCAGGCGCACCCAGGCGCCGGCGTTGCGGCGCCCCGCTTCGCCCACGGTTATGCGCCCTGAACCCCGCGGGATTGCCGGCTTTTCGTCGGCAAGAGCGCGCAATGCTGGAACTGCCCTTGCAAAGATTTCGCAAACTGTGTCGATTTCCTTTTCGGTGCTGAACCTTCCGATGCTGAACCGGAGGGTGCTGGCCGCCAGAAGCGGCGCGCGCCCTATGCATCTCAATACGGCCGAAGGTTCGGCGGCGGCGCGCGAGCAGGCCGAGCCGAGAGAAAACGCGACGCCTTCCAGCGCATTGACCAGGCTGCTCGACTCCACGCCTTCCACGCTAACGCTGATAATTCCCGGCGCGCGCTCGGCCCCGGCGCCATTCAGCAGCACGCCGCCCGTTGCCTTAAGCCCTCTCCAGAGGCGCTCCCCAAGATCCTCCACCCTCTTGCTTTCGGCGCCCATTTCCGCAGCCGCGAGAGCGCAGGCCAGGCCGAAGCCGGCAATCTGATGGGTGGGCAGCGTTCCGGGACGCAAGGCCCGCTGCTGTCCGCCTCCATGCAGCAGCGGCTCGATCCGGGGGACGCGCTGGCGGTTGACGCACAAGGCTCCAACGCCTTTGGGGCCGTACAACTTGTGGGCTGTAAGCGACAGCAGGTCGATTCCCCGGGTTTTCATGTCCAGCGCCCGCTTTCCAGCGCCCTGCGCGGCATCCACATGCAGCCAGGCTCCATGAGCGCGGCACAGGGCGGCGAATTCGGCGATGTCCTGCACCACGCCAATCTCATTGTTGACGTGCATCAGCGAGACTAAAACGGTGTCGCTGCGCAGGGCTGAGCGCAGGGCTTCGGCGGTAATCAGGCCACGCTGGTCCGGCTCCAGGCAAGTAAGCTCGAAACCTTCCCGCTTCAACGCAAGGCAGGAATTCAGGCTGGCGGGATGCTCGCTCAGGCTGGTGATCACATGACGGCCGTCCTGCTTACGGTAGCGGGCCGCGCCGATGACCGCCAGCGCGATGGACTCGGTGGCGCCGGAAGTGAAGACCACCTCCTCCGCCGGCAGCCCTGCAAGCGCGCCAACCTGAGCGGCAGCCTCCGCGATGATGCGCCTTGCCGCCGTTCCGCGCCTGTGCCACGAAGACGGATTGGCGTGCGGGCCGCCGGCGAGCAACCTGCTCATGCGCGCGGCCACGCGCGGGTCGATCGGCGTAGAGGCCGCGTAATCCATGTAAATCAAATCGGAATCCGGCATAGAGTCAACCCTGCGCGAGGGCGGCTGGGCGGGAGCTCAGGGCAGGCGCGCCCTGGCATGGCGGGAGTGTTGCGGGAGGCTGTTGCGGGACGCTAGCATACCCGTTCGTTGCCGTTACAATACAGAGTGCCGGTGGCGCCAATCGCGAGGATTCCGCTTGCACGTTTTCGATATCGTTGAACAGGGAGCCAGGGCCGCGCAAGGTCCGAAACCGTGCGCCGCCGTGCGTGGCATGCTGAAGGCCTTGCGGAACCGCTTAGACGAGGTGCATGAAGCCTTGGACTTTTGCGCCTGCGCCAGGGCGGAGGATGCCCCCGACCGGCAGATTTTCTACCGCTCTCCCAACCTTACGATGATGCGCATCTGCTTTTGTCCGGGCTTGCGCACTCCGCCGCACGACCATTCCACCTGGGCAGCCATCCTGATGCTCAGCGGACAGGAGAGGAACACCTTTTACCAACGCTGCAAAAGCCGCGGACTGGAGCAGACCGGGGAAATCGTCCTTGAGCCCGGCTCGGTCTTCCGGATGGAAGTGGACACCATCCATGTGGCCGAATGCGCAGGACAGCCCGCGGTTGCCCTGCATGTGTATGGAGGCGACCTCGACCAATTGCCCAGGCGCGTCTGGCATCCGCACACCCTTGAGGAATTTCCCATGGAGATGGAACGCTACGAGGAATTCTCCAGGCTTGCCTCCGCCGCTTGCGGGCCTCCCGGTTCCGCGCAACCTGCCGCGCTGCCTGCGTAACGCTTGCTTGTCGCCCGCGCGGCGCAGCCAAGGCCCATTGCGCAGCGCGGTTTTGAACCGCCCCCATTCACGCCCGACCCGGTAAGCCGCCGCCATGATGCCCTTGCTCAACACCGCCACCTCCGCCGCCCGGCGCGCTGGCGACATGGCCTTGCGCTATGCCGACCGTATCGAATCGCTGACGGTCCGGCGCAAAAGCCCCAACGAACTGGTCACGGAGGTGGACGAAGCAGCGGAGCGAATCATTGTGGAGCATATCCGCAGCGGATACCCGGAGCACGCTTTTCTTGGCGAGGAAGGCGGCGCCCGCGGCAGCAGCGAGTTCGAGTGGATCATTGATCCGCTGGACGGCACAACCAACTACATCCACCGTTTTCCTGTTTTCTGCGTGTCGGTGGCCCTGCGGCGCAAGGGCGAACTGCAGCTCGGCGTCATCTACGACCCCTTGCGGCAGGAAATGTTCACCTGCACGCGCGGCGGCGGCGCGCGCATGAATGAGCGGCGCATCCGGGTGAGCGGCCAGCAGACTCTGACCGGCAGCCTGATCGGGACCGGCTTTCCCTATCGCCGCAACCTGCAATGGGTGGACACGTACATGCGCATGTTGCGCCAGGTGATGCGCCGCACTTCGGGAGTGCGCCGCCCAGGCGCCGCGGCCCTGGACCTGGCCTACGTGGCGGCGGGGCGGCTGGACGGCTTCTGGGAGTTCGGGCTCAAACCCTGGGACATCGCCGCGGGCGCGCTGCTCATTGAGGAAGCCGGCGGCTGGATCTCCGGCCTTGAGCTCGATACCGACTGCATGGAATCAGGACATGTGCTGGCCGGCGCGCCCAAAGTCTATGCCGAACTCCGAAAACTATTCGACGAAGTAATAAAAAACACCAAACCAGCCGCTTGAAAAATCTCGCTTAAAAGCAAAAGAGCCCAGTCGACCACCCAGCCTGTTTCTTGCGCGAGCGCGCAGGAGGTTAGGTGACAGCGCCGTCGTTGCCGGTTTCTTTTTTCGGAGGCAGCAGGTCCTGGGCGCTCACATTCAGCGCCAGCGCCGTGTTGCCGGCCACGTAGATGGACGAGTAGGTTCCCACGATCACGCCGATGATCAGCGCCGATGAAAAGCCGCTAAGCGCCTCGCCCCCCAGCGCGAACAAGGCCGCCAGCACCAGCAATGTGGTCAGGCTGGTAATGACGGTGCGCCCCAGGATCTGATTGATCGAAGCGTTCATGATGCCCTGCGCGTCGCCCGCGCGTATGCGGCGGAAGTTCTCGCGGATCCGGTCGAACACCACGATGGTGTCGTTCAGGGAGTAGCCGATCACGGCCAGCGCCGCCGCCAGGATGGTGAGGTCGAAAGGCAATTGAAAGATCGAAAAAATGCCGAGGATGATGATGACATCGTGCGCCAGCGCCGCCACTGAGCCAACGGCGAACTTCCACTGGAACCGCAACATCACGTACAGCAGAATCATCACCAGGGCGAACAGCACTGCCAGACCGCCGCGTTCCGTCAGTTCCTGACCCACCTGCGGACCCACAAACTCCACCCGCCGCAACTCCACCTGCTCGCCGCCGCCGCGCAGCACGCCGAGCAACTCTTCCCCCTGCCCGCGCGCATCCACGCCCTCCTTGGGGAAAACCCGGATCAATACATCCCGGGCGGCGCCGAAGTTCTGCACCTGAGCATCGCCGTAGCCGCCTTTCTCAAGAAGCGAACGGATCGCCCCAAGGTCGGCATCCTTCTCGTAACCGACCTCCAGCAACACTCCGCCGGTAAAGTCAATGCCCAAGTTCAGCCCGCGAACGGCGAACGATGCGATCGACGCGGCCACCAGCGCCAGGGACACTACGGTGGCGATCCGGCGGCGGCTCAAAAAGTCGATTTCGCGGCGAAGGCGCAGCAGTTCCATGGCCGCCTCCTAAACCGCCAGGCGGCCCAGCCGCCGCCGTCCGTAAATCAGGTTCACCACGGCCCGGGTGCCCACTATCGCGGTAAACATCGACATGAGAATGCCCAGCGACAGCGTTACCGCGAAACCCTTGATCGGCCCGGTGCCGAAGGTGAACAGCACCAGCGCGGCGATCAGCGTGGTGATATTGGCATCGGCAATGGTTACCAGCGCCTTGTCGTAACCCGCGCGGATGCTGGCCTGGGGAGAGTTGCCGTTGCGCAGTTCCTCCCGAATCCGCTCGAAGATCAGGACATTGGCATCCACGGCCATGCCCACGGTCAGCACAATGCCGGCAATGCCCGGCAAGGTAAGCGCCGCCTGCAGCAACGACAGCAGCGCCACGATCAGCACCATGTTGGCGCCCAGCGCCAGGGTGGCGATCATGCCGAACACGCGGTAGTAGATGCTGATGAACAGCACCACCAGCAGCAGCCCCGCAATGATGGCGCGCATGCCCTGATCGATGTTGTCCTGGCCCAGCGACGGTCCCACAGTGCGTTCCTCCACCTTGAAGATGGGCACCTCAAGCGCGCCGGCCCGCAGCAGCAGAGCGAGGTCGCGGGCCTCCACGATGTTCAGCCCGGTAATCTGAAAGCGGCTTGAGAACACGCCCCGGATGGTGGCCTCGCTGATCACCTTGCGCTCTTCGCGGGTGACCGGTTCGCCCCCGTCTTCGCTCTGCTCGCGCTTCTGTTCGATGAAAACCACCGCCATGGGCCTTTGCAGGTTTTCCTGAGTGGCTTCCAGCATGGCATCCGCGCCGCGCCCGTCCAGCGCCACATGCACGGCAGGCTGGCCGTCTTCGGAAAACCCCTGCCGCGCATCCACAATCTGACCGCCCGCGGCAATCACGGAGCGGCGCAGCAGCACGGGCTGGCCCTGCTCATCCTCGAGCAGCTCGCAACCGATGGGCGCGCGGCCAATCCGCGCCGCCTCGAACTGGTTTTCGCCGTAGCAAACCAGGCGGAACTCCACGGTGGCGACGGAATCCAGCACGCGCGCCGCCTGGGCCGGGTCCTGCACGCCGGGCAGCTGCACCACGATGCGCTCCGAGCCCTGGCGCTGCACCAGCGGTTCCGCCACCCCCAGTTCGTTTACGCGGTTGCGCAGAATCGTAATGTTCTTGGTAATGGCGTTGTCGCGCAATTCACGCAGCCGCGCGGCGCTCAGCGATGCCGTAATCCACGCCGCTTCGCCGTCCGTACCGGAATCGAATTCCAGTTCCGGCTCCAGTTCCGTGAGCAGGGCCTCCGCTTGCGCCAGGTCCTCGGCGCGGCGCAATTCCACGCGAACGCGGCCATCCAGCGCCTGTGCGGAGCGCCGTATGCCTTCGTCGCGCAGGCGCCGGCTGAAATCCTCCGCGTAGCCTTCAAGGCGCTTGCGCACCGCGGCTTCGGTATCCACCTCGAAAAGGAAATGCACGCCGCCGCGAAGATCAAGGCCCAGGCTCATGGGTTTCAGGCCCAGCGAGGCGAGCCACTGGGGCGTTCGGGGCATGAGCGTGAGGGCGAGCACGTACCCGGGACCCAATTCCTCGCGCAGAAAGTCGCTTGCGCTAAGTTGCCTGTCAACAGAATCGAACCGGATCAGAACGGAGTTTTCGCGTTCCTGCGCGCCAATGTATTCGATCCCGGCAAGCGAAAGCGCGCGCCGGACCGCATCGGCTTCCAGTTCGGTGATTTCGCGCTCGTCCTCCCTGGAAATCAGCACAGCCGGATCGTCGCCGTAGATGTTTGGCAGCGCAACCAGGGCGCCGCCAATCACGGCGGTCAGCACCAGCAGGTTCTTCCAGAGCGGGTAGCGATTCATTCGAGAGCGCGCCGCAAGACGCCGGGCTAGCGGCTCAGATGCCCTTGATCGTGCCTTTGGGAAGCACCGCGCTGACGCTGTTGCGCTGCACCTTCACCTGCACGTCCCTGGCAACCTCCAGAGTCACGAACTGCTCCGCCAGCCCGGCAACCCTGCCCACCATGCCGCCGGAGGCCAGCACTTCATCGCCCTCCTCGAGCCCGGCCACCAGCGCGCGGTGCGCCTTGTTGCGCTTGCTTTGCGGGCGAATCACCATGAAATACATGACCGCAAAGATCAGAACCATGGTGAAGATCATCGGCAGCATGCTGGGGCTGTCGCCCGCCTGCTGGGCCCATGCGGGAGAAATCAGAATGTCGAGAAGCATTTCGGGAAGGTCCATTTGTGGCTCAAGCCGGAACGGAAATTATCGCACAGAGGGCGGGCCGTCCGGCTGATCCGGGTAAGGGTGGAAGCGATCGAGCGCGCCGCGCTCGATCGCTTCCCGAAGTCTGCGCATCAGTTCCAGGTAGAAGTGCAGGTTGTGCAGCGAGTTCAGGCGCAAGCCCAGCGTTTCCCGGCAAGCGTCCAGGTGGCGCAAATAGGCGCGGCTGTAGTTCCTGCACGTGAAGCACTGGCAACCGGGATCAATAGGCGCCGGGTCGTTGCGGTGCCGCCGGTTGCGGATGCGCAGCGGCCCGGCGCGGGTAAACAACTGCCCGTTGCGGGCGTTGCGGGTGGGCATGACGCAATCGAACATGTCCACGCCCAGGCGAACCGCCGCCACGATGTCTTCCGGCTTGCCCACGCCCATCAGATAGCGCGGCTTGTCGCCGGGCATGCGCGGGCATAAATCCTCAAGCACGGCAAGCCGCAACCCGGCGCTCTCGCCCACCGACAGCCCGCCGATGGCGAGCCCGGGGAAATCCAGTTCCTGAAGCCGTTTCAGCGATTCCCGCCTCAGGCCGCGGTGCATGCCGCCCTGCACAATGCCAAACACGGCCGCCCCGCCGCCGCTCGAATCGAAAGCCTGCTTGCAGCGTTTCGCCCAGCGCATGGAGCGAAGCATTGATGAGCGCGCCTCAGCGCGGCTGACCGGGTAGGGCGTGCACTCGTCGAGGACCATACGCACATCGCTGCCCAGGCTCTCCTGCGCGCGCATGCAGGTTTCGGGGTCCAGGCGGACCGCCGAACCATCGAGCGGCGAGCGCAATTCCAGCCCCTGCTCGCTAATGCCCTTGCCCCGGGCCAGGCTGAACGCCTGAAAGCCGCCTGAATCGGTGAGTATGGGCCCCTGCCAGCGTCCGAATGCATGCAAGCCGCCCAACTCTTTCACCAGCGCCTCGCCCGGGCGCAGCATAAGGTGAAAGGCGTTGGCAAGAATGATCTCGGCGCCCAGTCCCTCAAGGTCTTCCGCCGACAGGGCGCGAACCGCGCCGTAGGTGCCCACAGGCATGAAGGCCGGGGTATTGACCGTTCCGCGCGGGAGCGCAAGCTGCCCCCGGCGCGCCAAACCGCAACTTGCGCTTACCGAAAACTTCATGCCCGCTTCCCGCGCCTTTCCAGGAACATCGCGTCGCCATAGCTGAACAGCCGGTAGCGCTCCCGCACCGCATGCTCATAGGCTTTGAGCGCACGCTCCCGGCCCGCATAGGCGCACACCAGCATCAGCAGCGAAGAATTCGGAAGATGAAAATTCGTAACCAGCATATCCACCACGCGAAAGCGGAAGCCGGGCAGGATGAAAAGCCGCGTCTCGCCCGTGAACGGCCGCAATCGGCCGTCCCGCGCGGCGCTCTCCAGCGCCCGGGTCACGGTGGTGCCCACCGCGCACACCCGCCCGCCTGCGCGGCGGCAGTTCTCAACGCGGGCGCAAACCTCTTCAGACACTTGCATGAACTCCGAGTGCAGTTCCGCGCGCCTGATCTGCCTGGCGCTTACCGGCTTGAAAGTGCCCGCGCCCACATGCAGCGTGATACGCGCCACTTCGACGCCTTTGCGGCGCAGGGCCGCGAGCAGCTCCGCGTCAAAGTGCAGTCCGGCGGTGGGCGCCGCCACCGCCCCGGAACGGCGCGCGAACACGGTCTGATAGGCGGCGCGGTCGGGCGGCGCGTCGGGGCGGCGAATATACGGAGGCAGCGGCACATGGCCATGACGCATCAGGTGGGCGCGCAGCCCGCAATCGAATTCAAGCACAAAGAAGGCATCCTTGCGCTCGGCGACCAGCGCTTTCGCCCCACCCTCGAAGAGCAGTTCCTGCCCCTTGCGCGGCGCGCGGCTGGCGCGCAGCTGCGCCAGGGCCCGGCGGTGGCCGAGCAGGCGCTCCAGCAGCATTTCAACCCTGCCGCCGCCCGGCTTGGCGCCAAACAGCCGCGCCGGAACAACGGCGGTGTCGTTAACCACAAGCAGGTCGCCGGCGGCGAGCAGAGCCGGCAACTCCGAGAATTGCCGGTCCTGAAAATCCCCGTTTGCCGGCACATGCAGCAGCCGGCTGCCGCCCCTGCGCTCAAGGGGCTGTTGCGCGATCAGTTCTTCAGGCGCGTGATAGCTGTAGTCTCCGGCTCCCACGCGCGCATTGTAGGATCAGGTGGGGTCGCCCGCGTCTTCCGGCGAGACCGGGACGGCCGGGCGCTCGGGCCCGGAAAGCTGGCGTCTGAATCCGCGCTCCCTCTCCGGCAGGGTAAAACTCACTACTTTCCTGCGCTTGTGCCGGAGAACCTGCAACTCCACTTGCTCGCCGGGCTCGTAGGACCGCAGAATGCGCGTGGCATGGCGGGCATCCCTGAATTCCCTTCCGCCAATCTTCTGAATGACATCGCCATCCTGCAAGGGCACATCGTTGTTGTCGGGCGCCCGGACCACCAGCAAGCCGCGCTCGGCGCCAAAATACTCGCCCAGCTCCGGAGTGAGTTCGGCCACCTCCAGACCACCCAGCCGCCAGGCCATATCCGCGAACGTCAGAGCGTTGACGGGACTGCGCCGGATGCGCACGAGCCTGCGAGCCTGGCCGGCGCCGCCGTCGCCGTCCACATCAACATGCAACTCCGAATTTCCATCGGCTCCGCTCCAGTTGCTCATCCACTTCGTCCAATCCCTGGCGCGTCCGGCAACACGTTGTTGCCAATCGCCGTCGCGGCCGGCGAGCACGCGGGCCCAGGCATCCGTGGTAATACCTGCTTCGGAGTGTTCTTCGCCGCGGCGATAGCCCACCGTCACTTCATGGCCGGGCTCCACTTCGGACAGCAGGCCGAGAAGTTTCTCGTACGATTCCTGGCCGCTTTCCGAGGCCAGCGGCTCGCCGTTGAAGGTGGTGAGCATATCGCCGGACCGCAGCCCCGCCAACTCGGCCGGACCGCCCGGGGTTACCGACATCACGCTCAGGCCTTCAACGGCGCCGGCCGCCCAGCCGCCCAGGCCCACTCCCAGCCTGGCGCCCCTGTTGCTGCCGCGCGCCCAGGCCTCCAGCCGCTCGGAGGGCGGGAAGAAGGAAAAGCCCAGCTCGTAAGCTTGCGATTCGTCCGCGCCGTTGTCGTGAGGGTGCGCAGGCGCCTGCGCGGGAAAAGCGAGCAGCGCCAGCAGCGGCGCAAGTGCAAAAACTTTCATCTTCCTGTCTCCAGTGCGATGAGGGGCAAAAACCAGGTCCTCATCAAAAGTCCGCGTGAAAATATCCGGCCCGGGACGCCTCGGCCCGCCGGAGCGAAAACAGGTCGTCCATGAGCAAGGCGCGCTCCCGCAGCAAGCTGCGCGGTATGGATGGGTCCACAGAGTTCAGCGAAGCCGGAATCAACTCCTCATCCAGCAATGCGATCTGATCTTCGAGTTCGGTGGCCAGCCCGAAGGCATCCACTTCCAGGACCTGCCCCGGCCGGGCAAGACCGGCAACAGGAAGGCCGCGCAAACGCTCCTCGTGATATTGCGACAGAGCAATCAGGGCCTCCAGGTCCATGTCCGCAAAGCCGGCTGCCGGGTTGATGGGAGCGACGGCGGACGCATCCTCGGGAGGCTGGGAGTTGCCAGCGGCGGCGGCGGAGTCAGCAACCGCGCCGTCGATGCCCTCGCCAGCCGGAAGCCCCCCAAACATTCCGGCGCCCAGCCGAACGCCGATTACCGCCACCGCCAATCCCGCGGCCACCGCCAAACCGCCGCCCCAATAGCGGCGGCGGCGGATTTCCGTCCGCCGCATGGCTTCGCGGCGCCCCAGCACGCGCTTCCAGCCACCCTCGGGCGCGCTTTTCTGCGGCAGGGTTCTGAGGGCCGCGGCGATGTTTCCGCCAGGCATCGCGCCATCTGTCAAATGATTGCTGCGCATTGAACCTCCTTCAGGCGGTCATCGCCTGCGGCGGCGGCTGAACAGCGGCAAGCCGCTCGCGGAGCCGCTTGCGCGCGCGCGCCAGTTGAGATTTGGAAAAACTGCGGGTTCGATTCATCATGCTGGCGATTTCCTCGTGGGTGAATCCCTCCACATCGTGCAGCCACACCACTGCGCGCGCTGTGGGGCTGAGGGTATCCAGCGCCGCCTCAAGATCCATGGCCAACTCCGGCGTCTCCTCGTTCGCGGGGATTTCATAGGTGCCGTCCACCCCGGCGATTTCTGAAAAAAGCTGACGCCGGCGGGTCCAGGCGGCGCGCAGGTGCATAAGGCAGCGGGACACGGCGATGCGCCGTATCCATGTGGCCAGCGAAGCTTCGCCCCGAAACTTGGCAATTCCCCGCAACACTTCCACGAAAGTCTCCTGGAGGATATCCTCGGCCACCGTTGGCGATCCGGTCATCCGCAAGGCGATCGTATAGACCGGGCCGGAAAACTGGCGGTAAATGATTTCATGCGCTTTCATGTCGCCACGCTGGGCGCTGCGCACGAATGCCGGATCAATCGTCTTGTTGGCAAACCCCGACATATCCTGACAGATGCGGCTCCCGCATTAAAGGTTGCGCGGCGGCGCTGGGCAGCGCGCTAGTGTATCCTTCCCAGCCGGGGCCGGGATGGCGGAATTGGTAGACGCACCGGACTCAAAATCCGGCGGGGTGAAACCCGTGCGAGTTCGAGTCTCGCTCCCGGCACCGCCCCCGTTCGCGCGCGCGCAATTTACCATTCCTTCCCTTTCGCAGC
>RKRP01000184.1 GCA_007571315.1 Gammaproteobacteria bacterium
GTCCACGGCAACAAAAGCGCACAGGGTAAACAGCATGGCGCTGCCGATGTAGCCCAGCGAGAAGCCCAGGGCGGACACCAAGTCGTATTGCTTCGGCTGCGCAACCTCCACCAGCAGGGCGTCATAGAACACGTTGGCGGCGGAATAGCCCAGCCAGGCGGCCACGAACAGCGACAACCCCGATAACCAGCTGCCGCTGCCGGGCGCGGCCAGGAGCATGGTGCAGGCCGCGCCCGGCAGCAGGCACATCGCGAGCATCCGGCGGCGACCGCCGCCGTGGTCGGCCAGCGCGCCCAGAACCGGCGCCGCGAACGCCAGCAGCAGGGCCGCGATGCTGTTGGCCGCCCCCCAAAGGAAAGTGATTTCGGTGGATGTCTCGCCGCCGGACCAGTGCTCGCGCAGCAGCAGCGGCACAAAGGAGGTCATCACGATCAGGGCGAAAGCCGAATTGGCCCAGTCGTACAGGGCCCAGCGCCAGGCCTCGCCAGACACGGTCCGGAGACCGGCGGAACGCAGTCGCCGCAAAACCCTCAAGCTGGGCTCCGCTGCTGCCGCATGGCCTCCATCTCCCGCATCGCCAGTTGCAGGTCGTCCCAGGCTTTGCGTTTCTGGCCGGGCGAGCGCAGCAGGTAGGCGGGGTGGTAGGTCACCAGCACGGGGCAGCGCAACGCCTCCGCATGATGCAGTTGCCCGCGCAGCGCGCCCACAGGCTGCTCCGTTTCCAGCAGCCGCTGCGCCGCCACCGCCCCCAGGGCAACGATCAGGCGCGGTCCGATCAGTTCAATCTGGCGGCGCAAATACGGGATGCAGGCCCCCGCTTCCTCCAGGCTGGGGTTGCGGTTGCCGGGCGGGCGGCACTTGACAATGTTGGCGATATACACCGTGGTCCGGTCGAGTTCCATTGCGCGCAGCATGTTGTCCAGCAGCTTGCCGGCGCGTCCCACGAAAGGTTCGCCGCGGCGGTCCTCCTCCTCCCCCGGGCCTTCACCCACAAACATCCACTCGGCGTTCGGATTGCCCACGCCAAACACCGTTTGCCGGCGCCCGGCATGCAGCGGACAGGCCGTGCATGCCGCCACGGCGCTTTTGAGCGCCTCCAGCTCCGGCCGGCCAGCGGCGGGCGGCGGCGAGGGCGCTGCGGAACCGCCGGCAGGCGCAGGCGCAATCCGCCGGTCTTGCGCGGCGGATTGCGCGGCGGGCGCGGGCGGCGGCGCCTGCCTGGATTGCGTAGCGGATTCGCCGACAGGCGCGGATGGCGCATTCACTTCGGCGCCGGGCCGGTCCGTCGCGCGGAATGTCCATGCGCGCGCATCCATCAGGTCCAGCAAGTCGCGCTGCGCGGCGCTGAAACCGCCGGGCGGCCAGCTCATATGCCGAAGGGCATCATGAAAGCGCGGCTCAGTCGGCGGCCTCGGGTATCCTGCCGTGCCGGCTCTTCCGCATCCAGCGCCACAGCAGCAAGCCCGGCCCCAGCCCCACGTAGATGCCGAACAGGGTGAACAGCATGCGCGGCGGGTCCACAGCAATCAGCGCAAAACACACCGGGATGGCCGCCATCTGGGTAAAGCGCAGCCGCCGGTTAACCGCAAAATGCTTGAAGCTGGGATAGGCGACGCGCACGCACATCAGCACCGCCGCGGCCAGGGTCACAAGCCCGGCGAGCATCAGCACCGAAAGCCCGCTCCACCCCGATTCCGCCGCCATCCACACAAAACCCGCCACAAAACCCGCGGCCGCCGGGCACGGCAGACCCTCGAAATAATTCTTGGCGCCGGTCGAATCGCGGGCGGTGTAACGCGCCAGGCGCAAGGCCGTTCCCACCGCGAACAGAAAGGCGATTACCCATCCGGCCTTATCCCAGACCCAGCCGTAATCCCCCATGTGCTTGAGGCCCCACTGGTAGGTGACCACGGCCGGGCCGAGGCCGAAAGCAACCACGTCGGAAAGCGAGTCGTACTGGCGCCCGAATTCGGTTTCCGTGCCCGTGAGGCGAGCCACTCGCCCGTCCAGCGCGTCCAGGATCATTGCCACGTACAGCGAGATGGCGGCGCGCGCAAAATCGCCGTCCGCCCCGGCCACGATGGCGTAGAACCCCGCAAAAAGCGCGGCGCTGGTAAGCAGGTTGGGAAACAGATAGATCCCGCGCTTGCGGATCGTCCCCTTCCCTTTCCTCAATTTCCGGCGATTACCCTCCACAAAAGCAAGTGTGCCACAATCCCGCGCGCCCTATAATCCTTATTTGCATGGCAGGCATTTCATCCAAAAGCCCATTCACGCCCGGCACAGGCAAACGCCCGCCATTTCTTGCGGGCCGCGGCCCGGAAAAAAAAATTCTTGCCGAGGACTTTTTGGAACGGACGGTTCCAAGGGATTCCCCCAGTTCTCCGTGCGTCATTTTTGGCCCGAGAGGGAACGGGAAAACAGCAATGCTCCGCTGGATCAAGGAAGAGTGTGAAAGGCGGGAAATGGATTGCGTGTTCGCTAACGGAAAGAGTGCTGGAACGCTAACGCAGCTTGCCCTCCAACTTCTCCCGAACAGCCAAAGCCTGCGCAAGAGAGTCCGTCAGGCCGGGGCATCGGCGGCAGGCTTTGGGGCGCAAATCGCACTGCAAGAGGCCGAAACGATTTTTGAGAGAGAATTGCTCGAACGCTGCAAGGATGCCCCTTTGGTCTTTTTGCTCGACGAGGCCCATATTGTTGAATCCGAAGTGCTATGCACGCTGCTAAACGCTGCGCAGCATGTTCAGGGTGAAGAATGCCCGTTCGCGCTTGTCCTCGCAGGCACTCCGCAGCTGCGCAGAACGCTCAACGAGGCCGGAGCATCGTTTTGGCCCCGGTCAAGGAAAGTGTCCCTCGGCCTGCTTGAACGCAAGGCGTCCAGGCAAGCTTTGACGCGGCCCTTTGGACTCTCGCTGAAGGTGGATGAAAGCGCGTTGGACCGCGCGCTCGACGAGGCCCAGGGCTATCCCTACTTCATTCAGCTGATGGGCGACGCGCTTTGGAAGGCCGACCGCAAGGAAATCAGCCGGGATTCGTTGCGAGCGGCTCTCGCGCAATTCCGAAAGGACAGGAACGCGTATTACAGCGAGCGCTACGACGAGCTGGAGGAACAGGGCCTCCATGAGGCGGCGGCCCGGGTGGCCCGCGCGTTCGGCGGTCGAAGCGACCGTCTTACCTTGGCTCAGTTGCGCTTCGCTTGCGCTCCCCGCGCGGCTGCGCAAGTCCAAAGAAAGATCGCCGCCACGCTGCGGGATTTGGGGTATGTCTGGAAGCCGGCGGGGAAATCGCGCTATGAACGCTCCATTCCCTCGCTGATGGCCTATGTGACGGACACGCTGAATTTGCCGCATGAGCATGCTAACGACGATGGCGACCCCGCAAACGAGGACGAGCCCGCTTTGGGCGCATGATTTGACAAGCGAGAAAGGCTTGGCAGGACATCAAGAACAGACTGCCTCATAGCCGATCTTAATGCTGGCTAACTGAGACATGCCTGTGGAACAACTCAAGCCGCGTCTCGATTTGCTCCAGGAAGAGTATGTCCTCGTACAGGCGTGGAAAAAGACCGCTTCTTACATCCGCTATCACTACTGGTTCTCCGATACGCTGGCGCTCGACCACGCGTCCGTAAATCTGCCGATGTTTCTTGATGAAATACGCAAACGTTTGCAGTCACCGGACGACTGGAAGAACGACCATCTGCGCCTAGTGTCCTGTCACTCATCAAATATCGGATAGAACCGCTTGAGTTTCACGCGCGCGTCGTCCATGGTGAACTGCCAGTTGACCTTGGCTTGGATCCGGTCTCGCGACGCTTGCCAAGCGGCGACTTCGGCGCGCGCGGTTTCAATGGAGTCGATGCGGCGGTTGAGGCGCTGGCGGATCATGACGTTGAGTTCGACCTCGGCCACGTTCAGCCAACTGCCGCGCTTGGGGGTGAAAGCGATCTGATGGGCAAGACGGGCCAGCAGATTTTGCGGGCCATGGTGGCCGGAGAGCGCGATGGAGCGGTGCTGGCTCGGATGCGGGACAAGCGCGTGAAGGCCGACGAGTTGACCCTTGCCCGCAGCTTGGAGGGCACCTGGCGCGAGGAGCATTTGTTCGCCTTGGAACAGGCGTTTTAGCGGTATGATTTTTTCAGCGCGCAGATGGAGGCTTGCGAGACCCGCATGGTGCAGACCTTGAAGGACTTGGCCCGCGACACGGACCTGTCCGACTCGGCCGCTGTGTTGCTGGAAGCGCCTGCGCGGGCGGCGCGCGAGCGGGGTCTGCGCTTGGCGTTGCAGGCAACGCTGGGCGTGGACCTGACGGCGGTCCCCGCCATTGGCGTGGAAACAGCGCTGACGATTGCCTCGGAGATCGGCCCGGACCTGTCGCGCTTTCCCAGTTCCGAACACTTCTGTTCGTGGTTGGCTTTGGCGCCCGGCACCCGAGTCAGCGGCGGCAAGACCCTCAAGGGTCGTGCGCCGAAGCGCGTCAACCGCGTCGGTCAGGCCCTGCGCCTGGCGGCCAGCACCGCTCGCCACAACCGAAGCTTCATCGGCGCTTGTCACCGGGCGCGTCTGCGGCGCCTGGACCGCCCGCGGGCCATCAAGGCCACCGCGTATCAATTGGCCCGTCTGATCTACGCCATGCTCACGCGCGGGGAAACGTATGTCGAAAAAGGCATCGAGCAGTTCGAGTGCGAACGACGGGACCGGCAACTGCGCCATCTCAAGCATGAGGCCCGGCGCTTCAATCTCACCTTGGTGGAGGCC
>RKRP01000067.1 GCA_007571315.1 Gammaproteobacteria bacterium
GCGCTCGCGCAATAGGCTAAGCCCTGCCTTTGTTTCTGCACACTAACCCATCTATTCGCCAGCCCTAAGGACGACTTCATGCGCCTCATGCAATTATGCGGGCCAAGTCCTGTCAGGCCATCGGGGGCCCGGCAAGGCTAGTTGCACTTGGAATCGCCGCAGTTCAGACAGGTGAGGCAGCCGTCCATCATTACTACTGCCGCGGTGTGGCAACGCCCGCAGAGCTGCGCGCCGGCCGGGAAGCTGTTCTCCGCGAAGGCATCCTCCTGGCGTTGGGCATCCTCGTAATCCTGACGCTTGGCATCCAGAAACTGGCGCTGCCCGCTGTCCATTTGATGCTGGCCCATAAAGCCGATGTTCTCAAGGTGCTCGCCCACCACGTGGCCGAGTTCGGCAATGATGGACGGCATGTACACGCCGCCGGCTTGCCAATATCCGCCCCGCGGATCGAACACAGCCTTGAGTTCATCCACCAGGAAAGCCACATCGCCGCCCTTGCGGAACACGGCGGACATCACCCGGGTTAGCGCCACGATCCACTGATAGTGGTCAAGGTTCTTGGAGTTGATGAAGATCTCGAACGGGCGGCGGCGCTCGGCGGGCGTGTCCTCGTTCAGCACGATGTCGTTGATGGTCACGTACATGGCGTGATCCGACACCGGGGTTTTCACCTTGTAGGTGGTGCCCTTGAGCCGGGAGGGGCGCTCCAGGCCCTCGTGCATGCGCACCACGTTGTCGTCGCCGCCCGCAGGCCGCGAGGAAGGGGTCTGCGGGGCGGCGGGAGCCGGGCCAGCGGCGGCGGGCGGCGTGGAAGGCGGCGCCGCTGGTGCGGCTTCAGGAGCGGCAACGGCAGCCGGCTGCTCCACACGGTAGCCCACGATGGTGCCGGAAATCTGTTTTGGGGATTGAGTCATTGCTTGTTGCCTGGAAACTCGCTGCTGCTGGCCTCTCCAATGGCCTTATCGCGCCCCCTCATCCTCGAGGGTTATCAGAATTTGCCGTAGTAGCCCTCCTTGAGCGCGTCAAAGAGGTTGGCGGCGGTATGCACCTGGCCGTCGTACTCGACTTCCTCATCGCCGGCGAACTTCACCTCGCTGCCGTCTTCGAGCTGGAAGACGTAGAAGGTGTTCTTCAGGTCCTCTTCTTTCACCAGCACGCCCTGGAAGGCGGTGGGGTTGAAGCGGAAGGTGGTGCAGCCTTTAAGCCCGCTCTTCCATGCCTTGATGTAAATGTCCTTGAAGCGCTCGTACGGATAGTCCGAGGGCACGTTGGCGGTCTTGGATATGGAGGAATCCACCCACTTCTGCGCCGCGGCCTGGATGGCCACATGCTCCGAAGGGGATACGTCGTCGGCGGTTACGAAGTAGGAAGGCAGCGCCGCATCGCCCTCGCCCCGGGGGTTGGCCTGGGGGTTGACGCGCGCACGGTAAGCCAGCAACTCATAGGAATAGACCGGGACCTTTTCCTTGGTCTTGCGGCCTTCGCGGATAACGTTGCGGAAGTAGTGGTGGGCGAAGCTGGGTTCGATGCCGTTGCTGGCGTTGTTGCCCAGCGACAGCGAAATGGTGCCGGTGGGGGCGATCGAGGAATGATGGGTAAAGCGCGCGCCTTCGGCGGCAATGGCGTCCACCAGCTCGGGGGCCTCGCCGGCAAGCCGCTGCATGTAGCGGCTATAGCGGGCCATCAGCACCTTGCCCGGCAGCCGGTCGCCGGCCTTGATGCCGTCTTCGGCCATTTCCGGGCGCTGCCGCAGCATTTGCGGCGTAACCTCGAACTGTTCGTCCATGATTGGCGCCGGGCCCTTCTCGCGCGCCAGTTCCAGGCCCACCCGCCAGCCGGTTAGCGCCAGTTCGCGCGCCACGCGCCCGGTAAATTCGGCGGAGGGCGCGCTGCCATAGCGGATGCGCAGCATGGAGAGCGTTGACCCCAGCCCTAAAAAGCCCATGCCATGGCGCCGCTTGCGCAGGATTTCGCGCACCTGCCGGTCCAGGGGCAGTTCGTTGATCTCCACCACGTTGTCGAGCATGCGCGTGAAGATCGCCACAACCTCGTTGAACTCCTCCCAGTCGAAATAGGCCTCGCCGGTGAACGGACGGCGCACGAAGCGGGTCAGATTGACCGAGCCCAAAAGGCAGGCGCCGTACGGCGGCAGCGGCTGCTCGCCGCAGGGATTGGTGGCGCGGATGTTTTCCACGTACCAGTTGTTGTTCATCTCGTTGACGCGGTCGATGAGAATGAAGCCCGGCTCAGCAAAATCGTAGGTGGAGCGCATGATGAGATCGAACAACTCGCGCGCCGGCAACGTTCCGTACACCTTGCAGGCCACGCGGTTCCGGTCGTCGCGGATGTAGCCGCGGGCAACCGGCCACTCCCGCCATACCACCCTGGCGCTGTCGTTCAGGTCGAAGTCGTCATCCTCAGCCTCGGACGGCTCCAGAGGAAAGGCCAGCACCCAGTCTTGCCCGGCTTCCACAGCCCTCATGAACTCGTCGGTAATCATCAGCGACAGGTTGAACTGCCGCAACCGGCCGTCCTCGCGCTTGGCGGTGATGAATTCCTTGACATCCGGGTGGCCCACATCGAAGGTGCCCATTTGCGCGCCGCGCCGCCCCCCGGCGGAAGACACCGTAAAGCAAACCTTGTCGTAGATGTCCATGAACGACAGCGGGCCGGAGGTGTAGGCGCCGGCCCCGGCCACGTAAGCGCCGCGCGGCCGCAGCGTGGAGAACTCGTAGCCGATGCCGCAGCCCGCCTTGAGCGTTAGCCCGGCCTCATGCGCCATTTCCAGAATGCTGTTCATGGAGTCGCCCACGGTTCCGGACACGGTGCAATTGATAGTGGACGTGGCGGGCTTTTGCTCCTGCGCGCCAGCGTTGGAAACGATGCGCCCGGCCGGCACGGCGCCGTGGTTCAGGGCCCAGAGGAAGGATTCATACCACTTGCTGCGGATTTCCCCGGGCTCCACATCGGCCAGCGCGCGCGCCACGCGGGCGTAGGTGTGATGAACCTCCTGGTCGAGAATATCGCCTTTCTTGGTCTTGAGGCGGTACTTGGAGTCCCAGATATCAAGGGACGCGGGCTGTAAGGAAATTTCCTCTTCGCCGTGGCCGATTTTGGCCAGCCTGACCGGTTGCCCCATATAACCCCCAAGTGTGTCGTCGCTGTTCCCCGCCTGCCAGCGGCGGGGGACGCTCCTGCCTGCGCTGCGCTTCTGCGGCGGAACTGCAAGGCGGACAAGGCACTTTTTAACGCCAACGCGGAGGATCTGCAAGCGGGCTTTGGGATTACAATAAATCCGCCGTTTCCTCAAAGCCGAATAACGGCGGCGGCGCGACTATATGCGGCACATCCGCATCCATAGATTGCTTGACAGGCATGCGCAGTTGACTTACCGGGGCCATTAAATGACACACAGAATTCTGATCGGCATTTTCGCGCTGGCGCTAGCGCTCGCCTTGACCGCCGGCGGCGGCGCGCCGCAGTTGGGCGGGCAGGCGCAGGCCGCGCAAGCCAGCCTGCCGCCGGCGTTGAACGGCGAGCCTTTCCCCAGTCTGGCGCCGCTGGTGGAAGCCACCACGCCGGCGGTGGTGAGCATCGCCATCGCCCGCCCTGCCCGGAACTTCCGCTCGCCGTTCCGCGGGGATCCGTTCTTCGAACGTTTCTTCCCCAATCCGCCGCGGCAGGAACAGCGCGATACGCCGCCGGTGCCGGCCGGATCAGGCGTCATCGTCGATGCGGAGCGCGGGCTGGTGCTGACCAACCACCATGTAATCAACAACTCCAAAAGGATCGTGGTGACCTTGAACGACCGGCGCAGCGTGGAGGCCAAGGTGATCGGTTCGGACCCCGACACCGATGTCGCTCTGCTGGAATTGGAAGAAGCCGACAATCTCACGCAGATGCCTCTGGGGGATTCCGAAAAGCTGCAGGTGGGCGACTTCGTGCTGGCGATCGGCAATCCCTTCGGCCTTACGCACACGGTCACCTCCGGCATCGTCAGCGCGCTGGGCCGCACCATCAAGCAGACGCCCAGCCGCGGCGAACGTCCGAGTCCCATCGAGGATTTCATTCAAACCGACGCATCCATCAATCCTGGCAATTCCGGCGGGGCGCTGGTGAATATGCGCGGCGAACTGGTGGGCATTCCCTCCAACATCCTGTCCCGGTCCGGCGACAATGCCGGCATCGGTTTTGCCATTCCCACCTCGATCGCTAGCGAAATCATGCGCCAACTGGTGGCCTTTGGCGAAGTCCGCCGCGGGCGCCTTGGCGTGATGGTGAGGAACGTGGATCAGGAGTTGGCCGACACTCTGGGGCTGGATGAGGCCGGCGGCGCGATTGTGCAGGAAGTGATGCCGGACTCGGCGGCCGAACAGGCCGGAATCGAGCCGGGCGATGTAATAGTGCGCGTAAACGGCAAGGAAATCGAAACCAGAAGCGATTTGATCAACGCCGTGGGCCTGCGCGCCGTTGGCGAAGAAGTCACGCTGGAAATCGTGGGCGAGGACGGACGCTCGAAAACGGTTGAAGCGACCCTGGGCGGGCTGGTGGCCGCCACCGGCAGCGACATTCATCCGGCGCTGGCGGGCGCTTCGCTGGCGGATTCGGACGCCGGCGACTTTGAAGGCGTGCTGGTGGAAACCATTGAGGAAGGCAGCACGGCGCAGCGCTCGGGACTCAGGGCCGACGACATGATCGTGGCCGTGAACCGGGTGCGCGTGCGCAACATCGAGCAGTTCAGGAAAGTGGCCGATGGACAGTCGCTTATCGTGCTGAGCATCCGGCGCGGCAACCGCACGCTGGTGGTGCCGCTTCGGTCCTGAGCGGTCCGCCGCGCTCCGGCGCGCCTGGGCGAAGCGGATGGATTGCTACCTGGTAGGCGGCGCCATCCGCGACCGGCTTCTGGGGCTTGAAGTCCGCGAGCGGGACTGGGTGGTGGTGGGCGCCGCCGCCGGACAGCTCAAGCGGCAAGGCTACAAGGAGGTAGGACGCTCGTTTCCTGTGTTCCTGCATCCCGAAACCCGGGAGGAATACGCGCTGGCGCGGCGCGAAACCAAAACGGCGCCCGGCTACCGGGGTTTCGCGGTAGAGTTTGGCCCCGAGGTCACACTGGAAGAGGACCTCACCCGGCGCGACCTGACCATCAATGCGATGGCCGAAGATGCCGAAGGCAATCTGATCGATCCGCACGGCGGGCGGCGCGACTTGCGCGAGAAGACGCTGCGGCACATCTCGCCGGCTTTCCGCGAGGACCCGGTGCGGATTCTGCGGGTGGCGCGCTTCGCCGCTCGCTTCCATGGCCTGGGCTTCAGCATTGCCCTGGAAACCGTGGCGCTGATGCGCGAAATGGTGGCGGCGGGCGAGGCGGCGGCGCTGGTTCCGGAGCGGGTCTGGCAGGAGACGATGCGGGCCTTGGGAGAAGACGCGCCGCAACGCTTTTTCGAGGTGTTGCGCGATTGCGGGGCGCTGAAGGTGATCTTTCCGGAAATCGACCGGCTGTGGGGGGTGCCGCAACCGGAGCGCTGGCACCCGGAAATCGACACCGGGGCGCACGTGATGATGGTGCTGGAGCAGGCAGCCCGGTTCTCGCCCAAACCGGAAGTGCGGTTCGCGGCGCTTACCCACGACCTTGGCAAGGGGGTCACGCCCAAAGAGTGCTGGCCGCGGCACAGCGGCCACGAGGCGGCCAGCGTGCGGCTGCTAAAGGAAATGTGCGAACGGCTGGGCGTGCCGAACCGCTTCCGCGCCCTGGCCGAGCAGGTGGCGCGCTTTCACGGCGTTTGCCACCGCGCCGCCGAGTTGCGCCCGGCCACCAAGCTGAAGGTGCTGGAGGCGCTTGGGGCGTTTCAAACCGGCAGCCTGCTGGAGGATTTCCTGACGGCTTGCGAGGCGGACTACCGCGGCCGCAAGGGCATGACGGAGCGGGCATACCCGGCCGCGGACATCTTCCGCGCAGCTTTCCGCGCGGCGAGCGCGGTTTCGGGCGCGAAGCTGGCTGCGGAAGGTTATGAAGGCGCGCGCCTCGGCGAAGAACTGCGCCGCCGCCGCGCCGCCGCGATCGCGGGTGAGGTAGGCTAGGGCCGTGAGCCGAGAGAACGCAGAGGAGAGGCATGGCATGAATCGGAAGATTTCGAGGAGAGAGGCGGCGCTTGGCGCGGGCGCCGCGGGGTTGGCGCTGGGGCTGGGGCTGCCGGCGCTGGGGCAGGCGGAAACGCGCGTGCATTACGTTCCGTCCAGCGGCGAAGCGTTGGCGCCGGTGGGACTGGGCACATCGCGGGTGTTCAACAGCGTTTCCGGCGCGGCGCAGCGCAGCGCGCTGGTGGAAGTGCTCGAAGCGCTGTTCGGCGGCGGCGCGCTGGTCGATACGTCGCCCATGTATGGCGACGCGGAAACGCATCTGGGCGAATTGCTGCCTCAGGCGGCGGGCCACGAGTCGATGTTCTGCGCCACCAAGGTATGGACGGAAGGGCGGGCGGCGGGCGCCCGGCAGATGCAGGAGTCGATGGACAAGATCGGGGTGGAGCGAATCGACCTGATGCAGGTTCATAACCTTCTGGACTGGGAAACGCACCTGGAGACGATGCTGGAAATGCAAGCCGCGGGCAGCATCCGTTATCTGGGCATCACCACGTCGCGGGCGGGACAGTTCGCCGAGTTCGAAAGAGTGATGCGGGCGGCCGATTGGGATTTTGTTCAGCTCAACTACAGCCTCGGCGAGCGCGAGGCGGAAGAGCGCCTGCTGCCGCTGGCGGCGGAACGGGGCATGGCGGTAATGGTGAACCGTCCATTCGTGCGCGGCGGGCTGTTCCGGGCGGCGCGCGGAAAGGAGTTGCCCAGAGTGGCGGCGGAACTGGGCTGCGATAGCCCGGCGCAGTTGTTCCTGAAGTGGATCCTGGGCCATCCGGCCGCAACCTGCGTCATCCCGGCCACCACCAAGGTCAAGCACATGGCCGATAACTTGGGCGCGGCCGCAGGCCCGCTCCCCAACGCCCGGCAGCGCAAGGAAATCGCCGCCTGGATTTAGCGCGAGGCAGAGGGTCTTCCCCGGAAGGCGCCAGGCTTTTTGAGAAAGCGAAGGAGAAGCGGGGACTTATCGAGCGCGAAATTCTTGCCCTGATAGAGTTCAACGTGTTGCGCAATCTGGACTTCGTTTGAGAGCATCCCGGCCGGCAAGGATTTGCGCCGGGCATTCCATCGCTGATGGCCTATGTCCGCGATGCCTGGGAGCGTCGGCATCCGCCATCCGCTCCCGCCGGAGGCGACGAGGAAGAGGCGCCTGAACCCGCCCCCTGAGTGGTTGGCGAATTGGCATCCTCGCATGCAAATCTGCCACTCGCCTATGCAGTGAGCGGTCTTCCCCATACCGGCCGAACGCGCCGGCGCAAGAACTTCAACGGCAGATGCTCCACGAGCCAGGAAAACACGAATCGCCCGGAATGCATGGCCTATCCCCACCGGCGGCCACCATGTCAGCGCCAGCCTTGGGCTTGGCAAGCCCCCGGTTGGCCAGCAGCGCCGCAGCGTCAGGCGCGGATTTCCCCCCGCCTAGCTGCTTCCCTCAATAGCAAACAGGTCATATCGCGTCATCAAATATCGCCCTGGAATCCTTCCGCTTGCAACTTGCCAAGCGCTCTGACTACGACCGCGCACTGTTTGCTTGACGGCGGCTTTCCTCTGACGATCACACCCAGAATTCCGCGCTCCACGGGAGTGAGCAGCTTCCGCTGATTACCCCACGCAAGCGCCTCGTTCCAAAATATCGCCCCGGCCTTCACCACGGCGATTTGCGCCTCTACCTCGTTCAAAACCTTTTGCTCGCGGCGAGCCGCGCGCGAAGCATCTTGGCGTTCCTCCTTCGAAACGAGTTTGTCGAGGAATAGCTGCGGCCAGGAAATTTCCAAGTTGCGTACCCGATCCCAGCATCCTTGCTTCTTGGCCCATTCCGTAACATTCCGCATTCCTTCCGGCGGGCTAACCAACACATCATGCGCACTCTTGGCAGCCTTGACCAGCGCCTTCTCAAGCCCTTGGGATAGCGCCTGCCTGCGCCAGATAGCCTCGAAATCCACCGAGCGATCTTTTACCGATATGTCGTGCGCAACCTTTGCAATGGCGTAAGCAACAATGTTGGCGCGGTACCCGCCCTCGTACCAGGGTTGATTGGATACCAGCTTCTCCGTTGCACGAAACACGATTGCTTTTGCGATGGCTTCGCGATACCACGCCTCGTTGAAATCGTTGGCGTGCCGTTTCCAAGCCTGGCCCGTGCGCTTGGCAAACTGCGCGAAGTTTTTCTGCGCGCCAAGGCTTACCTCATGAGGAAGTCCCTGCCAAACATTCACGAACTTGGCGAGGTCCGTTTTCGTAAAAAGCTGCCTGCGCGGGTTCTCCAAATCGAACTTGCGGCGCTCGGCGGGCGTCCGACCAGCGCGGGCATCCGCATACTGACCTCGCGCCCGTTCATAGAACCACTTTGACTGCTTGAATGTTCCTTCTGGCGAGGGAGCGTAAATGCGGCGGGAGAATTCTTCAATCCGAACATGAAACGGATGGTTGGAAAAGAAATCTGCTGCATTCACGCGATTCTGGCTATTGGCGTACTCGGAAATTTTCGGCACCAGCTTGCCCGCTCGTTCCGGGTCCACCACGGACAGTTTCATCTGAACGAATATTTGCGACACATCGATTTTCGCGCGGCGCGCGGCGTGAATGGATGCTGTTGTTTGTCCTCCGTTCACGATCTGAAAGTTCTTGAGCTTGTGCAGCCGGAGGCCGCCGTTTCTGTTAGTGATTTCAATTTTCTCGGCGGTGGCGGTGATGCCGTTGTTGTAGGCAAAGAACCTAGAAGGCTCACTCTCGATAGTGATCCTGATGCCCTTGTTAACCTTGTTGCGCGCCTGCAGGAACACTCTGACATTCTGTTCGAGAAGGCGGGCGCCCCATTGGTCGTATATCTCGGCCAAAACCGCTCCCGGTATTATTGCCAAGTAGGATTCGTGATCAGCCTCCGACTGCTGCGCAGGAAGTACTGAGAGAGGTCCCCCATAATTCCCGGTTAGATCAACCTCTATTTCCTCACGCTCGCGACCGGCCGCGGCCAAGCGATACAAGCGGCGAACATCCCATACGCTGTAGGTAATTGTTCGACCGTCGTGCTCATCGGCTGTTCGCCCGTCCACTCGCTCACTCAGTTGACGGTTGGTAACAAGAATCAAGCGGACCCTGGCGATTCTGCCCCAGCGCTGCCCAATCATGTCTGCCAGCCCAAACGCAGGACTGGTCTCTTCCAGCGCATTGCGCCAAATTCGGTCAAGAGATTTTCGCAAAAAATTGGTCAGGCGCTTGAAAATGGCATCCATCTCGGTTCGAATGAGACGCTCCAATTCTTCGGAAGCCTTGAAATCCAGAATTATCAGGCGCAGGGTGTCCGGCTCATGCTCGACGGGGTCGCCGCCATACCCATCAACACGAATACCCCTTCCGGGAGGCCCCAAATAATGAGTCCGGTCAGCAGAATCGAGCTCCCCGGCCTCCGTCAGATACTCGCACGCTTTCTGAAAGAACACATCTTCCATGAATTGTCCGGCCGCATCGGATTCCGCAACGATCTCCTGGAAAAATTCTCGGGCAAATTCTTCAAGCGTCATTGGTCGAACCTGTGATAGCAGTTTTCAGTATCGAGAGATCAACTCGATATTCCTCACATTCGAGCAGTGAAATCGTGTAGTGGACATCGCCAACACCGCCAAGAAACATTGCGGAGGTGATTCGCGGGAAGCCACTACTTACTTCGTAAAGAGATTCCGTTCCGATCAGCCAAAGCTTGTCGGAGTAATCGTCCGTCCACTCGAATCCGGCCTTTCCCAAACGCTCCTCGAAAATGTCCACAGCCGACATGCTCTTGACCGCCATTGCGGAGCGTATTCCACTCGCCATCTCGGTAAGCGTGAGCGCATCCGGTGTGCCTTCCGGAGCGCTTGACACTTCCGTCACATGCAGAAACAGGGTGTCATTGGCGCCGGATTCCAGTTGATGTTCGGACGAAACGGTGACGCGGGGCCTTGATACGCTTCTCGCTTTCGCCTCAATACGCACCCGGGAAATTTCAAAATCTTGCGGCGCATTCAGAGGCCCAACCCAGCATTTGACGGCATTCAATACTCCCAAGATGGGAAACAGATGTTTCTCCAGCACCATCAACTCACCAACGAGTCCCTTCTGTTCTTCATCACCCAAGCGGTCTTCGCGGGCGCTCCGCAGAAGCCTGTGCCATCTCCACGTTCGCGCCAGAAATCGCTCGACTGCCTGTTCTTCAGTGTTGGCAAGCGCGGTAGCCTCCACAATATCTTGGCAAAAGCGGAGAAAAAGCGCTCTTTGCTCTTGGTCTGTCAGCCGCAGGACAATTCGTTCGCCAGAACCAGCGTCCGACGGTTGCACCTCAACACGCAGGCCATGCAATTTCGGCAGGCCGGATTTCCTGATCTTGCCGCCATGCTGAAGGATCAGGAGAAGATTGTGATTGGAATCTATCGCCCAGTACAGGTTCCAAGGAATCGACGGTGAGACGCGCCGTGCATTGATTTGCGCAACTTGCTCGGGGAGCGCGATATCTTTCCAAGGGTCCTCAGTAGTCATTGCCTTCCGCCTCCTCATCGTCCTCGTCTCCATAATGCTCTTTATACCAACGAGTATTGACTACGTACTCGACCTTTGCTTCTTCCCTATCAGTTCTTGGAAAGCTGATGCTCCAAGCTACCACCGGCTTCTCGCCGCTCAAATTGTCTTCCTTCTTGCCAATTGCCAACAGGTGGACGATGAGGAGCGGCTTCTTGCGCCTTCTTCTGTATATCCAGTCGGGAAAATTCCGGGGAACTGGGTTTCTGCCCCTCTGGTAATCCGCCTCGGCATTTTTGATTTCCTCACTGGTCAATCCGGTCTTTTCAATCCCCCTCGAACTCACCCGCTGCTTGTTGGTAATCATCAATGTTTTTGCGGCGCTCCGTAGGCCAGCACCGCGACGCTGGCAAACAATCTTAAAGCCCAGACTGGAATCAATGAGCGATTTTGGCGATGGTTTCCCGAGTCCCGGAAACAGAATGTCCCACCGGGCCAGTTCGTCTGTCTGACGCTCCCGGATGTACTGGAGGATGGGTTCAGGCTGGGTTTGAATTGATCCTTCGTGATTTCGGAAGGCAGCAAGAAACTGCATCACTGCCGATGCCGGAACTCCAAGCACCAAAAGTGCGCCCTTGCGTTGCTCCCATTGCTCAGGCGGGAATCCATTGCGGCGGAGATTTGCTGCAAGGGAAATCGCTGCGTTGCGATTTGCCGCAAGGCTTGGAGGGTCACGTCGCAGGATCGCAGTTTCAACGAAGCAGTTCGCCAAACCTACCCGCACCCTGATCTGTTGTCCTGCGCCCATCTTGTTGCGCGCGGTAACGACAAGCGTTTCGGGATGACTGCGCACACGCAGCCCAAAATCCTTGGGCGTGGCGTTGACGCTCTTCATATAAGCCAGTTCACCGCGGAGTTCCTCAATGGCTTCCGTGATGTGAGCGTACCAGCCCTGGGCCTCCTCCGGCATCCACACGCGGCAGAGCTTCTCATAACCATTCCGGTAGCCAAACCATCGCCCCATTTGCAGAAGCGTGTCGTACATCATGGAGTTTCGCAGGAAATAGCTGACCACGAGACCCTCAAGCGTCAAGCCCCTCGAAAGCGACAGACCTCCCACGGCAATCACATTTAAGCCGTCTTTTTTATGCTCCGCGTAATCGAGCGGGTCGGACGCCCGGCTATTTACCTCGATTACCTTTATTGGACTTACGCTGTCGTGCAAATTTTTCTGAATATCCTGCCAAGACACCTCGCACTCTGTCGCGTAGAGCGCCTCGAACGCCCGCTTCAGCGCAGCGACCTCCGGATCGCTCATCGCTGCGTCTGTCGGCAGACCGCCGTTTATGCGCACGCTGCTACGTATGCGAGCGACGAGCTCATGGATTGCATTCCGAATTTGCGCCTGAACATTCACAAATCGAGAAACATTGACCAGCATGGAGTTGTGGCTCGCAACTTGCCCCCGAACCTTCCGGATGGCGCAGGCCACGATAAAGGTACGCACCGCCGTTTCGAGACTATCCGGCAAGCCTGTAACCTGATGATGTATGCGATGTTTCAAGGGCAACAGGTCCGCGTAATCGTCGATTGGGAGGACAAACCGCTCTGAGTCCTCCATGAACACCTTGGTTGCCCCAAAGTAGTTGGTCGGCGGATCGAGACTAACGATGAAATCACGCGGGAAAAGATCATCCCCAAGCATTTCGTCGTCGTTGTCGGGATCAATGAAGATGTTTGCGAACGGGGTGGCCGTATAGCCTACATAGCCACTTCTCCCGAAGAGACTGAGAAGCTTGCGTATCTGGCCATTGATTCGTGAAACTCTCTCGGGATCTGAACTGATGTTAATCGACGCGTTGTCCGCTTCGTCGTCAATCAGAAGCATGGGTTCCCACACTTTATCCGTACCTTGCTGGGCATTGTGCGCTGTCAGCCATTCGATCAGGTTTTTCAGTATTTTGTAATTCTTCTTGATGACGAAAACAGCCGGCTCGCTCAGGTTCTTCAATGGAAGGTGCACGCTATCCGCGGTTGTCCTCTTGAAATCCTGCCGGGAGGTAGTGAACACGGCAGGGCTGCGCCGAGAATTGAAACGTCCCACTCCCTGGCTGTTTCGACGTTCCCTCTTCAATATCGCGATGCTGTCAAAACCGATGAAGCCTTCATCGATCCTCCGCTGCGTCTGATTGCGCAGGTTGTTGTGGATGCCGGCAATAATGATGATTACTCGGTAGCCCGCATCGGCAGCCTTGCAGATCAGGCCCGCGTAGTTGGCTGTCTTGCCGGATTGGACATGCCCCATGACCATGCCGCGCCGGTCCCATGCCCCGTCTTTCTTGGGATTTTCCAAATGCCCAAGAATTTGGTCGGTATCTCTATCAAGAGTGGCCAGAACACGGGCCGAGAATTCCTTGTTTGCCAGAAATTTCTTGTAACGGTCCCAGTAATACGGATCTATGCTCGATCGCGCATTTCCCAACCATGGTTCAAACTCCGCCTCCTGAAGCACGGCGGCGTCTCTCATTCTGACGCCATGCACCGCTTCAAAATGCCGGACAAGTTCGTCGGCTTCCCTGTTTGTTAATTGCGCCCGAAACATGTCGATATATTCGCGAATCTTTTCCTGTGTCGGTAATTCTTCATCGGCCAACAGAGCGCCAACAGCTATCTTGAGTTTGTTGAAATTGATCATGGATCCTCCTGTTTTTCCATTTCAAGCGCCTGAATTACCCTCTCCGTTTCGGGCCAGCGCGAACCAAAAGGTTCCGCTGAACGCATTCTCGTTTTTATTTCTTTGCCCGATAGCCTGTTTTCCCGCAGTATGCGCCATGCTGCTGTCACAATTTCTTCAAAATCTTCGGAACTCATCGTCTGTTGATCCACCGACCCCTGGCTTGCGCTGAGGTCCGCGTACAGCGCTTCAACAGGCAGGGTGGAAACAACAAGCCCAATCAGTTTTCGGAACTTTGTGGCTGATTCCTCGTCGAGACGGCCCACAAAATCCAAGAGTATCGGGTGCTCCAAATTCAAATCGTACAGAATACGATTCTTGTTCTGATTGCGCGTCCATACTGGCAGTCGGTTGTCGTCCGTCAACAGCGCTCCCCGTCTTTTGTAGATTCGTTGCGACGGAGCACCGAGGCGGCCCACGATCTTGCGAAGCCTCTGGCGCACGGCTGGTGGCGGTTGCGCGGATGCCTTTCTGACATCGATTTTCCACTCCGCATCCATGTTGTTGGGAATGTCGATACGTACCCTGGAAAGTTTTGTAAGTTCCTGTTGCCTCGCAAGCCCAAACCATGTCCCGTGGGCGATGAGCCGTCGATTCCTGTATAGATAGAAACCCTGATTCTTCACATACCCTTCGCGCATGGCGTAACGTTCCCAGTCATTTTTCGAGACCTTATCGTGGTGCGGAAGGGTCATCGGCTGAATTGTGATTTCCTGCCCGCCGAGCCGAAACGTCTCTTTCGGATGTCGCTGGCTGGCCGGATGAAAGGGGTCGAAGGGGCTCAGCGCACGGTTATTGAGAAGCATTTTTACCGGTTTCCTTCTGCTCTCTCTGCCGGAAAGGAAACGGTGAAACACAAATTCGAGGTGATCGGCCGTTTCATTGAGTTGCCGCACGAAATCCTTCCGGCCACCATCACCGTTGGGGGTGATGATACGGTCCAAATTCTCCCAAACCACCAGCGTGCCGTTTGCTGTCAAACGATCACCCCACCGCACCTTCGAAATGCTGTCGAGAAACTGGACGATCCACCGGTCGCGCGCCGCGACCATGTCGAGATCCCAAACCGCGCAGGATGTCTCGCCCGCCCGGCGCGTCGCTACAGTCAATCTGCGGCACTGCGAAAATGATGCCGTCTTGAGACCAAGACCGAATCGGCCAAGATCGTCATCTGCGCGAGTTTCCCGCGGACTTCTGCTTCCCGGACGCATCGCTTCCAGGAGTTCGGTTGCCGTCATGCCGCATCCATCATCAAGGATTCCGATGGCGGGCATCTCTGAATGAGTGTCGGCGAGCAACTCGATTTTTCGCGCACCGGCAGTCAGCGAGTTGTCAATGACATCGGCTATCGCAGTTGGCAGCGAATAGCCGATGTCGCGCAAACTCTCCACAAGCACCGATGCTCGCGGCGAAACCTCCTTTTCTCGCACAGCATCGGAAGCGATCATGTCGATTCCATTGCGGCCAGCGGCACTCGAGGAGCCTGTGTGGAGCGTTCACTCTGAAAGCGCGCAGGCGAACGGCGCAAGCGCCTTGGCCTGCGGTCGTAATGACTGAGCATGTCCCAGAGTTTTTCTGCGATTTGATATGCAAGGAACGGAGGCACGGCGTTGCCTACCTGAATGTACTGACTTGTGCGGCCACCGCAGAAAAAGTAGTTGTCTGGGAATGTCTGGAGGCGCGCCGCTTCCCGCACGGTCAGGCTCCGGCATTGGCTGGGGTCGGGGTGGATGAAGTAGTGCCCATCCTTGCTGATGTGGCTCACTACGGTGGTTGAGGGCTGATCGGGGAGTTGCACACGGTAACGGTCAACGAACTTCCCCGTGCGCCAACTGGCGTGATTTGGCGCAAATTTCTCCGGGAAATCGACGCTCTTGGGAGAGCGTCCAAAGGTGTGAGCAAATACTCCGGCAAACAGGTACCGGGTCAAGTCGGCAGACATGTGCCCCCTAGTATCGTTGTTGGGGAGTCTGTTTATGTTCTCGTCGAATAGCCAGTTGCGCAGTTCGTCTGGACAACTGGCCGGAAGATCAGTTTCGCCACGCACGCTGCTCCAAGGCAATGGTGTTCCCTCCGTGGAACTGCGGGCATTGCGGAGAGCCTCATGGAACCGCGCTTCCTGACCGGGTCGCATTTCCGAAGGCTTGTGCCCCTCAACAAGGCCGCATGCTTCCTTCAGCGCACGCTGCCAAGCGCCGGGGCTGTCCCCTTGACTCAGGCGACTGCGGAGCTTGGGCATGGAGCCAATGACATCCTGCACCGGAACCAAGTTGTTCCAGTCTGCCAGTCGAGGCAAATGCTTATCCGGAAGCCTTTCAGCCAAATCGCGCCGCACGCAAATGATGATGACGCGATGACGCGATTGCGGGACACCATGTCGCGCCGCATGAACGAGAAAGTCGGGCGAAGCCATGTCACTGCCGCCCGAGGCAGGAGTCAGGGTGAAAAGCCTGTATTCCTCCCCGCCATCAGAGTTTTGAAGACTACGGACGACTTCTGGAAAAACCGGCTTTCCATTCCTGCGCGCGGAAAGCATTCCCCTGACATTCTCCATTACGGCAACGGCCGGGCGAAGTTGATGGAGAACTTGCGCATATTCTTCATACAGCGACTGGCGAACATCTTTGTCGGCGTTATAACCACGCTTCCCGGCGTTACGCACCCGGCCAATCACGGAATACGACTGGCAAGGCGGACCACCCAGCAGCACGGTTCGTTCTCCATGCCGAGCGCGGATTTCCATTATTCGGCGTTGAAGAAACTGCGTTGTCCCAGGCGCGCCCAACTCAAGGCGTTGCGTCTCGTTGCATGCCTCGCGCCATTGTCGAGGATAGAGCGTTCTCCAGTCCGGCTCCTCGCCCATTTCGCCGTTGAGAAAATCGTAGTATTCCGAAGGAAATTGCGTGCCGAATTTGCGCAGGAAAGTGCGCAGCCGCAAAGTTCGGTGCGCGTCACGGTCCTTTTCGACAGATAGCGCCACACGGAATCTGGGATGGCCACGCGGCCCGCGAAGCCCAGCAAATCCCTCGGCCAGTCCGCCCGGTCCCGAGAACAGATCCACAATGGGTACGAATGTTGGCGCTCGCATCATGTTTCTTGCCGTCCGTGGGCGGAAAAGTGCTTCCCTTGGGGGGCAATATAATCTGACAAAGCAAATCCGCCAAACGCGGCTCCATAATGCGGGTTAGCTCTCGGCGTTTCCTCAGG
>RKRP01000159.1 GCA_007571315.1 Gammaproteobacteria bacterium
GAACTGATCGAAGACGCCGCGCGCAAGGAAGAGCGCGCCCGCGCGCGGCGCTCCAGGGACCGGCGCCAACCGGAGCCGCCAGCGGGCTAGCCCGCGTATTGCTCCAAGGGGCGGTTCCGATGAGCCAGGCAAGCGCCTCCCCAGACAAGCGGGACGTGACTGGCGTGCTGCTGCTGGACAAGCCGCAAGGTTTAACGTCCAACCAGGCGCTGCAGCGGGTCAAGCGCCTGTTCGCCGCCCGCAAGGCAGGGCACACGGGCAGCCTGGACCCCATCGCAACGGGCATGCTGCCCTTGTGCCTAGGCGAAGCCACCAAGTTGTCCGCCTATTTGCTCAAGGCCGAGAAGCATTACCGCGTAACCGCCCGCATCGGGCTTAAAACCGACACCGGCGACGCAACCGGCGCCACGGTTCTGGAACGGCCTTCCGAACGCCTGCGGCGGGCGGAACTGGAAGCCGTTTTGGAACGCTTTACCGGCGAAGTCGAGCAGGTGCCGCCCATGTATTCGGCGCTCAAGCACAAGGGCAGGCGCCTCTACAAATTGGCCCGCGAGGGCCGCACGGTGGAGCGGGCCCCGCGGCGGGTATGGATTCGCAGTCTTGAGATTGAGGAGTACTCCCCGTCCTCGCCGGTGTTCGCCGTGCGCTGCGGCAGCGGAGTTTATGTTCGAACGCTGATCGAAGACCTGGCCGAATCGCTGGGCGCGCTGGCCTGCGTCAGCGCTCTCAGGCGGCTAGGCGTGGCCCCTTTTGGAGAGGCTTCCATGGTGACCATGGAAGAATTGGAGGCCGCCGCGGCCAGGGGGCGCTCGGCGCTGGACGCGATGCTGCTTCCTGCCGACGCGGCGGCGGGAGAGCTGCCGGCAGTGCGCCTTTCAGCCAGCGAGAGCTTCTATTTGCAGCGCGGCAATCCGGTGGCCGCGGCCCGCGGCATGCAGCCTGGCGCGGTCCGGCTGTACATTGGCGCGCAACAATTCATCGGCATCGGAGAAGTCACCCTGGACGGCCAGGTGGCCCCCCGCCGCCTTCTCCGCCCCCAAACCCTTGTTTAGCGCCGCCTCTTGTTGAGTCCGAGGGGGTTGTCCCTCCTCTCGGCGGGGACGCATGAATACATCCCTGTAGCTCATTCCGGCATCCATGCCTCCAACGCCCCGCCGAGAGGAGGGACAACCCCCTCGGACTCAACAAGAGGCTCACCCGTGCAAATAAGCTAAAGCCCTATGTTTTGCTCCCTCCCTGCGGGAGTATTGGAGCGCGCGCCAATAGCTTGGCGCGCACGGATGCCGGGACAAGCTACAGGGATGTATTCATGCATCTCCCGCGGAGAGGGGGCAAGGCATAGGGCGAGGAAGCGCGACTTGGTGCAATATCCGGGCTAAAGGAGGGTACAATAGGGCGCTCGAATACGGACCGAAGACTTATCGCATGGCACTAGACTCAAGCCAGATCAGCGCGACCGTGCAGGAATACCAGCGCGGGCCGGCGGACACAGGGTCCGCCGAGGTTCAGGTAGCGCTGTTGTCGGCGCGCATCAATGCGCTGTCCGGCCATTTCCGGGAACACAAGCAGGACCACCATTCCCGCAGCGGATTGCTGCGCATGGTGAACCGCCGCCGCCGCCTGCTCAAATATCTGCGGAACACGGATCAGGAGCGCTACGCCAGGCTGATTTCCCGGCTTGGCCTGCGCCGCTGAGCGCAGGCCGAATCGAGCGGTGAAAGATCGGACTCCCCTGCGCCGGCCCAGTCCGTAAATACAGGCTCTTTTATCCCGGGATTTCCAATCGAACATGGACGGACAACCCCAGGGGCTTCATTCCCGGGGGCTCCATTAATGAAGGAAAAGGATGCGCGCGTGAAAGGCGCGTCAAAACCAATGCAAGCGAGGTAGCAGTGTCTATCGTAAAAAAAGAATTCCAGTACGGCAGCCATGCGGTAACGCTGGAAACAGGCAGAATGGCGCGTCAGGCCGATGGCGCGGTGGTCGCGAGTATGGCGGAGACGGTTGTGCTGGTAACCGTTGTGGGCGCCAAAAAAGCCGACCCGGGACGCGACTTTCTTCCCCTCACCGTCAACTACCAGGAAAAAACCTACGCCGCGGGCCGCATACCGGGAGGGTTTTTCCGGCGCGAGGGACGCCCCACGGAAAAGGAAACGCTCACCTGCAGGTTGATTGACCGGCCCTTAAGGCCCATGTTTCCCAAGGGCTTTTTCCACGATGTGCAAGTGATTGCAACGGTGCTTTCCACCAACCAGGAGGTGGACCCGGACATCCCCGCCATGCTCGGCGCCTTCGCCGCGGTTGCTCTTTCGGGCCTGCCCTGCGCCGGCCCCATAGGAGCGGCCCGGGTGGGATGGATTGATGGGGAGTTCGTGCTTAATCCCACCGCCACGGAACTGGCCTCTTCGCGGTTGAATCTGGTGGTTGCCGGCACCGAGGCCGCGGTCCTCATGGTGGAGTCCGAAGCGGACCTGCTGTCCGAGGAAGTCATGCTCAACGCGGTGCTGTTTGGTCACGGGCAGATGCAAGCCGCCATTGAAGCCATTCGCGAATTTGCCGCCGAAGCCGGCAAGCCCGCGCGGGGCTGGCAGGCTCCGCCGGAGAACGAGGAGCTGGCCGCCGAGGTGGCGAGGATTGCCGAAAAGGACCTGCTGAAGGCCTACAAGGCAACAGAGAAGGTTGAGCGCAACGAGCGGCGGCGCAAAATCCACGCCCGGGTGACGGAGAAGCTGGCGCCGGACGAGGCGGATTCTTCCCGCGCGCGGGAAATCGCATCCGCGCTCAAGGGGCTGGAGAAGCGCATCGTGCGCGAGCGCGTGCTGTCCGGCAAACCGCGCATCGACGGGCGCGACAATTTTACGGTTCGGGATCTGAACATCGAGGTGGGCCTGCTGCCCCGCACCCATGGCTCGGCGCTGTTCACGCGCGGCGAGACCCAGGCCCTGGTTACCGCCACACTGGGCACCGACCGCGATGCGCAGATTATTGAGGCCCTGGATGGCACCGCCCGCGACCGCTTCATGCTGCATTACAACTTCCCTCCTTACTCGGTGGGCGAAACCGGATTCATGACCGGCCCCAAGCGGCGCGAGATTGGACACGGCAGGCTGGCCCGCCGGGGCATCGCGGCGGTATTGCCCGTCATGGAGGAATTTCCCTACGTTATTCGCGTGGTTTCGGAAATTACCGAGTCGAATGGCTCCAGTTCCATGGCCAGCGTGTGCGGGGCAAGCCTGGCGCTGATGGATGCCGGGGTGAAACTCAAGGCGCCGGTGGCGGGCATCGCCATGGGTCTGGTCAAGGAAGACCAGCGCTATGCGGTTTTGACCGACATTCTGGGCGACGAGGACCATCTCGGCGACATGGACTTCAAGGTGGCGGGCGCCGAGGATGGTGTCAGCGCTTTGCAAATGGACATCAAGATCGACGGAATCACGCGCGAAATCATGGCCGAAGCGCTGGAGCAGGCCCGGTTGGCGCGCCTGCACATTCTTGCGGCCATGAATCAGGTTATTTCCGTGTCCCGCGAGAAAGTTTCGGATTGGGCGCCTTCCATATTCACCATGCAGATTGACCGCGAGAAGATTGGCGACGTGATTGGCAAGGGCGGCGCGGTGATTCGGGCAATCACCGAGGAGACCGGCGCGGAAATCAACATCGAGGACGACGGAACGGTGAAGATCGCATCCGTCGATGGCGAATCCGGCAGGGAGGCGCGCAAGAGGATCGAATCGATCGTGGCCGACGTTGAGGTTGGCCAGATTTATGACGGCAAGGTGGCCCGGCTTATGGACTTTGGCGCCTTTGTCACCATCGTTCCCGGCAAGGATGGCCTGGTGCACATTTCGCAAATTTCCGACGAGCGGGTGGAGCGCGTCAGCGACCGTCTGGCCGAAGGCGACGCCGTGCGCGTGAAGGTGCTGGAAGTGGACCGCCAAGGGCGGATCCGGTTGAGCATGCGCAATCTGGATGGCGATGAGGAAGCCTCGGAATCGCGCGGCCCCGAACGCGGCAGGGTCCAGGAGATCAAGGTTGGCGAGGTGTATGACGGCACCGTGTCCAGCGTGATGGACTACGGCGCCTTCGTTACCCTGCTCCCCGGCACCGATGGCCTGGTGCATATTTCGCAGATATCCGAGCGCCGCATCGAGCGGACCAGCGATGTGTTGAAACCGGGCGACGCTGTGAAAGTGAAGGTGATGGAAGTTGATGGGCGCGGGCGCATCCGCCTGACCATGCGCGGCCTGTCCCAGGACGGGGAAGCCGTCGGCGCGAGACGCCCGCGCCGCCGCCGCCGCTCCAGGGACTAAAGCCTCGCTGGGCGGATTGTCCGCTTCTTTCCCGTCTCCCTTTTCGGCGGGGAAGCGCGCCTTCGCGAGAGGGGAGGCAGCTTAGCGGGTGGTGCGGTCGCGGTACTGGCGCTCGGCCAGTTCCCGGTGCTGTTGCGCCTCCACTGACAGGGTGGCAACAGGGCGGGCTTGCAAGCGTTGCAGGCCGATTTCCTCGCCAGTTTCCTCGCAGTAACCGTAGCTGCCGTCCGCGATGCGCTCCAGCGCGGCGTTGATTTTCTTCAGCAGCTTGCGCTCGCGGTCGCGGGTGCGCAACTCCAGGCCGAACTCTGATTCCTGCGTGGCGCGGTCGCTGGGATCCGGGAAATTGCTGGCGTCATCGCGCATGTGATGCACGGTGCGCGCCACTTCGCCCATCAATTCGGCCTTCCATGCCAGCAGTATTTTGCGGAAATGCTCCAACTGGGCATCATTCATGTACTTCTCGCCCTTTTTGGGGCGATAAGGCGGAACGCCGTGTATGAGCTGGTCTTTCATGGTTTGGCGGGCGGCGGAATTATAGCGTTATACCGCCTCTTCGGCGCTCCTTCCGGCCCCGGGCGAATCCGGCCTCCAGCCCGGCGCGCAATGCTCCGCGGCTACCGAGGTGTAAAGGCCGCCGCGCACATTGAACCGCGCCTCAAGGCGCATGAAACGAGGCTCAACCTTCTTTACCAGCTCGTCGAGTATCTCGTTGGTTACCGCCTCGTGAAATGCGCCCCGGTCGCGGAATGAATTGAGATACAGTTTCAGCGACTTCAGTTCCACGCACAGCGCCTCCGGCACGTACTCGATCACAAGCTCCGCAAAGTCGGGGTGGCCGGTTTTGGGGCACAGGCAGGTGAATTCGGGCGCGCGCACGCGGATGGTATAATTTCGGCCCGTGCGCGGGTTTGGGAAAGTCTCCAGGACGGGGTTCATGAGCGGGGAATTTACACCACCGGCCCCGCCTTTGAGAATGGCAGGCAATGCGTCTTAAGCGAATTCGCCTGGCCGGCTTCAAGTCCTTCCCGGACCCGGTCAATATCGAAATTCCCCCGAGCGCGCTGGCCATAGTTGGCCCTAACGGTTGCGGAAAGTCCAACATCATCGACGCGGTGCGGTGGGTGCTGGGCGAAATATCGGCGCGCCAACTGCGCAGCGGCGCAATGGCCGAGGTGATTTTCAACGGCTCCTCCCGGCGCGCGGCCCTGGGCGCCGCTACCGTTGAGCTGCTGTTCGACAATACCGAACCCAGCCCTCACTCCAGGTTCACCGAATACAGCGAGCTTACGGTGCGGCGCACGGTTAGGCGCGACGGCGTATCCGAGTATTTCCTCAACAACTCCCGCTGCCGCCGCAAGGACATCACGCAACTGTTCGCTGGCACCGGATTGGGTATTGGCGGCTACGCCATCATTGAGCAGAGCGCGATCAACCTGCTGGTGGAGGGCGGTCCGGAGGAACTGCGGGCCTACCTGGAAGAAGCCGCCGGAGTGTCCGGTTACCGGCAGCGCCGCCGGGAGACTACCCTGCGCATAGCGCGGGCGCGCGGCAATCTGGAAAAGCTGGCTGAGCGCCGCGCCGAACTCGACAGCAGTTTGCGGCGGCTGCGCCGCCAGGCTTCGGCAGCTGCCCGCTACCGGAAGAACATGGGCGAGAAAAGGCGGCTTGCCGCGCAACGCCTGGCGCTGGACATCGGCGCGCTGAACAGCCTGCTGGACGCAGGGGAGGCGGGCGCCAGGGCTCGGGAAACGGAGCTGGCGCGCGTGGAAGCGGAGCACCGGTCGCTGGAAGCGCGGATTGCGCAGGCGCGGGAACGGCAAGGTTCGGCTCAGACGGCTTTCGACCAGGCCAATCAAGCCTTTTATGCCCTTCAGGCGGAAATCGCCCGGCTGGAGGACACATTGCAAGCGCAGCAGGAGTTGGGCCGGGAACGGGTCGCCGAATTGGCCCGGCTTGAGCCCCGGCTTGAGAAATTGCGCGAGGAACTGAAGCTGGAGACCGCCGCGCGCGGCGCGCATGAGCGATTGCTCGGCGAACTGGAGCCGGAACTGGCCGCGGCGCGCGAGAAGGAGCGGCGCATGCGCTCGCAGTCCGAAGATGCGGTGGACCGCCGGTCCCGCTGGCAAGCCGACCGCCATGCGGCGGAAATGCAGCTTCAATCTCTTACTCAGCAGCGCCAACTGTTGCTGCGCGAGCGCCTGGCGGGGCTCGAATCGATTCAGGATGAGGCCCGGCGGCGCAGCGGCGAGCAGGCTGTCGATTGGCTGAGAAGCCGCGGTTTGGCCAAACGGCCGCGTTTGTCGCAGAGCCTGAAGGTTTCGCGCCGGTGGCGCGCCTCGGTGGAGCTGGTTTTGGGCGATCTTATTGAGGCGACCTGCATGGAGGAAGGTTTCGAGGCGCTGTCCGGGGAGGGCGAATGGCCCCCCGGGCTTCTGCTGGTGGAAGGAGGCAGCGCCGAACCGGCTGCGGGCACGCTTCTGGCTGAAGTGCGCGGCGCCGGGGCGCTGGCCGAACGGCTCGCAAGGGTGCGCGCGGCGGCCGATGTGTCCGAAGCGCTCGCCATGCGGCGCGAGCTGCGAAGCAGCGAGTCGGTGGTCACTCCGCAAGGCATCTGGATGGGCAGGGGGTGGCTGCGCGTTGCAGGCGCTGGCGGCGAGGGCGCGCTGGAACGCGAGGCGGAAATTGCCGCGCTCAAGGATGCTTTGGCCGACCCCGAAGGGTGCGCGGCGCCGGCCTTGCAGGACTTGTCGAATCATTCCGAGCGCTTCCGTCTTCAGGAGCGCCTCGAACAGCTTAAGGAAGAACTGGAGCGCGCCGCCTCCCGGCGCCAGGCGGTTGCCGGGCGCAAGCCCGATGCCGCGCAGGACATTCAGGCCCTTCGTTCCCTCACTGCCGCGGCCCGGGAAGCAACGCGCGGCCTGGAACGGCGCCAGGCGGAACTGGAGCCTCAGCTTCACGCCGCGGCGCGGGCCTGCGCAAGGATCGATGCCGACATCGCCAGCGCGCAAGATCGAATAGCGCAACTGAGCGGCTTGAGCCGGCAATCAAGCGAGGCTGTGGAGTCGGCGCGCGCCAAACTGAGTGCTTTGCTGAAGCGCAAGCCGGAGGTGGACCAGGCCCTGAAGGAGGCCCGGCGTGCTCGGGAAGAGGCGGACTCGATTCTTGCGGCAGCGGAGTCGGGGCGCGCCGCGATGCAAACGCGGCTGAACCAGCAGCGTGAAAAACTCAATGACGCGCGAGTCGAAAGGCGGGAGCTCAAGGTGCGCCGCGACGGTTTGAGCGAGCAGTTGTCCCGCACGGGCCACACGCTTGAGGAAATCCTCAAGGAGCTTCCCGAGGACACGAGCGCCGGGGAGTTAGAAATCCGGCTGGAAAAGGTGGAGCGGCGCATAGAGCGTATTGGTCCGGTGAACCTGGCGGCGGAACAGGAACTCGGCGAGTTGAAGGAACGCAAGGATTATCTGGATTCGCAGCACCAGGACCTGACCCGCGCCCTGGATACGCTGGAGAACACCATGCGCCGGCTCGACCGCGAGACCCGCTCCCGCCTCAAGGAAACCGGCGAGGCCGTGAGCAAGGGCTTTGATCTCAACTTTGCGCGCCTGTTTGGCGGCGGGCGCGCGGGCCTGGTGTTTGAAGGCGACGATGCGCTGACCGCCGGCATCCGCTTTATGGTGCGGCCGCCAGGCAAGCGCAATGTGCGCGTAAGCCAGCTTTCCGGGGGTGAGAAATCCCTCGCCGCCATCGCTTTTCTGGTTGCGGTGGTGCAATTGAACCCGGCGCCCTTCTGCATGCTTGATGAAGTGGATGCCGCTTTGGATGACGTGAACGTGGCGAAGTTCTGCGAATTGCTGACCGAACTGTCCTCCACGCTTCAGTGCCTGGCGGTTACGCATAACAAGAGCACCATGCAGGCCGTGGACTGCCTGTTGGGCGTGACTATGGAAGAACCCGGGATATCCCGCATCGTTACCGTGGACCTTGAAGAGGCTGTGCGCCTTGCCGCCGCCTGATTCGCCCGCGCCAAATTCCCCGGCCAAAATCGAACAACGGCTGCGGCGGCTGCGCGATGAGATTCGCCGCCACAACCGGCTGTACCACGAACGGGACGCCCCGGAAATTCCGGATTCGGAATACGACGCGCTCTACCGGGAGCTCCTTGAGCTTGAGCGGGCGCATCCCGAACTTGCAAGCTCCGATTCCCCCACGCAGTTGGTGGGCTCGGACCCCAGCCGGGCGTTCGACCCGGTGGAGCACGGCGCGCCCATGCTGTCGCTGGAAAACGTTTTCGATTCCGCGGAGATGGAGGCGTTCGACCGTCGGCTGTCCGGGCTTGTCGATGACCAGGGCGAGCGCGAGTATTCCGCCGAACCCAAACTGGACGGCGTGGCCTTGAGCCTGTTGTACCGGCGCGGAATGCTGGCGCGGGCCGCCACGCGCGGAGATGGCCGCACGGGGGAAGACGTGACCCATACCGCCTTGACCATCCGCTCGCTGCCGGTTCGGCTGTCCGGTCGCAACATTCCCCGGCGGGTGGAAGTGCGGGGCGAAGTGTTCATGCCGCTGCATGCGTTCCGGGCCTACAACCGGCGTGCAGGGGAGGAAGGCGGCAAGGCCCTGGTGAATCCGCGCAACGCGGCCGCCGGCGCGCTGCGCCAGAAGGATCCGGCGCTGGCGGCGAAACGCTCGCTGGAGTTTTTCGCGCATGGCGCGGGCCGGGTTGACGAGGTGTTTGGAGTTTCCCGTCAGTCGGAGTTGCTTGAGGCGATGCGGTCCTGGGGCTTTAGGGTTTGCCCGGAGTCTGAATGCGTTGCTGGCCTTGCCGGCTGCGCCCGCTATTACGACCGGATTCTGGAGCGCCGCGACAACTTTGATTACGCGCTGGATGGCGTGGTTTACAAGCTGGACCGGTTCGACTTGCGCACTCAGGCTGGCGCTTCCTCGCATGCGCCCCGCTGGGCGGCGGCGCGAAAGTTTCCGGCCGAGGAAAGGCTGACCACCGTGCGCGCCATCGAGTACCAGGTGGGGCGCACCGGCGCGGTAACGCCGGTGGCGCGCCTCAAGCCGGTGTTTGTGGGCGGCGCCACGGTCAGCAACGCCACCTTGCACAACTACGGCGAACTGTTGCGCAAGGATGTGCGCGAAGGCGACATGGTGGTGGTGCGGCGGGCCGGCGATGTTATCCCCGAGGTGGTGCGCTCGCTGCCGGAGCGCCGGACAGGCGACCCGCCAGTGCCGTCTTTTCCCGAACGCTGCCCTGAATGCGCATCGGAAGTGGTCCAGCCGGAGGATGAAGCCGTGGCCCGATGCGCCGGCGGTTTGATCTGCCCCGCCCAGCGCAAGGCCGCGGTCCTGCATTTCCTGTCCAGAGACGCTTTCGATATTGAGGGTTTGGGCGAGGAATGGGTGGACCGGCTGGTTGCCGAGGGCCTGGTTAAGGGCATTCCCGACCTGTTTCAACTGAGCGCAAGCCAATTTGCCTCGCTGGTTATTGAAAGGCCGGCGGGCATGCCATTCGCGGAGAAATTGCTTGCGGCGATTTCAGGGGCCAAGCGCGCCACGCTGTCACAGTTTCTTGTTGCGCTGGGAATTCCCAATGTGGGGCCTGCGAAAGCGGACATGTTGGCGAAACATTTTCGGAGTTTGGAAGCACTGCGCTCGGCAAGCAAAGAACAACTCCTGGGGGTTTCTGACGTAGGAGAGGTCATGGCCGAACGCTTGCTCCAGTTCTTCGGCGACGCGAGCCGCAGGAAAATGGTTTCGGACTTGCTGGCCGCTGGAGTGCGCTGGGATGGAATGGAATCGGAACAACCGGAAATGTTTGCGGATGCGGACTTTGCGCAAGACAGGCCGCAACCTGGGTTGCAGGCCGAAAACTTCCCGGAGAGTCTGGCCCAGGCGATCGAGAAGTTGGCATCCCGCCACGCCCTGAACATTAAAGGGCTGGGCAAAGAGTGGCCGCGCCGGTTGATTGACGCGGGCCTGGTGCGTGAACTCAAGGATCTGTTCCAGCTTGATAACCACGCGGAGACCATTGCGGCAATACCCGTTCGGATTGCATTTGGTGAAAAACGCGCCAGCGACCTGGTTGCTGAACTGGAGCGCAAGAAGCGGACTACATTGGCGCGCTTGCTGTATGCGCTGGGAATTCGCGATGTGGGGCGCGTGACCGCAGACACTCTTGCCCGGCATTTCGGGAACTTGGAAGTGCTGCGCGCGGCAAGCAAGGAACAACTCTTGGAGGTTCCTGATGTAGGAGAGGTGGTTGCCGAGCGCCTGCTCCAGTTCTTTGGCGAGGAAGAAAATCTGCGCGTGCTGGAAGCGCTCAAGGCAAATCGCGTGGTGTGGACAGAGAGCGACAAGGCGTCAACAGTCCCGCAAGGCACGTTTCAAGGGAAAACGCTAGTGCTGACGGGCGCGCTGGAGAGCATGGCCCGGAGCGAAGCGCGGGAGAGGATTGCTGCCGCCGGCGGCCGCGTTGCCGGCAGCGTGTCCGGCAATACCGACTATCTGATCGCCGGCGCCAATCCCGGAAGCAAGCTGGCCAAGGCCAGGAATCTCGGCATTGAAGTGCTGGAAGAAACCCGATTCCTGGAAAAACTGCACACAGCCGCAGCTTCCGTCAAGTCTTGATGGTCGCCCAGGGATTAACCACTTCGACTCCTGTGCCGCTGAAATGCCGTACGTTGCGCGTAACCAGGATGAAACCACGGGAAAGGCATATGGCCGCGATCTGGCAGTCCGCTTCACCGATTGGCCGTCCTGCTTGACGGCGCTCGGCCGCGATCTTTGCATAGGCCCAGGCAGCACCGCTGTCGAAAGGGAGGATACGCTGCCTGAAGCCTTGGTTGAGCCAGCGGGTCATAGCGGCCTCCAGCGCGTTTCGCCGCTTGCCCGCGGGCAGGATAGCAACACCGTAGCGTAGTTCCGCTTCGCTTACAGCCGTTAAATACATCTCCTGTGCGTTTCGCTCGGCAATCCACGCCATTACGCCGGGCATTGGCTCTGGGCGCATGAGTTCGGAGGCAACATTCGTGTCCAACACGAACATTCGGATTGCTCAGGAGAAGTTGGGCGGCTCGCGCATCGCGCCACGCGGGGGCAGCTCGAATTCAACGCCCCCAAGAGACGCAAAGCACTCTTGGGTGAACTTTGCCAGATTCCGAGGTCCGGTTTGCCCGCCATTCACGGCATCGCGCAAGATAATTCTGGCCTCTTCCTCCATCGAACGGCGATGCTCGGCGGCTCGCGCGCGAAGCTGCGTCTTCACGTCGTCATCAAGATTACGGATCGTGATGCTGGTCATCAGCGATGCCTCCCATGTTGAAAAATGCGCTCAAACTTTGGGTTGCTAGCAACGCAAGCAAGTATATGCCACCCAGCCGCTGATCTGACATCTCCGGGTTGCAGCTATTATGATCCTTGAAGTGGTTGATTATGATTAAGGGGAAGGGCGATGGCGAACGCGACACCAACCAAATCGGACCTGGCAAGCCCAAGCGGCAGAAGCCCTTGGGGAGTAGTGCGTGGTCAGCGGATATTTGCGAGGTAGTTGGCGGGCGCAAGAGTCAAGTGTTGCTCAAGTGGCGGGCGGAGCTCAAAGGCTCTGGGGTTGCGCGAAAAGTTCCATATTCTGAGTAGGCGCCATTCATGGCATCTCCGCTTTGCCACGTCCAGCTCGTTAGGGGATATGTAAAACGGCGCGCGAATCCAACCCCTGGTGGTTTTGACTTCGATTAGCCGGTCGCGACCGTCAGGCGAGAAACTTGCTATGTCATATCCCGCGCCGTCCCCTTCCTCTTCGGATACCCAGCGCACCCTCTCCGCCAAGTCTGCGCGACCGGCATCCTCAAGGGATCTGCGCTCATGATCAAGGGCAAGCTTCTCTCCGAGCTGACCAAGTTCCCGGTTCTGCGCATGTTGTCCCGCGAAATCAAACTTGCGGATCAGCGGCGCTACCTTGTCCTGATCCTTTTTTGGCGGCTGATCGGTTGGCGCGGGCGGCTTATCAATCAATAGGGCGCGCGCTTCCCGAACTTCCTGCGCGTTATTCAGTCTTGGGTTGGCGCGCAAGAAATCCGGGTTTTCATCAAGCCAGCGCTCGACTGCATCAACAAGCGATTTTTGGAAATTCATCGCCGGTTTGTAGCCGGGTATCCAAACTTCGCCACTCAGTTGCAGCACGGCGCTAATGTTCTGGTATTTGTATTCTATGGATCCCTTGCTGCGGCCAGTCTGCTTTTGCAATTCCCGGTTGTGTTCGGCCTTGCTGTAGCCATGGTCCGTCAAGTCATTAGACAGCATGCTGAAGTAATCCCGAACGATGAGATCATTCTCCTCGGTTGTCCAGGAACCCTTTGCCATTCCGGCCAGGATAGCATCTGCCCGTACCCGCGCATCTGGCCAACTCCGCGATAACGGGAGATTTCGGTGTTTATTATTGGCGCGAGCGCGGGCGCGAAGTGGACTTCGTTCTAAGCGGAGGGAACAGCGTGGTTGCGCTGGAGATCAAGAGCGGCCGGGCACGCGATGCGCGGGCCGGCATGGCGGTATTCTCCGAAGCGTTCAAGCCTGCCCGCAAACTGCTGGTAGGCGGAGATGGCATCGACCTTGAAACATTCCTGCTTGCGCCCGCTGCGGAATGGCTGCAATGACCGCAGGGCTGGTGGAGCCGATGGGATTCGAACCCACGACCTTCGCATTGCGAACGCGACGCTCTCCCAACTGAGCTACGGCCCCACACACATGCGCCAGCGGTGAACCCGCGCATTGGGCAATTCTATTCGTTCTGCCGGAAAGTCCAGCCCGGCCACTGCGAGCCGGTACAATCCGAACTCACGCAACCAAGCGGCAAAAGGCCATAATGTCTATGGAATCGCTGATGTCTCACCCGCGCATTTCACCGCAGGCCGCGAAGTTCGCGCGGGCGGCCTGTTGCCTCGCGGCAGCTTTGCTCGTTGCGCCATGCCGCGCTGCCCTGGCTTCCGATGCCGAGGCGGGCGACGGCGACATTGAGGAAATCGTCATTACCGCCGACCTTGGCAGCATGCCCGGCGAGGACATGCGATCCATCTTCGGCTTCGAGAAGTCGATTTTCGAGACCCCGCGGTCGGCTTCAACGATCAGCGAGGAAATGATGAGCCGTTTCATCATTAGCGATATTGACGAATTGATAGCGCTGGCGCCGGGCAGTTTCACCCAGTCGTTCTTCGGCGTTGCCGGAACCCTGGATATTCGCGGCACGCCGGGCGAAACCTACTTCCGCGGCATGCGCCGCCTGGACAACCCGGGCAACTACCCCACGCCGCTCGCCGCCTCCAGCCATGTCGAGGTGGTGCGGGGGCCCGCGTCTCCCATTCATGGGCCTTCACGGATTGGCGGCTACATCAATTTCCAGCCCAAGGCGCCGCGTTCCGACGGCGTAACGGAGGGCCGCGCCCGGCTGGAGCTTGGCTCCTGGGAGCGGCGCGTCGGAGCCATCGAAGTGGGCGGACCCGCGCGGGTGGGCGGCCAGGATATTGGCTACCATCTGTACGCCGAAGCCGAGGATTCCGACAGCTATTACCGCGGCCTCGTTACCGATCAGGCCATCTTTCAAGCCTCATTCAGCATGCGCCTGGGGGCAGTTGAATTGCAGTTTGGCGGCGTGTATCACGACTACGGCAGCATGGAGAACGGCGGTTGGAACCGCCTGACCCAGGCCTTGATCGATGACGGCGCGTATGTAACCGGCTCGCCGCTGCCGCTGGATGCCAACGGCGATGGTTATATCTCGCACCAGGAGTTTGACGTGGATGGCGACGGCTTTAGCGATTTGAGTCCGTTCGCCGCCGGGCTAAGGCCGGGCGCGCCGGATGCGCTGGACCCGCAAGGCCCCTTTCCAGGCTCCTGCCGCATCGGCCCCACGCTGGTTTTCGGTTGCAGGCCGCAGTTGTGGGCGCTGCAAAACCCGGGTTTGGGCAAGCTGGGCGGGAATCAGGTGCTGGTCGATCCTGACGATGTGCACACTTCAGAGGTCGCGACGCTCTATTTCGACATCATTGCGGACCGGGGGCCGGGCTGGGAATGGCGCAACCAGATGTTCTTCGAAGGCTACGACTTTCTTGCCGAAATTGCCTACGGCTTCTCCCAGTTCCACGATTCATGGGCGTTTGAGAACAAGTTGATCCTCGCCAATCGCTATGAGTGGGCCAACGGCGGGGCCTCGGTGCAGTTTTCGCCGTCGGTGCGGCTTACCAACTTCCAGCACGCCGATGACTACACCAACGAGTATTTCGACCGCCGCGACCTCACCCAGGCCTCCAGCGCGCTGGACAGGCGGCTTCTTGCCACCTCGATCGACGACGACTACACCGATTACTTCATTGGCGACTACCTCGATTGGGGGTTCGCGGCAATGGCGGACATCGACTGGCGCGCGCTCAATATCGTGGCGGGCGCGCGCTACGACCTGGTGGACATGGAAAGCCGCCAGCCACTGGAAAAACTGCTGCTGCCAAGCGCCCGCAACCCCTGCCCGGACGCTTCCTGCGTGGTGCTTGAAGCGGAAGACCGAGTGGAAGGGTTTTCGTGGACGCTGAGCTTGAGCTACGCCATTGGCTCAAGGCTGCGCCCCTACGTCACCGCTTCGCAGCAAGCCACGGTCATTGCGGGCCAGGGCGCGGACCTCACCACCTACAACGTCGCCTCCGGTGGCGCGTTCGACGAGTCGCGCCTGCTCGAGTTCGGCCTCAAGGGCAGCTTGCTTGACGATCTCCTGTACTTCGCGCTGGCGGTTTACGAGCAGGAGCGCATCGACTTCTCCGCCCAGCAGATTGCCACCAACCAGGCCAACCGCACCGAGGGGCGGGAGTTTGAACTGCGCTGGCTGGTCAGCGATCGGCTGCTGGCCAGTTTCGGCTATTCGGATATCGAGGTCGTGAATCTCAACACCCTGGACCAGGGCGGCCGCTTCAGCTTTATCGGCGCGGAGGATGTGCCCGGCATTGAGCCGAGCGCGATTTACGGCGCCGCGCTGGCCGGCAGGCTCGTTCCCGAGGCGCTGGATGCTCGCCGCGCCGGCATTCCCGAGCGGGTCTGGTCGCTAACCGCCACCTACGACTTCGGCGGCGGGCTTGCGGCAAGCGCGAGCGTGGTGGATGTGGATTCCACGTATTCGGGATTCGCCAAATCGGTGGCCTTGCCCGCCTACACCCTCGTTAATGCAGGTTTGGTCCTGGAGCGGGGCAACTGGCTGTTTAGCGCGGCGGCGAAGAACCTCACAGACGAACGCTACTTTCGTGCCAACTTTCCCAATTTGTTCGGCGGCGTTGTGGTGTTGCCGGAATTGCCGCGCCACTACGCGGTGCGCGTGCAATATCAGTGGTGAGCAAGGAGGAATATGGCCAACTTGCCGAACAATTCGGACATGATGGATGCAGTCAGCCGCGCAAGTGTCCAAAACCCTTAATCTTGGGGTAATATTCGCATCTGTTGATTGGCTATTGGAGAGGAGAAGGAGTCGCCTGTTCATCGCTTTTGTTTTGTGCCGTCTTGGGGCGCGTCGATGCCGCGCAGCGAGACATGCTTATTGCCTGGAGGTGTCGGCCCATGAAATTGACATTTGAAACCTTGCGCAGGGGGGGGGGGGGGCGGGAGCATTCGCCTTATGCTGGCAACGCTTTATGCCGGCGCCTTGTCAGCCCTTGCTTTTTCGCCGGCGGCGACGGCTCAGCAGGAAGAAGCGGATGATGCCGACGAGGCCGATGCGCCCGCGGAGCTCGGCCGCCAGGTGGTCACCGGCTCGCGCATCAAGCGCATTGATCTGGAGGCAGCGCGCCCGGTAACGATCATCACCCGCCAGGACATTGAGTTGAGCGGCCAGGAATCGGTGGCGGATGTGCTGCGCAACAGCCCGATCAACACTTTCGGCTCGTCGCGCGAGCAATCGGGCAACAGCTTTATAGGCCAGGCCACGATCAGCATTCACGGCGTGGGCTCCACGCGCAGCCTGGTGCTGCTGGATGGCCGGCGCCTGCCGCGTTCCCCCACCACGGCCAACCAGGCGATTGATCTGAACATCATTCCGCTGGCGGCGGTTGACCGTATTGAGATTCTGACCGACAGCGCCTCGGCAATCTACGGCTCCGATGCTATTGGCGGCGTTATCAATGTGATTCTCCGCAAGGATTACGACGGCATGGAACTGTCGGGCGCCCTTACCCGTCCCACCCGCGACGGAGCGGATG
>RKRP01000161.1 GCA_007571315.1 Gammaproteobacteria bacterium
ATGTATCCACTTCTTAAGGTAGATAGTAAATTCATGCCGCAACACTGCCAGCCCAATTCTCATCGACCGGCTCCAAGAAAAAGCCGGGATGTCGAACCGTGGACTTGCCAATCCATCCGGTGCCCCGCCAACACCGCGCAGCCGCCTCCGCCGAGGTGCGAGTCCAGTTCTTGCCGCAGCCACTCCCTGCCCTGCGCATCCAGGTTGGCATCCGGTTCGTCCAGCAGCCACAACGGAGGGCCGGACCCGATCAATCCCGCAAGCGCCAGCCGCCGCCGTTGGCCGTACGACAATTGCGAAGCGCTCCGCTCCTCAAGTCCATTCAGCCCCGCCTTCTCCAGCAGCTCGCCTTCCCTTGCGGCCGAGCCGGCAAGCCGCAGCGTAAAGGACAGATTGCGGCGCACGCTCAATTCGGCCTTGAGTCCGTCCTTGTGGCCCAGCCATCCCAGGCAACGCAGATAGCGCGCGGGGTCGCTCCGAAACGGAACGCCGTTCAGTTCGACCGTCCCCGATTCAAGCGGCAGCAAGCCGGCCAGCGACCGCAAAAGCGAGGTCTTGCCTGAGCCGTTCGGCCCCTTGAGCAGCAACAGCGAGCCTGCCGCCAGACTGAAGGACAGTTCATGGAACAGCCGCCGCTCGCCCCTCCACAGAGTGAGTCCTTGCGCCTTGAGCATGCCCGCGCTCGCGCTTGCGCCGTGTCGCGCCGCTGAGGAAACGACGCTAGGCAATCCGCACCAGCAGTTTGCCGAAGTGCTCCCCGCGGGCGATGGACCGGATAGCTTCCGGCCCCTGGTCAAGAGTGAATTTCCGGTCGATCGCCGCCGCTATGCCATGCCGGACCAGGTGCTTGCTCAAGGCGGCGTGGTCTTCACGGGCACCCACAGTGATTCCGTGGATGCTGGCGCATTTGCCGATCAGCGCCATTGCGTTCATTTCCGCGCTGATGCCTCCCAGCGCGCCGAGCACCCCGATGGAACCGTTCAAACCCAGCGCCTGCAATGACTGGCCCAGAGTGCCCATGCCGCCGGTTTCAACGACCACATCCACTCCGCCGCCGCTCCGCTTGAATGCCTCCGGCCCCCATTCCGGCGTCTTTCGGTAATTGATGGTCTCGTCTGCGCCCAGCTCACGGGCCCGCTCCAGCTTCTCATCGCTTGACGAAGTAATGACCGCGGCAGCCCCCAGGGACTTGGCGATTTGCAAGGCAAAGATGGACACCCCGCCGGTGCCCAGCAGGAGGACCGTGGAATCCGGGCCGACTGGCCCGCCGCAGTGCAGCGCGGTCCAGGCCGTCACGCCGGCGCAGGCCAGCGAAGCCGCCGTTTCCATGCTCATGCCGTCAGGCACGGGCAGCAATGCGGACTCTGGAAACACGCCCATTTCAGTCAAGGCGCCGGGCGCCTCGGAACCGGTGGACCGGGTCCGCGCCCCGGGACGGACCGGTTGCGACTCCCAGTCCTGCCAGAACACGGTCATCACCCGGTCGCCGGCGCGGTACTGCCCCGCGTTTGAACCCGCGGACTCGACCACGCCGGCGCCGTCGGAAAGCGGGATCAGCGGGTATTGCTTCTCGCCTCCGTAGAATCCCGCGCAGATCATGTAATCGCGGTAATTGACCGCCGCCGAATGCATCCGCACCCGCACCTCGCCGGGGCCGGGTTCGGGCGCGTCGCCGGATGCCAGGGCCAGATGTTCAAGCCCGGATGCCGCAAGCTGCACACACTGCATTGATTTTCCTCCGTATGGATAACCGGCCGGGTTTGGCGCCAAGCCTGGAAAAAGAAGACAAAGCTGCGCTTATTTTATCGTTTGGGCGACCTGCCGGGGCTGTTGCGCCCCTCGGCGCTCACAGTTCCAGCAATGCGCCCACCGCCGCCCGTTCGGCGGCCTCCATGGCGGCTTCCATGCCCCGGTTGGACACAGCGGTGTGCTCGCCGCAAAAGCGCACGCGCCCGAAGGCTTCGGAAAACGCCGCCAGGTAAGCGTGCGGTTGACCGGGCCGCCATTCGGTCCAGGCGCCTCCGGCATAGGGGTCCATGTGCCAGCTCTTGTAGCCCACCGCCTTCAGCTGGCCCCGCGCCGCGGGGCGCAGGCGCTCATATTCGCTCACCACCCGCTGGCGCGCCGCGGCTTCGCCGAGCCGGTCCAGCCGTTGGGCGTTGAACCCTCTTGCGCGGGCGATCAATCCGGTAATCTCCGGGCTGCCGGTCTCCTGGCGCAGCGCGCGCACTTCGCCAAGCGCCGTATCCGTCCACATGGCAGGGTCCAGACCGTCATCTTCCCAGAAGTTCCGCTCGGCCTGCAGGATGGTCTTGGTAATCATCATTGAAGGCAGCACCTTCGCAGCTCGCGCCAGCAGCGGCGGCAGCGCCGGAGCAAAGCCGACCCAACGCAGCGGAGCGATGGGCAGCGCGCAAATCGCCTGCCGCGCCAGGTGCCGCTCGCCGTTGCCGGTCAAAACTTCGACGCCTCCCGCGTCCTGCGCAATCCCGATTACACGGCGCTCAAGCAGCACTTCGCCCGGCAAAGCCGCCGCCATGGCCTCGGGAAGCCGCTGGTTGCCGCCTTCGACTTTGGCGAAGAGCGCGCCCAGTTGGCTTTGCGCCTTGTTCCATGCCACCCGGAAAAACCAGGTCAAAATCGAACAGTCGTGGGCCGAGGTGCCGCGGCCAATGTTGATTTCATAGTTCTGCGCGACGGCGCCGTCGCTCCAGTTCAGCGATTTCAGGAACTCATACACGGACCGGTCCAGGGCGCGGTTTTCCGGCAGCAGCCAGTCGTTATGGCTGGCCAGCGGATTATTGGCCGTGACGGCTTTCTCGAAAAAACGCCGCCCGGGGAACTCGCTCTTCGAACCGGCAGGCAGCGTGTTCAGCGGGTGCTGCGGCCAGTCCGCGCGCGCGATGATTTCGCCGTTCAGGGCGATTTCCGGTTTCGAGAGGCCGCGCTTCGCGGCGTGGTCGATCAGCCGCAAGCCCAGCCGCCGCGCCGCGGCCTGAACGCGCGCATACCCGCCGAGAATGCTGTCCCCGCCCGCCTCGGGCGCCCCCGGCAGATCGTAGAAACTCTCCAAGCGCCCGCCGAGGCGGTTGCGGGCCTCCAGCACCGTGACCCTGGCGCCCTCTTCAGCCAGCAGCGAAGCCGCGTAGAGTCCTGAAAGCCCGGCGCCGACCACGATGACATCGGACCGCGTGGCGGCGCGCGTGGCGCTGGGCCAGCCAATCGCCGAAGACGCCGCGGCAAGGCCCAGGCCCTTGAGGGCGTCCCGCCGGCTGATTCGTCGCGTCATGCCTGCAATATCCATCATCCACCCCTTGCGAAAGTGTACGCGCTGGAGCCGAGGAGGCGGCGACGAGAAGCAGCAAAGGCCGTTGCGCGCGATACGGCGGCGCAATCTCCCGTACACTTGGACGCCGGGAAGCCGCACTGCATGGTGAAGAAGCCTGGGGACAAACGCCGGATGAATGCCGACTGGCCGATGCGCCGCAGAGCGCTCCTGGGCATGCTCGGCGGCAGCGCCGTGCTCGCGTCAGGCTGGGGCGCGGCTGCGCCAGCGGGCGCAAGGGCCGCCAACGGAACCAGGCTGGATCTCGACAGCCTGGAGTCGCGGCTGCGCGCTTTTGTAAAAGCTAGCGCCCGGCTGGACTCCGGACGAGTGATCTGGGCCACGCGGGCCGAGGTTTTCGCATTTCTGCCGCCGCGTCAACTCGTGCCGGCCGTGCGGGTCAAGGGATGCGAGCAGCAGTGGATCAAGCCGCTTTCCGAAACGGAATTCCTGAGCTTCGACAGCCTGGTCAGCTACTACTGCGATTTTGAAAGCGACCGGGTAATGCGCGAATTCGACAATCCATTCACGGGCGCGCGAAACACCGTGAGGCCCAATATCAGCCGCATCGCCCAGGGGCGGGAAATCTCGCCGCGCGGCGTGGTCTATCGCGTCATGCGCAGGGCCTACCCGGAGTTCTACGCGGATTCAAAATTCGATGTTGCGGTTCGGCAGGCGGGCGGCGCCGTGTCGTTCCAGGGCGAGAACAGGTGGCCGGACGAATTCATTCGCCCGCCGGCGGGGTCGAAGCTCACCATGTTTGCCCGTGGCGCCGATCTTGCCGATCCGCGCCGGACCAGCGCGCCAGCGCACTTCGCCGGCCATGTTCTGATGCCGTTTTTTCCCTGGATGGAGATGGCGGACCGTCCAGGCCACCTGCTGTGGCATGTGCAGGGCTATAAGATCACCACCCTTGAGGACCTGGACGAGGACTATCTTGCCGCCGCGCGCGCCGACTTGGGCGAGCGATTCGAGCAATCGCCCGAATTCGACAGCGAACCTTCGCGGTTCGCGCGCCGCCTCAAGGCGATGGGGCGTTTGCCGTGATGAGGCCTTTTGGCCAGAAGCGCCGGGCATCCTCCAGCGCGAAGGGCGGCATTCCCGGCGGGAGCCACCTTGCCGCAAACTATGGAGAACGCGCTGATGCGAAGTTATCCGCTTGACACGACACTGGTAAATCGGCGCGGGCTGCTCGGCGCGGCCGGCCTGGGCCTGCTTCCGGCAATCGCCGGAATGCCGCCAGCGCCGGGATTCGCGGCGGAACTTGAGGATTCGCCGGAACTCCAGGACCCATGGATGCGTGAGCCGCGGAAGGCCTTTCACAATTTTTTGCGCTCGCAGGGCGACCTGTCGGGGCGGATTTCTCCGCAGTGGTGGCGCGGCGCCTACCTGGCCATCTATGAGGACCGCCATCCCGAACTGCTGTTCCGCCTGGAAGGCTGCGAGATGAAGCGCATTGTGGATATTGGCCGGGGCGAATACCAGTTCCAGTACCGGATATTCACCTTGTTCAGAGACCCGGAAACGAACGAAGCCTTGAGCGGCCAGCCCTGGCGCAATCCCGTTACCGGAGAAGAGCTCACCGTCGAGCCCAATATCTCCGGCGCCCAGCGGATCGTGTTGCTGGATGAGCGCGGCATCGTCGAGAGGGATGAAAATTCAGGATTCGAGGCGGTGATCCATTTGCTCTGGACCGCGCAGGGCGCCTACGCGATGCACAACGGCTACAAGGACCGGCCCGAAAGCCGGCCTGTTCCCATGAAAGAATTCGCGACCGGCTTCCTGGACCGCGCGGCGGCGGCGGACTTCGCCGCCCCGCGTCTGGAGCTTCGGTTCAACTCCACCTTCGTTGCGCCGTTTCAGCGCTGGATGCGAATGCCGGCAGGCGCGGGCATTGCCGTATGGCATGCGTCCGGCCACAAGGCGCGCGATGTCGAGAGCCTGCCATCGGAGTACCTGAAGCAGATGTTCCAGCACCGCCCGGAAATGACGGATTGGATCGGCGAGGATGGCAAGGCATGAGCGCGCGGGCCAATCCGCGGCATGAACGGGGCAACCGCCTGGAGATGCGGACGACGGTGCCCACCATGGCCGCCTACGGCGTGGGCGGCATACCCGACAGCATCAAGAATTTTTCCTGGGACCTGTTTGTGCTGTTCATGTACACCCAGGTGTACGGCCTGTCCGGCACGCTCACAGGAATCGCAATTCTGATTGCCCTGGCCGTGGATGCCGTGTCCGACCCTTATGCAGGTTTTCTCTCCGACCGCGCCCAGGGCTTGAAGTTCGGACGCCGCCACACCTTCATGATGTTCGCGGTCATACCGTTCGGCTTGAGTTTCTATGCCCTTTTCGCGCCGCCTGACGGGCTCGGCCAGGGCGGGCTGTTTCTATGGCTGCTGATATTCGCGATCCTCAACCGGCTATTCATAACGGTGTACCACGTGCCCTTCAAGGCCGTGGGAGCGGAACTCAGCCGCGATGTGGGCGTGCGTCCCAGGATCATGGCCTTCGGCAACATCGGTCTGACGGCGGCGCGCATTGGCATGCCGTTTCTGGCCTTCGGCTATTTCTTTCTGGAAAGCGCCGAGTATTCGCGCGGGCAGTTGGACCCGGCCAACTACGCGCCCTTTGCCGCCACCTTCGCAGCCATCGCCATGGTCGCCATGATGCTCAGCATCGCCGGCACGCTCAAACCTGTGCGCGGCATCGAGCGGCTGGAGCCGCCCGAGCCGAAACCGCGCATCGGGCCGCTCGAAGCCCTTAGAGCCGTTGTTTCGGCGATGACGGTCACTCCCAACGTCCGCCGTTCGCTGTTGCTGGCGATCGTGGTGTTCTTTTCAATCGTCTCGATATCCGTTCTGAAAGTGCATCTCGTCACCTTTCTGTGGCAGACGCCTGCGGATCTCACCTCCTGGCTCGTGTCCGCCCAGTACATTGGCGCCGGCATTGGCGGTTTCGTTCTGCCGTTCGTGGTCAAGGCGATCGACCGCAAGCTGTGCATCGCGGTGGGCATGTCCGGTTTCTGCGCGCTGTCCGGGCTGGCGGTCCTGCTGCCTGTATTCGGACTATTGCCGCCCGCCGCTTCCCGCGAGCTGGCCTACGCATTGATCGGGATTTTCTTCTGCGCCGGACTGCTGCTTGGCGTTTACCTGATTACCATCGCGTCCTTGGCCGCGGATGTGGCCGACGAGCACGAGGTCAACACAGGCAAGCGCCAGCAGGCGCTCATCAGCGGATTCGGCAGTTTCGCCATCAAGGTGGCGGATGCTGTGATGACCTTTCTCACCGGCATCTACCTCGATATCATCGCTTTTCCGGCGAATGCGCAGGTGGGCGAGGTTCCGCAGGAAAAAGTCGAAGCGCTGGCGTATTTTTCCGCCGGCTTCTGCCTGCTGGGCGCGGTCCTGGTGCTGCTTGTGGTGTCCAGATTCGATATTTCGCTGAGCAAGCAACGGGAAATCAACCGGAAGCTGCGGGACATGCTGAAGGCGGAAAACTCAAAGCCGGCATGAAACAATCGGGAGCGTAACGATGCTGATCATTTCTCAACGGGCCTGGAGCGCTGCCGATACGCAGGCGCTCGCTACGCATATCGAAGACATTCTGAAACTGGCGCGCCGCCGCCAGCTTGGCCCTGCCGCGGAGCCGCTTCTGCTCCTGCCGCAGTCCGCTCCGGCCGCCGAAGCGCCCGGGCAGGATGCGCTGCTGGCTGCGCTGGGCGACATCGCCGCCTCCGGCAAAGTCATGCTCGCGGGCGCCGCGGGCGTGGCAAGCAAGGAAGGAGTCAGGACGCTGGGCTTTCTGCTGTCGGCGGCCGGCGAGCCGCTGCTCACGGCGCCCAAGATCTCTCCGGACCTGGTGACCGGGTTTGGCGAAGACACCACTTCGGCGTTGGGCCAGCCTGCCGAGTTCAAGAGCGCCGCTACCCCTGTCGGACAGGTGGGCCTGCTGCCAGGCGAAGATGCGCTGTTCGCGCATTACGCGCGCGCTCTCACCTGGGCCGGCGCCGAGATCATCCTCAATCCGGTGGCTGAGGTTGGCGACCATCTGTTCCAGTCGCGCCAAAACGCCCGCAGAGCGCGCGCCTGGGAAAACACTTCGTATGTGGCCGTCGCCGGAGCCGCAGGCGGGACGCCGAGCGGGCCCTCCTGCTCCAGCCTGATTGATTTCGCCGGCGCCGCCACGCATGCCGCCGGGGCGGCGGACGTGCTGCTGCCTGATCTTGATATCGAGCGCCTCAGGCGGCGGCGCAACGACATCTTCGCCGTGCAGCCTCTGCATCTGCGGGCCAACCTTTACGCGGATGGCTACAAACGGCTTGGCGAGAGGCGTCCCGCCCCGCTGCCGCGCCCGCCAAGAGGCCGTAAGGCGTGGCTCGCCGAATGCGGGCGGCGGCTGGCGGAAAATCCCGCCCCGGCGCGTCCCGACCGCATTGAACAGTACGACGTGATCCTTACGCAGACCGTCGGAAAGATCATTCAGCGTGAACACGACGCGGATGAACTGAGGCGCGACAACACCCGGAGGGCGCTGCGGCTGGCGGAGCGGCTGGCATCCAGCCCCAGCATCAAGCTGGTTGTGTTTCCTGAATTCTTCATGCACGGCCAGGGCGGGCACGGCTACCGCTCGCCTATCACGCTGCAGCGCCTGGCGATACGCTATCCGGGGCCGGAGATGGAGCTGCTGCAGGACTTCGCGCTCAAGCACAACATCTACGTGGCCGGTTCCACTTTTGAAGTCGATGACAGGCTGTCCGGGCACGTGTTCAACTCCGCCTTCATTCTCAGCGATACCGGCGAACTGATTCACCGCTACCGGAAGATTCAATGCGCCGATGTGTGGGGGTCCTTGCCGGATACCACGCCAGGCAGCGTGTACGACCGCTACCTGGACATTTTTGGCTACGACTTTCTGTTTCCGGTGGCCGATACCGCTATCGGCAGGCTCGCCACCATGGTGTGCTTTGATCAGGCCCATCCGGAAATCGCCCGCATGCTCACCCGCTACGGCGCGGAAGTGATTCTTCATCCCACCTCCGAAGGCCATGGCAGCCAAAGGGCCGGCTGGGATGCCGCGCGCTGCGCGCGGGCGTTCGAGAACACCGCCTATGTGGTCTCGCCCATGCCCGGATCGGAGTATTTCCATCACGGCCAGGGGGAAATGCCCACCAGCAACATGCGCGGCCACAGCAAGATCGTGAACTTCGACGGCACGATTCAGGGCGTGGCGGACGGACCGGGAGGGTGCATACTCACCGGCGTCATCGATCTGAAAGCCCTGCGCAGAGCCCGCGCCAACCCCTTGACGAACCTGCCGCTGTGGGACGACCCGGAAGTCTATGCCCACATCTACGCGGGAGATGTGGGCCTGCCGAACAATCTCTGGGGCCCCGACCCGCTGGAAAACCCCTACGTTGGCTTCGGCCCTCTCAAGAAGCGTCTGGAGAGCTACTACGCGCGCGGCGTGTTTGTAAGGCCCAGCGGGGTTGATCCTGACGCGCCGGTCACCTCAAGCCGCGTCTATGGTCCGGCGCTGAAGCCGAAGGAAGCGCGGCGGCTGGCGGACCAGGAACGGCTGGAAGGCGAATCGATCCCGGTTTAGTCCATGGTCAAAGAAACGCGCAGCGCCGGCCCCGGCATGAGCGGGAAGAGGCCCGCCATAAGCATCGAACGCCGACAAGTCCTCAAGGGAGCGCTTTCGCTTTCCGCGTTGTCGCTCTCCTGCCCCCTGCTGCGGCCGGCCAGGAGCCTGGCAGCGGAGAGGACCTCGGTAGTGGTGATCGGCGGCGGGCTGAGCGGGTTGAACAGCGCATTGCTGCTGTCGGATTTCGGCCTGGACGTGATCGTTCTTGAAGGTTCGCGGCGCGTCGGGGGCCGGGCCTACACCGCCGACGGTGTGGAAACGCGCCCCGAATACGGCGCCAGCCAGATTGGCCGTTCGTATGCGCGCGCGCTCAACCTGTGCGACCGCCTGGACCTGAAGCTCATCCCTCAGCACCGCTTCATCATGCCGATGTCCAACCATGTGGAAGGCACGTGGGTGCGGTCTGAGGATTGGGCCGCCTCGCCAGTCAACCGGATGTCCGGAGACGAGCGGGAAATACCGCCGCCGCTGGTCGGCATGACGCTGCTTGCCCGGCTGAATCCCTTGAAGGAACTGGACGACTGGCTCTCGCCCGAATTCTTCTCCTACGACATCTCGATGCTGGAATTGCTGCGGAAAAACGGCGCCTCGCCTGCCGCCCTGCGGTTTGCCGGCTATTACCTCGATCTGCGCACAACTTCCAGCCTCGCCATCATGCAGGAGCGCGCCCGCACCGTGTTCGACGCGAATTTCGGCCGAACGCAATCCGGGGACACGGCCACCGCTTTCGGCCTGGGCGGCGCCAACGAGAAGGACAAAGCGATTCCCGCAATCCGAAACATCGCCGGCGGCACCTCGAGATTGCCGGAAGCCATGGCGGCCGCGCTGGGCGACCGGGTCCGCCTGGGCAAGGTGGCAGCGGCCATCGACATGTCCGGATCAGGCGCGGAAGTCCGCTGCCTCGACGGCAGCCGCTACCGGGCGGACTTCGTGGTCGCCGCTGCGCCCTTCTCCACCTTGCGCAACATTTCGGTTTCGCCGGGATTCACCGGGCGCCAGGCGGAAGCGGTCCTCACACTGGGCTACCGCGGCACGACCCGCGCCTATGGCCTTGTGGAGGAGCCGTACTGGGAAGACGATGGCCTGGAGCCGTCGTTCTGGACGGACGGGACCGTTCAGACGATGTGGGTAATGGAGAAGCGTCCGGGAGAGGACAAGCACCGGTTCATTCTCACCTTCACCGGAATGACATCGGCTCGAATCGACCAATTGCCGGACGATCAGGCTATCGCCCTCATCGAATCGGAAATCGCCCGCATTCGCCCCTCGGCCAGGGGCAAATTTCGATTCATGGCCCTGTACGGCTGGCGCAAGAACCCCCTGATCCAGGGCTGCCGCCACATGTTCGCGCCGGGCCAGATCAGCCGTTTCGCCCGGGAAATGATTGCGCCGCATTACCGGATGCACTTCGCTGGCGAACACGCCCGGCGAATGGAATTCGGAATGGAATCGGCGCTGGAAAGCGGCGAGCGGGCAGCCGCTGAGATTCTGGAGCGCGCGCTATGAACTCAACAACCCGAACGATCATTGCCGCCGGCGCTGTGGGCGCGGTTCTGCTGGGCGGGACGGCTGCTCTGCCCTTGACGCTGGCCGCGCAGCAGGCCCCGCCGACTCAGGACCCGCCGTCAGCGCGGGACACGGCGCAGGCCGCGTCCGCCAACCCCCGGCTCATTGCGCGAGGCAAGCGGCTCTACATCTTCTGCCAGGCCTGTCACGCCGCGGAGGCCGTTTCAGGAAGCAAGATTGGGCCGAACCTGGCGGGAATCTTCAACCGGCAGGCGGCAATCCTGGAGGATTCAGTCTATTCGGATGCCCTGAAGGGCCAGGATTTTGTCTGGGACGAAGAAAAACTGGACGTGTGGCTGCAACGCCCCGCCAACCTCGTTCCAGGCACGTCCATGGTTTTTGCGGGCCTCCCCCGAGAGGAAAACCGCGCAGCGCTGATCGCCTACCTGAAAACCCTCTGACAGGCCCCCATATCATCTTGATAAAGGGCCACGCCCAAGCCTGCGCTGATCGCCTACCTGAAAACCCTCTGACAGGCCCGGCGCATCGCGGCTACAGGGGGTCGCGCTCAGCCGCGCCGGCCGGCGCAAGCTCGCGTTCCGCGGCGGAGATGCTCAGGCGATAGGTGGCGGCAAGCGAAAGCAGCAGGCAGATGCCGGATGCAAGCAGCGCCGCGGCCGGGCCGCAGGCGCGCGCCACGGCGCCCCAGAGCAGCCCGCCGCCGGCCAGGCTGGCGGTACCCAGCGTGTAGATGAACGACAAGCCGCGCCCGCGAATGCCGGGCTCCAGTTGCATCTGGGCGGACACCATGATGCTGTTGAGGCAAAACAGCCAGCTCGCTCCAATGCAAGCCAATAATGGCCCGGCTTGCAAGGGGCGGTCCGTCAGGCCGAACAGCATCATGCAAACCGCGCAAACCAGCAGGCCGCCGGTCAGCCTCCTGTCGAGCTGCTCGTAGCCCAGTTTGCCGATAACGATTACCCCAAGCAGGGAGCCTGCGCCGAAGCAGCCGTACATAAGCCCGTAGGTCTGGCTGTCGTCGAAGCGCACGGCCATCAGCGCAGGAATGGCAGCGGCGCAGGCGAAGAAGGCGCCCAGCCGTATGAGGATGTTCCGCTTCCAGGGAGTCAGCGCGGCAAACAGGATGCCTTCCTTGAATGCGGCAAAAAACCGCGGCGAAGCTGCCGTCTGATCTCTTTTGCCGGGACGATAGGGCATTCGCAAAAACAGAAGAACGATCAAAGCCATGATGGCCGTGTTGACGGCCAGCGCCGCGGCAACGCCCAGTCCGGCAATGATCGCTCCGGCAAGAGCTGGGCCAAGCAGGCGGGAACCGTTCTGGGCCACGTTATTGAGGCTCACGGCAGCCGGAATCTGATTCGCGCGCACCATTTCCGGTATCAGGGCGGCAACGGCGGGCAGGCGCATCGCCAATCCCATGGCGATCAGCGGCATGCAAACCAGCAGCAGCAGCGGCGTCAGCCGGCCGGCCGCACTGAGCCACAGCACAGCGCCCAGGCTGCACGCCAGCCAAGCGTGCGTCCAGGCCAATCCCCGCCTCCGGTCGGAAAGGTCCGCAATGACCCCGGCGGGAATTACCAGGAACACGATCGGCAGTTGCAGCGCGGTATAGACGGAGGCCACCAGAAACGGGTCCGCATTGGTCATCAGCCGCATTTGCCATGCGCAGGCCACTTCCGTCATCCAGAACGCCATCAATGACAGGGTGTTGGCCACCCAGAGCATCGAGAAGCCCGGGTTGGCCAAGGGTTCCAGAAAGCCGGACGGTTTGGCCGAATGACTCACAAGCGGGCAATCCTAGCAGCCCGCGGCAGCCCGCGCTCGATCAGGCCGCATGGCGAAACGAAAATTTCCGGTATTTTTCGGGGCATGGTAGATTGACGGAACTAAGGAGCCTTTCCGGTTGTCGGGGGCGCGCCATTGGAGAATCCTGGCATGAAACCCAAACATTGCTTGATGATTGCCGCAACTGCGCTTGCGGTTCCCTTCAGCCAGCCTTCTTTCGCGCAGGGCGCGGTCTTGGAGGAAATCGTCGTGACGGCGCGCAAGCGCAACGAATCGCTGCTTGAAACCCCACTGACCCTCTCCGCGTTCAGCGCCGAGCAGATCGACCGGGCCGGCTACGCCACCATCAGCGATCTTGTTGCCGCGGTGCCGGGCATCACCTACGAGAGCTACGAGGCCGAAGGCCGCGGCGACTCGCCCAGCTTCCGTGGCGTTTCCACCAACACCGGCGACCCCACACTGCAGAACTCATCGAAATTCATCGACGGCGTTTACGTGTCAGGCTCCTTGTACACCGTCCTGCTGGACAACCTGGAACGGGTGGAAATAACCAAGGGCCCGCAAAGCGCACTGTTCGGCCGGGCCTCCTTCTCCGGCGCGATCAACTACATCACCAAAAAGCCCAGCAACGAGTTTGAGGGCAATGCGCGAGCTTCCTTCGCCGAGGAAAACGAATACCAGTTGAGCGGGTCGGTGTCCGGGCCTCTTGTTGAAGACACCCTGCTGTTCCGCTTGAGCGCCGGAACCTTCGGCCAGGGCAGCCCCTACAACAACGTCCTCAACGGCACGGAAATGGGCGAACAGGAAATCAACTCGTTCTCGGCCGCAATACGGCTGACGCCCTCGCCGCAGCTCACCGCCGACCTCATGGCAATGTACGCGGATGCCCGGTTTGGCGAGGCGGCGCGGGCAACGACGGCGCTGAACATGGGCGAACTGGCTTTTCCGGACGCATCCCTGATTGGCGGCGGCACCCAGCAGCTCGACAATCCCGGAATCGACTCGGAAACCTTCCGCGCCAGCCTGAACGTGAACTATGAAACGGCCGGCGGATACGAACTGAGTTTCATCGCTGGCACGGGCCAGGAAGATACGGTGAACGAGGCGGACGGCGACTACACGCCGGCCGTGAACCTGGCGGGGCTCTGGTTTCTCTGTGTCGGCCCCTACGCCGGTCCCGGATGCGAACTGTTTCAGACGGTAACCGAGCGTGAAATCGATTCCAGTTTTGCGGAGTTGCGCATCTCTTCTCCGGATGAGGGGCCGCTGCGCTGGCTGGCCGGCGCAGCCTGGTTCGAGGAAGATTTCAACACCGCCAGGATTCGCAACTTCCGGCAGCCCCCGTCGTTCAAGGCATCCAGCAACTTTTCGGTGTTTGGTTCCGTGTCCTACGAAGTGTCGGACAAGCTGACTCTGGGCCTGGACGGGCGCTTCCAGGGAGAGGAAATCGAACTGAGCATTCCCGAAACCGGCCGCAGCCAGTCGGACGATTTCGATTCCTTCCTTCCTCGGGCGCTGGCCGAGTATCAAATGGATGACGACACCCTGCTCTACTTCAGCGCCGCCAAAGGCAACAAGCCCGGAAACTTCAACGCTTCAGCGCCGCCCGATTTCCTTACGGTTGAAGAAGAGGAGATGTGGAATTACGAGGTGGGCGCCAAGCGGTCCGCCATGGACGGGAGGCTGAGCCTTCAAGCTGCCGCGTACATGATCGACTGGACCAATCAGGTGTACCGGTTCAACGACCCGGACCCCAACTACGGCAGTTATTTCATTAACGCCGGTGAAACCGACGTTGCGGGCCTTGATTTCTCGCTGGCCGCCAACCTGACGGAACGGCTCAGCGCCAGCTTCGCCTACAGCTGGATCAACACCGAGTTCCAGGTGTTCGAGTCCAACACCGCCCGCACGGTCCTGGGCGCCGCGGACGTGTCCGGCAACGAAACGCCTCGAACGGCGAACAACTCGCTGTTCGCGTCCCTTCAATACCGCGCTCCGCTCAACGCCTTCGGCGCCGAAACCGAGTGGTTCGCGGGGGTCGATGTGAGTTACCGCGGGGAAATGTTCATCGATGAGCTGAATCTCGAGACGATCGGGCCGCGCACCCTGGTTAATGTCCGCGGCGGGGTCGATACCGGAAGCGTGCGGATTACGGCATTCGTGAACAACGCAACAGACAACGACGCGCTGACCACCGGTTTCCGGTTTGGAACGGTGGCGCTGGCCGGCCTTCCCATGCCACGCCAGGCCGGCGTGAGCATCAGCCTCGATTTCTAGCGCCGCGCAGGGCAGAAGCTGCGCCTGCGCAGGTTTTCGCGTAGCTGCCGGGGACTCACCTTAGACCACACATTTGACCAGGGCTGCGCAATCTGTCTTCGCAATATTGAAGTGAGGAAGCATGGGGAGTTCGGGCGCAAAACGGAGAAGCTGCGGAGGGAGCGATGAATAGTCGGAAGGAAGCCATGTTGCCGGCGGTTGCGCGTTTTGTGGACGCGCTTCGCGGCCTGCACGAGAACGAGCCGGACGAAGCCGTCCGCTGGAGAACGGCGGCTGAACGGCTGAGGCAACTCCTGCGGGATCCGGAACTGAAGGCCCACGCGCAGGGCTGGCCCACCAGTCCCGCCAAACTCGGTCTGGAAGGCAAGCATGCCAATCTGCTGTTCTACGAAGATCCGGATCACGGCTTCGTGATAAACGGGCTAATCAAGAAGCCTGCTGCGAAGACCACCGTGCACGATCATGGCCGCTCCTGGACGCTCTACGGCGTGCTCGATGGGGCCGAATCGGTGTTGCGTTTTCGCCGCGCCGACGGCGGCAGGCCGGGCGAGCTGCCGAGCCGCGCCGAGGTTGAAGCAACCGAAACGGCGCAGGTGGGCGCGGGCCACGTGGACTGCATCGGTCCCTGGGAGATTCACGCCGAATACAACAACGATCATGCGCGGACCATCGCCGTGATCGTGCGCAGCCAGAAAAGCGGCACCTTCACGCAGAACATTTTCTACCAGAAAGACGGCTCGGTGGAACAGTATTACGGGCCTCAGCAGATTCCCTGGCGTCTTGGCTGAACACTCCTCTTCCAGCAGGGTTTTTGCTCTGCCAGGGCCTTTCCAGGCCTATCGGATCGTGGAATTGCAGGGCGCCTTCCTGGCGGCGGACACCCTGTTCCCTGACGCAACCCTGGATGAAATCAGGGCCACCGCCGCATCCCGGAACCCTGCCCTGTTCGACCGGGAGCGCAATCTGCTGGTGATGTCCTTTCACAGCATCGTGGTGCGCGCCCCCGCCTGCGCCATCCTCGTGGACAGTTGCGTGGGAAACGACAAGCCGCGGCCGAACAACCCTCATTGGCACCAGCGCAAGGGACCTTATCTGGACGATCTGGCGGCTGCGGGGCTTGCGCCTGAGGATATCGATATCGTCATGTGCACCCATCTGCACGCCGATCATGTGGGCTGGAACACGCGGCTGCGCAACGGCAAGTGGACGCCCACTTTCCCCAACGCGCAATACCTTTTCGCGAAAACCGAGATCGAACATTGGCAGGAAGTCCTGGCGAACAGCGCGCCCGGCGAGATCAACCACGGCTCCTGGGCCGACAGCGTGGCGCCGATTCTTGATTCAGGGCAGGCCATGCTGGTGAGCACGAACCACGAAGTAGCCGACGGGGTTGCCCTGCTGCCGGCGCCCGGCCATACGCCAGGCAATGTCATTGTGAAGCTCGAACAACAAGGCGAACGCGCCTATCTGACCGGCGACGTGATTCATCATCCGATTCAGGTTGAGCGTCCTGAATGGTCGAGCTGCTTTTGCCAGGACCCGGAGGAATCCGCGCGAACCCGGCTGGAAACGCTGAGCACCGTGGCGAGGGACAACGCCTGGCTGCTGCCGGCGCACTTTCCCACGCCGACGGCGGCCCGGGTTGGCAGAGCCGCGGACGGATTCCAGTTGGCATGGTGAGCGCAGCAGCCGGCACGGCGAACATGAGCAAGCGCGCGGCGCTGCTGCTTGCCTTGGGACTGCTCGCGGCGCGGGCGCCGGGCGACGCGCCCGCCGGGATGCTGCTGCCGGACGGCACGCCCGCAGAAGCTTCGCCGCCAACCGCCGATGCGTCGAGCAATGCGAGCGCGCATACCGCCTTGTCGGCGGACGGCGTAAGCATCCACTACGACGACCTGGGCGCAGGCGAACCTGCGCTGGTGTTCGTGCATGGCTGGAACTGCGACCGCAGCTACTGGTCCGGACAG
>RKRP01000021.1 GCA_007571315.1 Gammaproteobacteria bacterium
CGCCGCCGCGGAATCGCCGGGGGTTTCGGTAGCCGCGAAGTCGCAGCCCGCAACAGCGGCCAACGATACGCTCATCAAAATCGCGATGCCCGCTCGCGCGCGCGGAATCGCCCGCAAGACCCGCGCGCGCAACGCTTCCGATGAGTCAGGAAGGGGCATCACAAGAGGTTCGCTCGGCGTAAGCTTCGCTCAACTCGCATCCTGCGCTACCAACTGAACTCCTTGTGCGCGTCCAGAATGAGAACCCGGCGGCGGAAGTCCACTCGCGAGGAATCCACGCCCTGGAAGTTATCCACGAAAGGGAAGTCCTGGTCGAAAAGGTTGTCGATTCCCAACCTGAAGCGCCAGCCCGTGTCATCAAGGTGGTACGTGACGTGAATATCCATCGTCGTGTAACTGCTCACATCCCGGCGAAGCGCTTGCTCATCAGTGTTCTCGTAGCCGGAAGAATAATTGATGGTCGCGCCCGCTTGCCAGTTCCTCCAGTCCCAGTCCAGGTACGCGTTGCCGCGCAATTTGGGTGGCCCCAGATGCGTGCCGTGCCTGTCTATGGTATCCACGCCGGGCGCGGCGGTTTCCTCCTGGGTCAGGTTTCGCGTTGCGAGCATTCCGACCGCAAAGTCGCCGTACGAGGTGCTGAAGGCGTAACGCATTTGCATATCCAGGGACTCATTGAGCACACCCGAGAGATTTCCGTCCTGATTCGAGAGTAGAGTCAGTATGCCTTCGGAATTTCGTTCCACCAGCCCCGGGAACAGTTCCGCATTCTCCAGCGCAAAAGTGCCCGGATAACCCAGGGCGCTCCACAGGCTGCCGATCTTGTCGGTGAAATCGGTCCGGTTAAAGGTGGCCGAAACGAAGAGTCCCGGCGCGCCAGGAGGTGTCACCTCAAAGCCCACGCTGATGTTATCCGAGACTTGCGGCCGGAGGTCCGGATTGCCGCCCAGGCCAATCACCGGAAATACCGGCACGAAAGGGCCGCCGTTGGAGGCGGGGTTCAGCGGGTCGAAGATCGCAAAGAACGGCGGCGTAAAGGGCGGGTTCAGAAAATCGGGAGGATTGAAGAGCGATTGCAGCGTGGGCGCCTGAAATGCTTCGCCCCAGGTGCCGCGAAGCTTGAGGTATCCAACCGGATACCAAACCAGGCCGATCTTGGGCACGAAATCGCTGAATGCGCGGGTGGAATTGGGATCCAATGGCCCATCGAACGGACCTTCGATTTCGTACTTCTCGTAGCGCCCATTCAGGATCAGGTCAAGTTGCTGACGCCCTGGCCCGCCTTGCGCAAGCGGTATGGAAATCTCGGTGAACCAGGACGTGTTCTCCGATTCCGGAACGATATCGGGCGCTTCCGGCGTTGTGAAGGTGAACGGATTCAGTCCGAAGTCCTCGAAATCCAGCGTGTCGGTGCGCATCTCGCCGCCTATGGCAATGCGCGCCTCTCCGGCCGGCAGTTCGAATAAAGCGCCGTCCGCATTCAGTGAGACCACCTTCTGCGTTACCGATCGGTTGCCTCGATCGTCATCCTCCTGAAACTGCTCAAGGTTGTCCAGTTGCACGGAACCGTCGCCAAATGGGTTGAACGCGGTCGCGGGATCCGGACTGGCGAGCGCGGCCCGGAATTCGGGCGAACGCGATAGCAGCGTGCCGAAGTACGTGTTGTATATGGAATTCTTGCCGTAGGTGTAGCCCAGCCTGGCCTGCCAATCCCCAACAGGCAGGTCCCACCGGATGCTGCCTGAAACATCGTAACGGTCTGTTTCCGTAAAGCGCACGAAGGGACGCAGCTTTCCGTCCGCGATTTCGCGCTGCAGGCTGTAGGCGACGTAAACAGGAACGCCCAGCGTGTTGTAATAGTTGCTGGGGGGCACAATTCCGCTGATGGATTGCCCGTGCGACTCTTGCGAGTCGTCCTGTTCGCTGTAGATGGCATCCAGCGCAAGCGAAATGTTGCTCGTGAGTTGTTGCGTGAAGTTCAGGTAGGTAGCCAGATGATCGCCTGAAGGAGTGGCTTCGCTGGGGCCCAGCAATGCTGCGCCGCTCGGGATTTTCTCGTAATTGCCGGTGCGGGTTTGCCACTCCTCATTGCTCACATAGAGAATGTCGTCCAGGTTGATGTTGGTGCCATCCCCGGGAGGAAGCATGGCTACGCGGGTTCCCGGGGGCGCGTTGGGAGGGAACGGTCCAAACCGCAGCAGCTGGGGAGGCTGCGTGTAGTTGGCCGGAAACCGCCGCCCGCCTTGCTCACGGTAATCGCCATCGATATCGATTCCGGCATCGGCTGCCAGCACAGCGTCCTCTCTTCGGAAATTGGCCGTTGCAAGCAGCGACCCGGTGTCCCAGGTTAGCCCCAGAGTCTGCTCCACAATTTTGCCGTGGCCTTCGGAACTGCTGCTCTCATAGCGCAAAGTGGATTCCGCGCCTTGGTAGTCCGTCCTCAGAATAAAGTTCACTACGCCACCGACGGCATCCGAACCGTATATGGCGCTGGCGCCGTCGGTCAGCACCTCCACTCTGTCGATCGCGCTGAAAGGAATAGTGGAAACATCGGTGAATGTGCCTGTTTCGGCCGGCGAGGCCGATATGCGGTTTCCGTTGACCAGCACCAGCGTGGAGCCCTCGCCCAGGCCCCGCAGATTGATGGTGACCAAGCCTTGAGAGAATCTTGGCGATTGGTAATCAAAGCTGCCCCCCGAGGTGATGGTCGAGTAGTTCTGCGGGATGTAGCGAACGACATCCTCGATATCCAGCAGGCCCCGCCGATCAATTTCCTCGCGGGTGAGCACGAGGACCGGCGAAGCGCTCAGGCCGCCGCGCAACCGGCTGCCGGTGACGGTCTGCGTCCCAAGCTCCGCGGCCTCCTCGGAATCATTTTCCCCGGCATCCTGAGCCAGGAGCAGAGGGGGGGGGGCAACAAGACAAAGCAGCAGGACTGCGAGCGTGCGGAATGGTGCGTGTTCAGACATCATGGCTCTCCTTACTTCGGAAGGAGGCCTCATGACATCCCCCTCGAACATGGCCGCTAAATAATACCTCGAACTTGCCGCAGCACTGCTGCTCGGTCGGAGCGCAGCCTTCTTCAGCGTGCAGGCGCCCCGCGGTTCGCAGCGCCGGTCCGGGCGCTGCGGGAAATCCGATGCTTGGCTTTCGCTGCACTACATGTCATACACATCGAAAAGCACCGGTCCCTTGCCCAGGCTGCCCAGAGAGCCGTCTTCCCCCTTCCGCAGCCGCCGCACCACCAGCTTGTCGCCGCCCGCGAAGAAAGCGCCGTTGAACCGGCCCACATCATCCGCCGTCGGCTGGCTCGGCAGCACGTTATGCAAACGGTGGATATCAGGGTCTGTGTATCTTGTTGAGAGCTTGAAAACCACCTCGCCGCTAGCTGTGTCAAGCACATAAAGCCACTTGCTGTTTAACTTGCTTATGAGGCCGTGGCCAGCCGTGGCCTGGCCGAGAATCTTATCCGTCCAATGCTGACAGTTTTGATTCCGCAGGTGGTACGCAGGAGGGGCCTGGTGTCCGGGTTCCGGCACGTGCGGGCGCTAGCGTATTATTGGGCAGGCGGTTTGGCAAACGATGCGCCTTTGGGGGGCCATGCGCAAGCATGGAAGATTGCGGGGACGTATTGGGGAGGCCCGCAGGGGCGCAATGTGACGGGAGAAGGAGGGGGGTAGTGAGCAGACGGAAACATTTCTTCGGAATGGATTCCGCCAGGTGGAAGGCCTCCGCCAAAATCTTGCTGGCGGCGCTGATCGTTGCGCCCTGCGCCCCCTTGCATTCCTCTTCCTCCGAGGATGAGGATGAGGCGGAAGCGCTGGCTCAGCCCGGGAGTTTAGGCTGGCCGTGCAACCTGGACGCCGATTGCAGCGTGGGCTTTATTTGCGCTGATGCGCATTACTTCGTTGAGCAGGGAGCGGCTCCGTTTTTTTCGTGGCAGCCCTCAATTTGCGTGGCGCAGGATAGCGGGGCGGAGATTGTGGAGGCCCCCTTGCAAATAGAAGAGATTGTGGTTACCGCGAAGCGGATCAACCCGCCGGCGTTCCGGCTATCTTTCTGGTCTCCGCCGCAGCCGCTGGCTGTTCCCTGGCCTCTGCCCTTGCCCCTCCTGCCGGTGCTGTCGCCGCCGGAAGAGCCCGAGGAAGACCAGGATGCTTACAAATTTGGCCGATGCGTGCGAGTTCTCGCCGTTCCCTATTTGCCAACGGAATCAGACATACCTCTTCCCGATTGGGATTCTCTGGAAGCTTTCAGGCAATTGATTGACGAAACAGTGGAAGAAATCCTTGAGATCGTTCAGGGTCAGGTCAACAAATTCTATGTGACGCATCATGACGTGGTCTGGGGCATGGATGCCGCCGGGGAGCCTGCGGATTTCGGATATGAGGGCGCCGGGTTTCACCCGGTGAGCGCCATTGCCGCATTTACGCCGGAAGTGAGGTGGGACTACAACTGGGGGAACATTCCTCCAATAAGCGTGAGTGTGTCTATGCCCACGGTGCCTGGAACGATCAAGGCGCTTTCGCCGGTTCCATCAAGCTGTTCGCCGCAGACGGTGGAAGAAGCGGACTATCTCGCCGCAGCCGCCATGATTGAAGCGGACGAGGCGGCTCCTCCTGCGTACCACCTGCTGAACAAGAACTGTCAGCGTTGGGCGGATAAAATCCTCGCCGAGGCTGGAGTAAGCCAATTTTGAGGATCGAGGCGGGAATGGCGGGGAATTTCT
>RKRP01000035.1 GCA_007571315.1 Gammaproteobacteria bacterium
GAGCTTCGTGATGGCCGACATTCCCGGCTTGCTGCCCGGCGCCGCTGCCGGGGTTGGCCTGGGGGCACGTTTTCTGAGGCATTTGCGGCGCACCCGGCTGCTGCTGCATCTGATTGAGTTGCCGGGGGCCGAAGGCGGCGCGGCGAACGCGGATGCGCTGGCCGAATCCGTAATCACGATCGCCGCTGAACTGGCGGCGTTCGACGGGCGGCTTGCCGCTCTGGAGCGCTGGCTGGTGCTGACCAAGGCGGATCTTGTGCCGGCTGAGGAAGCGGGGGAGCTGGGCGCGCAACTGTCCCGCCGCCTGGATTGGCGGGCGCCGATGTTCACGATTTCAGCTTTGACCGGCCAGGGGACGGCAGCGCTGGCTGCTGCCGCCATGCGGAGGCTGGAACAGCAGGCCGAGGCCGGATTTATTCCGCCGAGAGGGCTTTCAGGCGTTTGTTGAGGCGGCTTTTGTGGCGGGCGGCCTTGTTGGGGCGGATGATGCCCTTGCCTGCCATGGAGTCGATTACGGGTTGGGCATCGCGGTAGGCGGCCGCGGCCTGTTCCGTGTTGCCGGAATCGATCGCGCGCGCTGCCCGGGAGATGGCCGAGCGCAACCTCGAGCGCATCGACATATTGCGCGCGCGGCGCTGGACGGCCTGACGGGCGCGTTTGGCAGCTTGTGGTGAATTCGCCATGGCCGCGCATTGTAGCCGAAGAGCTCGCGCCTGCGGGCCTGTTCGCTCGCATATCGCAGTTTGCGCAATGGATGGCTTAGTGCGTGGCAGAGGAGCGGCGGGCTTTCGCTTCTTTCCTGGATGCGATATCCGGCTGGCGCTCAGAACACTGCGACTGTAGCTACGAGCACGGCCAGCCCAAGGATTAGCGTGCCAAGCGCAAGACTCTGAGCCCATAGAGCGCGATAAATATCGGCCCGCAAGATGGCAAAAGCAGCCTCGACATCCTTGGTGGTGGCCGTTTCGTTCATTTGGCGCTTGAGCACTGCCACATCAGCCTTGAGCGTGGCCACATCAGCCTTGAGCATGGCCATATCAGCCTTGAGCGTGGCCATATCGCTCTCAAGCTTGCTAACGCTGCTGTGAACGTGGTCCAGCTTGCGCTTCCACTTTTCATTGACAGTTGCTGCGCGGCCTACGCTTCCCAATATCGCTTCCGCCTGCGCCGCAGGAACTCCTGCCGATTCCAGGCGCCTCCTTTCTGAAAACACATCGTATGCTTGCTGAGTCATTTTCGTCCTCCTTTACAAATTCCATGGACTGCCCCGGTGGCCTGTCCTTCCAAGTTCTCCTTATAGCATTGGCAATGCGATGCGGTCAACTTGCAGCGCGGCGCCTTTGACAAGCGCTGCGCAGAGATTACAGTTTCGCCTGGATAAAGTCCGGGAGGCCGCGTGCGGAACAAGCTCCAAACAGTAGAGGAAGCGCGGGCAGAGCTTTTCTCCATATTGCTAACGGCCAGTCGCGACGGCATCGCGACGGTTATTACCAGGCATGGCGCGCCGTGCCTGGCCGTTGCCTGCGCAACGGTTTTTTAAGGAAATGGTGGGCTGGCCCATTCGTTCCGAGCTTCTAAACCGCAATCTGGCGATCCTGGTTCTGGCGCAGGCCGCCGCCGTTGCCGGAGTTGTGTCCCTGGTCACCATAGGGGGTATTGTCGGGAGGGAACTGGCGGCTGATCCGGCCCTTTCGACTCTGCCAATCTCGCTGCTGATTGTTGGCACGGCGTTTTGCACGATTCTTGCATCCTGGACCATGGCCCGCATTGGCCGCGCGCGCGGGTTCGCTCTGGGTGCGGCAGCGGGCGCTCTGGGCGCCGGCCTGGCGATCGCTGCGATCGCAATCCGGAGTTTTGTCCTGTTTTGCGCCGCCACGGTGATGGTTGGCTGCGCGGCGGCTTTTTCCCAGCAATACCGGTTTGCGGCGATGGAGAGCGTAAGCGCGGCGTCCGGCCCTAAGGCCGTGTCGGTGGTGCTGGTGGGGTCCATGCTGGGCGCGGTGCTGGGTCCCGGCCTGGTTGCGCGGGGCGAGCTGTGGATGCCGCGCGTGCCGTTTGGCGGCGCATTCGCCGTTATCGCCGGTTGCTACCTGCTCGCCGCCGCCGCGCTTCTGGCGTCGCGGCCAACATCGTTTGCGGCTGGCGGCGGCAGCGCCGGGGAAGCCCGCCCGCTGCGCGCTATTGCGCGGGGCCGGCTCTTTATCGCCGCGGTTACGGGGGCCGCGATCGGGCAGGGCGTGATGTCATTCGTGATGACCGCCGCCCCCCTGGCGATGCACGTTGTGGATAAGCACTCGCTGCAGGCGACCGCGAACATTATCCAGACTCACGTGCTGGCCATGTATCTTCCTTCGCTGGTGTCCGGCTATCTGATTGGACGCTTTGGCGTTGGCCGGATCATGGCGGCCGGCGCGGCCCTTCTGGGCGCGACGCTTATCGCCGGGCTGGCAGGACGGCACATTCTCCACTATGGCGCGGCAATGGCGCTGCTGGGATTCGGCTGGAACTTTCTGTATGTGGGCGGCACAGCGCTATTGGCGCGCGCCCACCGTCCCGCCGAGCGCTTTCGAGTTCAGGCGCTGAACGATTTCACCATCTTCGGCACCGCGGCCGCAGGATCCCTGGGCGCCGGCGTGGTGATGCAGGCGCTAGGCTGGGATGCCGTGCTGTATGCTTCTCTGGCGCCCATCCTGCTTGCGCTGGCCGCCATTGTCCGGGCGCGCCCGGACCAGCAGGGATAAAATCGCGGTATGCCGTACGCAATTCAGGTGGACCGGGCGGGCGGCCCGGAAGTGATGGAGTGGCGCGCCGTGGAGGTGGGCGCTCCGGGGCCGGGCCAGGTGTTGCTGCGCAACCAGGCGCTCGGCTTCAATTTCATCGACATCTACTTCCGCGCCGGGGTCTATCCTCTGGAATATCCCAGCGGCCTGGGTTCCGAGGGCGCCGGCGACGTGCTGGCGGTGGGCGAGGGCGTGAAGGGCATCCGCGCCGGCGACCGCGTCGCGTACTGCACGCCGCCGGTAGGGGCCTACGCTGAGGAACGGATCTATCCGGCCGACCGCATTGTCCCGCTGCCGGCCGAGGTGAGCTACGAGCAGGCGGCCTCGATGATCCTCAAAGGGCTTACGAGCTGGTATTTGCTGCACCACAGCTATGCCGTGCAGCCGGGCGACCCGGTTCTCCTGTACGCGGCCGCCGGCGGGGTGGGGCAGATTGCCGCGCAGTGGGCGGCGGCGCTTGGCGCGCATGTGATCGGCGTGGTGGGCAGCAGCGCCAAGGCCGATATCGCCCGGAAGGCGGGCTGCGCGGATGTCGTGCTGGGCGACGATCCTGATTTCGTGACCCGCGTGCGCGAGTTGAGCGGCGGCGGCGTGGCCGCGGCGTACGACTCGCTGGGCAGGGACTCCTTTTATCAGTCGCTGGATTGCCTGCGCCCCCGCGGCACGATGGTGACTTTTGGAAACGCTACAGGCGTGGTGGAACCGTTCGCGCCCATGGAACTGGCGCGGCGCGGCTCGCTCAAGCTGACCCGCCCGGTATTGTTCGATTTCGTGACCACGGAGGAAGACTTGCGCGCCGCGGCCGCCACGCTGTTCGAGCAAGTCGCCTCAGGCGCGCTTTCGATCACGATTGGCCAGCGCTACCCCTTGCGCGAGGCGGCCCGGGCGCACGAGGATGCCGCGGCCCGGCGCACCACCGGCTCGACAGTGCTGCTGCCGTAACCCCGAAGGGGGTCCAGCTTCCGTGCCGGTCGCTGCCTGAGCGCGGGATCAGGTCTGCGCCGCCTCCAGCAGTTCCAGCATTCTGCGCGAATTTTCATCGGACTCACGCATCGCCGCCTGCATTTCCTGAGATTCGGCAAGACCGCGCTCGCTCCACCGCTCGGCGCGCCGCTCCAGTTGGTTTCGCACCATTTCCGCAGCCGTTTCTCCTTCGCCGTTGCGGGCTGCCGGGTCCATTCCATGCGCAAGCAGCCGCTCGACGAGTGAGTAGTAGCCGTACATCGCCGCCAGATGGAGCGCGTTCATTCCCTGTTCGTTGGCCTCGCCGGGATTCATGCCGTGCTCAAGTAATGCGTCCAGGAGCTCAGGATCTTCGTAAAAGACCACAACCTGCGGCAGGTGGAAGGGCAAGTTGCCTCCTGCCGGCTGAGCGCCCGCAGCCAACAGCGCGCGGGCGCAGCGGTCGTCGCGTTCCCTGACGCTTCCCATCAGCCCCAGCCACAGAGGCGTGGCGCCGTCCACATCGGGTTGGTTCGCCAGCCCGGGATCGGCCTCGACCGCCGCCACGAACTCGTCGCAACGGCCAATGCCCATGAGGTCATGCAGCCTGATGGCCGGGTCCCGCGAAAGGATCAGCTGAATCAGTTCCTGCTGGCGGATGCTGGGGCGCCGGATTGCCGCGGAAAGAGGCGTGCGGCCATCGGCAAAAGGCTCGACCAGCAGGCCGGGGCGGTGCGCAAGGATGGCCTCGATATCGCCCAGTTCGCGCGAGAGAATGAAGTGCTCCCGGTACTCGTCCTGTTGCAGCAGCTCCAGGCGCGTGGCGAGCATGTCGCCGCCTTCGATCATCGTGTTCAGGAACCTGACGTAGAGTTCCCGCCTCTGCGGCCCGATAATCCGATCCTCTTCCCGGCCCTCGTTGAAGAAGATGACGGTAGGGATTCCGTTGACTCCAAGCTGCTTGTAGATTTCGGGCGAATCATCAA
>RKRP01000193.1 GCA_007571315.1 Gammaproteobacteria bacterium
GGGGGGCGAGGAGGCGAGGGAGCAACGCGAATGCGCGCCGGCGAACGCATAGCCGCGCCTGCCGTGAAACGAGCACAGACACGCATGAGGCAAAGTGCCAGAGAAGGCGCAGCGCCTGGGAACTAAGAGGGATAGGGGTTAATGCAGGGCGGCGTAGATGCGCTGCGCCAGTTCGGGACCGATTCCTGGCAACTTTCGCAAGTCCTCCAAGGCGGCGGCCTGCACGCCGCGCAGGCCGCCGAAATGGCGCAGGATCCGGCGGCGGCGTTTGGGACCCAGACCGGGCACTTCTTCGAGGACCGACGACCGGCGCACGCCGCGCCTGCGCTGGCGGTGCCCCTCAAGGGCAAGCCGATGAGCTTCGTCGCGTATGCGCGCAATCAGCTTGAGCGCCGATGAATCCGGCCCCGGGAGCAGGGGACGCTCCAGGCCGGACATGTATATCCTTTCCCTGCCGCTGCGCCGTCCAAAACCTTTGGCCACCGCAGCAACCGGCATGTCCCCAAGGCGCAGCGCTTCCAGTTCGGCGCGCGCCGCGGCAAGTTGGCCGCGTCCGCCGTCCACCAATAGCAGTTCCGGCAAGGCGCCGTCCTCGCGAACCTGCCGGCTGTAGCGGCGGCGAACCGCCTCGGCAATGGCGCCATAGTCGTCGCCGCTGGCTGCGCCTTTTATGTTGAAACGGCGGTACTCGGCGCGGCTGGCGCCTTCCGAGGTGAAGACGACGCAGGAGGCAACGGGAGCCTCCCCGCCGGTATGGCTGATATCAAAGCATTCGATCCGTTCCGGCGGGCGCATCAGGCGCAGCTCTTTGGCCAGCGCCCGCAGTTGAGCGGCCAAATTCCGCGCGCCGCGAGCCTGCTGCAAGGCGCCCTCCTGAGCATTCCTGCGCGCCAGTTCGACCCAGCGCCGCCGCCATCCGCGAACCCGCCAGCGCACTGCGACCGTATGGCCGCTTTTGAGAGCCAGCGCGCTCTCCAGCATCTCCCGGCGCTCGACGGGCCCGCTGCTGATCACCTCGCGCGGCGCGCCGCGCTCAAAATAGTGCTGCGCGATGAAGGCGCTTGATACCTCCTCGGAATCCACTCCCGGCACCACCCTAGGGTAGAAAAGCCGGCTGCCCGTCAGCGTCCCCCGCCGTATCCACAGCACGGCCACGCAGTACAGCCCTGCGCTTTCCTCCACGGCCACCACGTCGAGGTCGCGGGCCGCGCCGCCGGCCACCGATTGACTGGCCTGGATGCGCTGCAAGGCGGCCACCCGGTCGCGCAGCTGGCCCGCCCTTTCATATTCCAGGTTGGCCGAAGCCTGTTCCATCCTCGCCAGCAGGTCCTCAAGCACCGCGTCGTTCTTGCCCTCCAGAAACAGAAGGGCCTGGCGGGCATCGGCCGCGTATTCCTCTTCGCTGACCATCCCCACGCACGGCGCCGTGCAGCGGTTCAACTGGTATTGCAGGCAGGGCCTTTGACGGTGCCGGAAATAGGAGTTCTCGCAAAGGCGGATGCGGAACAGCTTCTGCGCCTGGCCGAGCGCGTCGCGAACCGCCGCGGCATTGGAGTATGGCCCCAGGTAACGGCCCTTGCCGCGCCGCGCGCCGCGGTGAAATGCAAACCGGGGAAAAGGCTCGCGGATAGAGGCGTACACATACGGATAACTCTTGTCGTCGCGCAAGTACACGTTAAAGCGCGGCCGGTGACGCTTAATCAGGGTGCATTCCAGCAGCAGCGCCTCCTGTTCCGTTCCGGTAACGGTCACTTCCACGCGCTGCGCGCGGTTCATCAGCTTCCGGATTCGCGGCTGATGGCTGCGCGAACCGAAATAGGACGCCACCCTGCGCCTTAAGTTCTTGGCCTTGCCCACATAGAGAACGGCGCCGGCCGGGTCCAGCATGCGGTAAACGCCGCAGCCCTGCGTCAGGCTCTGGAGAAACAGCTTGGGATCGAACCTGGCCTCGTTGCCGGCGCTCATCGGCGCTAGGATGCCGCCTTTTGCGAAATCAGCATGGCCAACTCCATGGCCTGCTCGTAGTTCAGGCGCGGGTCCACCTGAGTGCGGTAGCTCTTGTCCAGGTCCGCCTCGTCCAGGCCGCGGGCCCCGCCCACGCACTCGGTCACGTTCTCGCCGGTCAGCTCCAGGTGCGCGCCGCCCAGCCAGGTGCCGGCTTCGGCGTGCGCGTCGAAAGCCTGAGCGAGTTCTTCCTCGATCCGCTCAAGGCGCCGGGTTTTGCGCCCATTGGCGGTCGTTTCGATATTTCCGTGCATGGGGTCGCACATCCACAACACTCGCGCGCCTTCGCGCCGAACAGCCTCGATCAAAGGCGGCAGCAATTCCCCCACCCTGCCCGAACCCATGCGGTGAATGAGCGTAATCCGGCCCGCCCGATTGTCCGGGTTCAGCACCCTGAGCAACTCCAAGAGCCACTCGGGAGTCATGGCGGGGCCAATCTTGATGCCGATGGGATTGGCCACGCCGCGGAAAAATTCCACGTGGCCGCCGTCGAGTTGCGCCGTGCGCATGCCAATCCACGGGAAATGCGTGGTGAGGTTGTACCAGAGGCCGCGATGCGCCAGCAGCCGCGTTTGGGCCTGCTCGTAGTGGAGCAGCAGCCCTTCGTGCGAGGTATAGAAGTGGGTGCGCCGCAAGCGGCTCAGGTCGCGTCCGGTGGAATGCTCGATGAAGTCCAGCGAGCGCCTGATCCGATCGACGATCGCCTCGTAGGCTTCCGACTGGGGCGAATGGCCAACCCAGTCGAGGTTCCAGTTTTCCGGATGATGCAGGTCCGCGAACCCTCCGTCCACCAGCGAGCGAACGAAGTTCAGCGTCAGGGCGGCGCGTTCGTAGCCTCGCAAAAGCAGTTGCGGGTCCGGCTCGCGGTCGCCGGAAGTGAAAGACTCGCGGTTGACCAAATCACCCCTGAAACTCGGCAGCGAAACCTCTTTGCGGGATTCCAGAGGCTGGGAGCGCGGCTTGGCGTATTGCCCGGCCATGCGGCCAATGCGGACGATGGGCTTGCGCAGTCCATAGCTTAATACCAGGCTCATCTGAAGCAGAACCTTCAGCCGCGCCACGATGATGTCGGAACTGCATTCCTGGAAGGTCTCCGCGCAATCGCCCCCCTGCAGCACGAAAGCCTCGCCTCGTTGCGCCGCGGCGATCGAGCCGCGCAGGGACTCCACTTCCCAGCTGGTCACGATAGGCGGCAAGGCGGCGAGTTCGCGCAGCGCCGCTTCCAGCGCGCCGGGCTCGCCGTACTCCGGCTGCTGGGCGGTTTCGCGGCCGCGCCAACTGTCCGGTCTCCATCCGGTGACGGGAAAAGGTTTCATGGGGTTGCCCCGCCCTCGCAATCAACAACTGAAGGCATTTTGAATTTTAACGGCGAATCCTTAGCTCATGCTATGATTCCGCCCCTTTATGAAAGCGCTGTTGAACGCCCGCAAGCTGCTTTTCTGGCTCGCTGCGCTGAGCCTCTCCGCCGCCATTTTCTGGCGCGCCGGAACCGCGCAGGATGCGCCCGAGGAGCAGGATAGCCCCCAACCCCCCGGCGTGGCGCTGGTGCTTGCCATCAACGACGCCATCGGAGTGGCCACCGCGGAGTATTTCGTGGACAGCCTGAAAACCGCCCGGGAGCGCGATGCCAGCATCCTGGTGCTGGAGCTGGACACGCCCGGCGGCCTGCTGGAGCCGATGCGCGGCATGATCAAGGAAATCCTCGCCTCCGAGGTGCCGGTTGCCGTGTTCGTAACGCCCAACGGCGCCCGCGCGGCCAGCGCCGGAACCTACATCCTGTACGCCAGCCACGTGGCGGCCATGTCGAAAGCCACCACCCTGGGCGCAGCCACCCCGGTAAGCATGGGCGGTACAAGCCCGAACAATGCGGGTTGGGCCGCCCGCCTGCCGGCCGGTTCGCTTTTATTGCGCGCGCCGGCATCGTCCGAAGAGGGCCAGTCCGCTGCTTCGGAAGAAGAGCCGCCATCCGGTTCTGAACAGGAATCTTCCGCCAGGGATGGCGATGCGCAGTCCGATGGCGAAGAGCAGGAGCAAAACGAAGAAGACGCGGAAAGCGCCGAAGACCCCAATGCCGAGGCCATGCAGCGCAAGATCATCAACGATTCGGTGTCCTACATCCGCTCGCTGGCCCGCCAGCGGGGACGCAATGCCGATTGGGCGGAGCAGGCAGTGCGCGAAGGCGTTACCCTGGAAGCCAGCGAGGCGGTGGAGAGGAACGTGGCCGATTTCATCGCCAGCGATGTTCGGGACCTGCTGGAGCAAGCCCACGGACGCGAGGTGGACCTCAACGGCGAGACCGTTGCGCTGAACACCGCGCAAGCTGAAATCGAGCGCCTGGAACCCGGCTGGCGCACCCGCCTGCTGTCGATTCTTACCAATCCCAGCGTCGCTTACCTGCTGGTTATAGTGGGCCTGTACGGCTTGCTGCTGGAGGGCTACAACCCAGGCTCCCTGGTGCCGGGCATCGTGGGCGTAATCTGCCTGTTGCTCGCTGCCTACGCGCTGAGCGTGCTGCCGGTGAATTACGCCGGGCTGGCGCTCATGGTTCTGGGGGTGGGCCTTATCATTGCGGAAGCGCTCACGCCCAGTTTCGGGGTGCTGGGATTAGGAGGAGTAGTGGCTTTCGTTACCGGTTCGATCATGCTGTTCAACACCGGAGTGCCCGGCTTCGAGGCGCCGTTGCGCCTGATCGCAGGCGTAGGGCTTGCGGCCGGGCTGCTTATGCTGGGCCTGGTGCTGGTGCTGGCGAAAAGCCGGCAGCGGCCGGTGGTAAGCGGCCGGGAAAGCCTGGTGGGCCGCAGGGCGGTGGCGCTGGAGGATTTCGAGGGCGCCGGCGCGGTGCTGGTGCAAGGCGAGCGCTGGCATGCCAGCAGCGCCTCGCCGGTCACCGAAGGACAGCAGCTCTACGTTCAGGCGGTGGACGGGCTGGAGTTGGAAGTCGCTGACTCCCCTGCTGCCCAGCCACTGCGAAGAAACTTTTTTACTTTGTTGAGAAAAACAGGATAAGGAGTTCATAATGTTCACATTTCCAGTTCTAGTAGCCTCCGCAATCCTGCTGGCGCTCATCGTAGCGTCGGTGCGGATTCTCTCGGAGTACGAGCGGGGCGTTATCTTTCTGCTCGGCCGTTTCTGGAAGGTCAAGGGCCCTGGTTTGATTATCGTCATCCCGTTCATCCAGAGAATGGTGCGGGTTGATCTGCGCGTGATCGTGATGGATGTGCCGACTCAGGACGTAATCTCCCGCGACAACGTGTCGGTGAAAGTCAACGCCGTGGTCTATTTCCGCATTCTGGACCCGGAGCGGGCCATCATCCAGGTGGCCAACGTGTTCGAGGCCACCAGTCAGCTGGCGCAAACCACGCTGCGCTCGGTGCTTGGGCAGCACGAGCTGGACGAAATGCTTTCCGAGCGCGACAAGTTGAACCAGGACATTCAGAAGATCCTCGACCAGCACACCGATGCCTGGGGCATCAAGGTGTCGAACGTGGAAATCAAGCATGTGGACCTGGACGAAAGCATGATCCGGGCCATCGCCGCCCAGGCCGAGGCGGAGCGCGCCCGGCGGGCCAAGGTGATTCACGCCGAGGGCGAGCGGCAGGCGGCGTCGCAACTGGCGGAGGCGGCAGGCAAGCTGTCCGAGCAGGGACAAGCCTTGCAATTGCGCTACCTGCAAACCCTCACTGAGGTGGCCAGCGAAGGCAGCAGCACCATCATTTTTCCGCTGCCCATCGATCTCATCAAGCCTCTTCTCAGCCTGGCCGGAAAGAAATCATGAAACAGCACTGCGACCTGATCGTTGTCGGGGCCGGCTCGGCAGGGCTGCCGGCCGCCATCTTCGCCGCCCAGGGCGGCGCCCGGGTATTGCAAATCGAAGCCGACAGCCGGGTAGGAGGCACGCTCTACTGGTCATCCGGCCAAATCAGCGCCGCCGGCACCCGCCAGCAGGCTGCGCTGGGCATTGAGGACAGCGCCGAAGAGCACTACCAGGATGCCCAGCGCATCGCTCACGGCGGAATTGACCCGGTGCTGGGGCGGCTGGCCACGGGCAATGCCGCGGAGACCCTGCATTGGCTGATGGACCTGGGCCTGCAGCTGGCGCCTGAAACCCCGGTGGCTGGCATGGTGCATGAGCCTTACGCCACGCGCCGCTACGTGTGGGGCAGCGAGCAGGGCATCTCCATCCTCAAGGTCATTGAGCCCGCGCATCGGGAACTGGTCGCTTCCGGCGCCATTGATCTCCGCCTGCAAACCCGGATGACCGGGCTGCTTACGTCCAAGTCCGGCGCGGTAATCGGCGTTCGGGCGGAAACAACGGCCGGCCAGGCGCTGGAATTCCACGCCCCCAGGGTAGCGCTCACAACCGGCGGCTACGCAGCCAACCCCGAACTTTGGAATGAAGTTACGCCATGGCCGCTGCACTCGCACTGCAATCCCTATTCCCGCGGCGAAGGCATTATCGCGGCCAGGGAAATCGGCGCCATGGTCGATCACACGGACCGCTTCCTCTGCACCTTCGCAGGCTTCCTCACCGAACCCGGCAACCCTCTGAGCGCCTGGTTCTTCAGTCTCGCCCCGGCCTACCGGGCGCCCTGGGAAATCTATGTGGACGGCCAGGGCAAGCGTTTCCTGCGCGAGGACCATCCAAGCATCCACTACAGCGAATCAGCGCTGCTGAATCAGCCGGGCATGCGCATGGTCATGGTGTTTGATGAGGGCATTCGCCAAAACGCTCCGGAAATGGGCGTGCTGAACAAGCAGGGACGCGACCTGCGGCCCGATTTCAACACCCACCCCGCGTTTCAGAAAGCGGACAGCATAGAAGAGTTGGCCGGCCGGTTCGATATTCCGCCGGCCAACCTGGCCGCCGCGGCGCAGCGCTACAACGATGCCGTGGACAACAGAAACGACCCTGAATTCAACCGCCTTTTCCTGCCGCGCCGGATCGAAAAACCGCCGTTTTACGGGATAGAGGCGGTGGGCGTAACCGTTATCAGCCCGGGTGGCCTGAACGTGAACCAGCACCTCCAGGTGCTGGGCAAATCAGGAGCGCCCATCAGCGGCCTTTACGCCGCCGGCGAAATCCTGGGCTTCACCCGGCTTTCCGGCGCCGCCTTCGTGGGCGGCATGTCGCTGATGCCGGCAATGAGCTTCGGCCGTTTGATCGGCCAGCAGGCCGCGGCCCAACTGCAGGCGCGCGCCGCCTGAGGTTGTCCGGGGCCGGGGCCGCCCCCGAGGAAACTCATCCTCGCAAATCGGGCATCAATGGCCAAGGAACTGCGCGACCGGGTCCCGCGCCGGGGCCGGACGCGCCATGGCGCGTTGCGCGGCCAGACGCGAAGGCGCGGGCGCAGCGCCGCAACTTCCGGTTTCGAGGTACCGTAATGCGGCGGCCAGCCGGGCTTCCGCGGGGTCTCCCAGCGGGCGAGTGAGATCGTCCTCCACCTGGCAGCCTTCGGTTGCCGGAATGCCCTCGTAGTAGTCCTCAAAACCCTCAGCGTTTACGGTCGCGAAGGCCACGGCCCAAAGATCCGCCCGGCGCGTGTTGAAATCATTCCGGTTGGCCAGGCAAAAGCGCAGCCCGTATTGCCCCACGGGTTTGCCATACGTGCGCTCTCCCACCACAGCCACATTCTCGTGCGGCTGAAGCGCGGTAATAACCAGTTCGCTGGCCGAAGCGGAATTCCTGCTGGTAATGAACACCACATTCTCCACATCCCGTATGGCCGATTCGTTTTCGCAGCGCCCGGCCCATTCCGGCGTGGGATAGGCGCCGCATCCGAAATAGGTCGTGCTGTCAAATCCTTCCAAGCGCAGCAACGCATTGTGAACTCTCCGCGACATCACTGTTCGCGCCGGGTTCTCGTAGAGTTCCGGGCCTCCAATCAGGGTGGCCAGGCCATGGGCGATCGGCACGCTTCCTCCGCCGTTGTAGCGCAGGTCCACGATCAGGTTCTTCACGCCGGCGGCGTTGAATTGGGCGAATTCCTGCAACAGGCGCTCGTTGGCGTCCCCAAAGAAGGTCCGAAAATGCAAGTAGCCCACTTTTCCGGCATCCGTATCCAATACCCTGGCGTGCTCCTCCGGGACCGTAGGCACGCTGACAAGCGCCTTGGCCATGCTGAAATTACGAATCTCGCCCGATAGCTTTTCCACCTCGAAGCGCACCTCGAAGCCCTCCTCGTTGGGGCCCAATTCCGCGCCGGCCTGAGCCGGGGTGAGGGTATCGACCGGCTTGCCGTTCAGGCCCACAATCCTGTCGCCTCGCTCAAGCCCCGCATTGTCCGCCGGCGCGTTCGCATACACGTCGAGAACCTCGAAATACAGCAGGCTGTCGCTTGCATCGGCCACGGCCCGCAGCCGAAAGCCGAAAATATAGGCCTGCGCGGCGAACACCATGTCCGTTTGCGCCGCGGTGCTCCAATAGGTGAAATTGCGGTCGTAGGTTTCCGGCTTCCAGCGCAACTCGTCCAGCAGGCTGTCGAGAGTGCCATAGTCCTCAAGAACCACTCCGCCGTAACGAGACCGCTGCTCGGGCTCATCGTTCCAGTAATACCAAATCCGCATCAGGTCGAAAGCTTCCTGGCGGGCGGCGGAATACGCGCAGGCCGACGAGGCGAACCATTCCTGGCTCAGGGTAAGGGATTGGGGCGAATTGGCGGCGGCCGATGCCGTTACGGTCACTTCAAGGGCGCGCTCGGCGCCGCCGTTGAGGCTGTAACGAACCACCACTTCGCCCGCGTCGCTGCCTTCCTCCCCACTCTCGATGTAGGCCCAGTCCAGACCGTCCGGCAGGCTGGCGCTCCATTGCATCGTTGCGTGGCCGGCGTTCCGCACCGCAAGGGAAATGCTTCCGCCCTCCCCGTCCAGCTCGGCGCTGGCCGCCGTAAACTCAAGAACCGCAGGCGCCTCCGCCTGACTTACGGCAATGGCGCGCATGCCCGCTCCGGTGGCCGACACGGTTAATTCAAATTCGCGCGCAGCGCCCGAATTGGCATCGACTTCGATCTCGATGGTCCCGGAATTGGCGCCGCTGGCGCCGCTTGAAATACGCGCCCAATCCACGCTTGCGGGGATGGAGGCGCTCCAGTTCAGCATCCCGCCTCCTCCATTGGACACATCCACGGAAACATTTCCACCCGCCGCCTCGGCAGCGACGCTCGTTGCCGAAACGTTGAGGCTGGGCGGGTTCGCAGGCGGCTCGCCAGACCCCGAGCCGCCGCAGGCTGCAACAAGAACAGCGGCGGCAGCAGATGCGAAACGAGCCGGATGCCGATGCGCAGGAAAGCTACGCGCCATCCCTGGGGCCGGGCTGCGCCGGCTTGTGGCAGTGCCAGGTCTTGACCACCAGGAACTGGCGTGGGCCCGGCGTAATCTCGAAGCCCGCCGAACGCAGCGCGCCGTCAAAGTCGCTTTCCATCAACTCGATCGACCAGCGTTCGCCATTGTCGCGGTGATCATGCTCAAACATGTAGCGTGTTTCCGGAGGCATCGGATCGCCGGCGGGAAAGTCGTAGATGTTCAACACTCCGCCGGGCCGGAGAATGCGGCGCATCTCGCCAATGACGGCCTCGGTGACCTTGAACGGAACCTCGTGAAACAGGATGTAGCTGTTCACCAAGTCGAAATAGCCATCCTCGAATCCGGTTGACTCGCCAGCCGCCTGCTTGAAGCGCACCGGAAGCCCCATGCGCCGGGCGCGCCGATGGGCGTAGCGCAGCAGCGGTTCGGAAGGGTCCAGCCCCCACACTTCGGCATCGGGATAACGCTGCTTGAGCGCGGTGGCGCATTGTCCGATTCCGGTGGCCAGGTCCAGGGCGCGCTCCACCCCGCCAGTTCGCGGCTCCTGCCCGCAGGCCACCAGCCCGCCGTGAATCGCGTCGCCTTCGTTCATGCCCATGTAGAAGGCCTGAGTGCCGTGGTGATACAGCTCGCCCGCAAGAGGCTCGCCCACGTAGCCCCCCGGCTGAAGATGAAAATCGAACTTGAGATAGTCCGGCGTTTCAAAGCGGTCGTCAAGCAGCAGCTGAGAATCGTCCGGGCTTTCCAGCAATTCGCTTTCCAGCCGCTCGCGGTCATTGTCAAGGGCGCGGAAGGCGGAATCCCAAGTCATTTCCTGAACGCTGCGAAGCATGCGGTTGCGGATTTGCACGTGGGGCAACTGCTCCGCCACCCGGCAGATCTCATCCACTTCTCCCGCAGTCACTCCGGCCTTGCGGAGCGCCTCGCTGGCCTCCACCCTGGACTTGGCGCTCACTCCGCCGGCGGTAACCAGGGTTCGCAAGCTCTGGCAGAAGCCAAGCCTGGCCTCGGCATCCAGGGATGGCAGGCGATTCAAGCCACCAAGTTGTCCACGGTCCATAACGGCATTCCTATGGTTCGGGCGGGGCTTCGTCCACTTCCCCGCCCCGGGCGAAACCGGCGTATATGCGCCGGACGAAAGCGTCTCGCCGGGCCGCTTCTTCAGCAAGCTCCCCGGCGGACGGCATGCGAAGCTCCACGGCATCCTCCGGCAAGGCGCCGGCCTCAGCCAGCGCTTTTTCCAGCACCGCCAGGCGGCGGCGCGTGGTCCACAACTCGCTGCCGAGTTGCATCACTGTTTCCAGCAGGTGATCCAGTACCGGATGATCAAAATATTGCGGCTCGCTCATCGGCTGCTTGCCGTTGCCGGGAGTGCGCAAAGCCTACCCATACCCGCCGGAACGGTCAACAAGAAACCGCAAACCGCCAGGACAATCAGTAATGCCGTGTTAGCGAAGCGCGCAAGGCTTGCATATTCAGAGCGCCGCTCGCTTCGGCGAAAACGCCCCCCGGCGGCGAGACCGAAGCGATGGGCCACAGCCTTCCGCAGTGCCTGAAGCTATTGCAGCAGGGCAGCTATGATCGCGAAAGCGCCAGTCAAAAGGGCCAGTATCAGGCCGCCGATCAATCCAAGCGTCCAGTATTGCAGCCGTTCAACAACAGTCAGGCGCGCAGCGATTTCCGTCAGGCAGTATAGGCGTATGCGGTCATGTCCCGTTCATTTGGACGGTCAAGGCCGCGGCTCAAACGGTAGATTTGAGCCACAATCACCCGCCGGCCCACAGCAAATCCGAGCTGGCCTGGCAGAGAGAAGGCCTGGCTGCGCCGCGGCGCAAAACAAGTGGTAACCTAGCGCGGCAGCGCTTCAGCGCATTTGCTGGCTTCAAGGGGAATACGCCATGAGCGACAAAGTGGATAGGCGGCGCACGAAAGCCGCTCCCTTCATTGCGGCAGACACGGACTCTGCCGTGTTTCTGGGCAACCCGCATATCGACAACCTGATGTCGGTGGTCATTGCGCTGGGGGCCGAAATCTGGGCCGAGCGCCAGCGCATGCGCGTAATCGAGCGCCTGCTGGAAACCGAAGGCAAGGTCACCTCCGGCATGATCGAGGCTTACGCGCCTTCGGAGGCCGAGAAAGAGGGCTGGGAAGCGGAGCGCATGGCGATGGTCGAGCGGGTCTATAGCGTCCTTTCGCGCGACACGTCCAAGGCCCGGCCATTTGGCGAAGAGCGCCAGTTCCAAGAGGCAGAGAAAGATGATTAACAGACGATCCCTTATGGGTTTATTCGCCGGCATGGCGTCGCTGGCGGCGGCGCCATTCGCGAGCCGTTCCGCCCGGGCCGACTTGCCGCCTCCGCCCGAAGCGCCGGAGAACGTGCCGGGCACGCTGGCGCCGCGCGGCCGCAACGGGCGCATGGAGCGCCTGGCGGAAATCGACCTGGAAAGCAGAATGGACTTTCTCATGTCGGTGCGAACCTTCGCCAACGGCCCAATGAGCCGGGCCGCGGATCAGCGCGCAACCGATATTCTCGCCAGCAAGGGCATTGCGCCGGATGCGGAACTCCCCATGCGGGAAGCCATCGCGCTATTGGAGGACGATCCGGTGGTAAGCGCCCGGACCCGCGCCTGGATGTCGGTGCAGCAGTTGTCGTGGAACAACATAAAGACCGAGTGCGAGAGCAACGCGGAAGCCTATTTGAGCGAGATGGAAACGGTCGATAACCGAGGACCGGGAACGCTTGAACTGAACCCCGGCCTGAAAATGCCTGACTACACCCGCCACGAAATCCACATTCAGCCGGGCGGCTATGTAGGCAACGACTTTGCCGGGCACATGTACGACTACGGCACCAACGGCTTCTATACCGGACGCAACGACCAGGATGCGCTGCACATGACGGCGGCCTTCGGTCTGCCGGTGCCGGCGGATGGCAGGATCAGGCGCATTCTGGATGTCGGCACCGGCGTTGGCCAGCTGGCGATGGCGCTCAAGGAGCGTTTCCCGGACGCGGAAGTCTGGGGGCTGGATGTGGGCGGGCCGATGGTCCGCTACGCTCATCTGCGCGCCGTGGAACGGGGCTTGGACGTTAATTTCGCCCAGCGCCTGGCGGAAGACACGCGCTTCCCCGACAACCACTTCGACCTGGTGACCAGCTACATCATGCTGCACGAAGTCTCGCCCGAAGGCACCCGGGACATCGTCAACGAAGCCTTCCGCATCACCCGCCCCGGAGGGATTTTCTACCCCATAGACTTCAATCTGAGGAGCATGCGCCCCCGCACGGCATACAGCCAGTACCGCCGCTGGTGGGACCATCGCTGGAACAACGAGGTGTGGACGCTCAAGTACCGCGCCAACGGACTGCAGGACCTGGTCCGCGCCGCCGGGTTCGACCTCAACGAAGAAGGTCCGGTTGCCCTGCCCCGCTTCGGCGTAATGAACGCCACCAAGCCAGCCTAACCGCATGCGCCGCAAGCCTGGGGCGCTTACCCGCCGGCAAACGCTGACGGGGGCGGGCGCTGCGCTCGTGGCTTCCGCCGCAGGGCCCGGCGCCAGGGCCGAGGAGGAATCGAAAACCTTCATCCTGGTGCACGGCACCTGGCTGGGCGGCTGGAGTTGGCAGTACGTGCGCCGCATCCTGGAGCGGGCCGGGCATGATGTGTATGCGCCGTCCCTGACCGGCTGCGGCGACCGCGCCCATATGAGCAGCCCCGATGTAGGCCTGCGCACCCACATTCAGGACATCGTCAACATCATCGACTTCGAGAGCCTTGATAACGTCATTCTCGTTGGCCATTCCTTCGCCGGCATGGTCATCACCGGGGTGGCGGACCAAAGGCGCGGCCGCATACGCCGCATCGTGTTCTTCGATGCGCTGGTGCCGGCGGGCAACCGAATGAGCGGCGTGAGCCGCACGCCCGAGGGGGAACTCTCCGAGTATTTCGTAAAGCGAATGGAGAAATTCGTGGACGGCTACCGGATGAACTACTACGACTCCTATCCGCTCAAGATGCTGGTGCCCGACACCGAAACCGAGATTCAGGCGCTCTTGAAGGAAAAAATCACGCTCCACCCCATGCGCGCCTGGAGCGACCAGCTGGAGTTGCAAAACGGCGGCTGGGAGGGCCTGCCCCGCACCTACATCCACTGCGTGGGGCAGGAGTACTCCATGAGCAGCGAGGCAATGGTGGGTCCCGCCCGCGCGCCGGGCTGGCAATTCATCGAACTGGACATCCCTCGCGGCGGCATGCTGACTCACCCGGAACTGGTCGCCGGCACCTTCGCGCAACTGACCTGATGCGCCGGCCGCAGGAGTGGGTCGTGCAGGAATCGAACCTGCGACCTACTGGTTAAAAGCCAGCTGCTCTACCAACTGAGCTAACGACCCGTGGGCGGCAATTGTAGCCGCTATGCGCTTTGGCGGCCCGGCCTTGCGCTTTCCGCGGGCGGCTGATCACTGTATGCCCCCCAGGCACAGGTACTTGATCTCAAGATAGTCATCCAATCCGTATTTCGATCCTTCCCGCCCATTGCCGGACTCCTTGACTCCGCCAAATGGCGCGGCGGCGTTGGATATGATTCCCTCGTTAATCCCTACGATGCCGAACTCCAGCCCCTCCCCAACGCGGCAAATCCGGCCCACATCGCGCGCGTAAAAGTAGGCAGCCAGCCCATATGGGGTGTCATTGGCCAAACGGATAGCCTCGCTCTCGGTTTCGAAGCGCAGCAACGGCGCTACAGGACCGAAGATTTCCTCCTGGCAAACACGCATTCGCGGTGTTACGTCCGCAAGCACAGCGGGCTGGACAAACGCTCCGGTTTTCGCGCAGCGGTCTGCTTCCGTTAACAGCGTGGCGCCCTCGGCCAGGGCTTCCTCCACCATCTCCCTCACGCCGCGCGCCGCGGGTGCATCGATCAACGGCCCCATGGCCGTGCCTTCGTCCATTCCGTTGCCCAGTTTGAGGGCGCCGGCCGCTTCGGCGAACCGGCTCGCGAAAGCATCGAAAATGCCGCTTTGCACCAGAATCCGATTGGCGGACACGCACGTTTGGCCTGCATTGCGATATTTGCACACCAGCGCGCCTTGCACCGCGCTCTCAAGGTCTGCGTCATCAAACACTATGAATGGAGCATTGCCGCCCAACTCCATAGATACGCGCTTGACGGTGCCGGCGCAGGCGCGAATCAGCTCCTTGCCTACAGCGGTAGAGCCGGTAAAAGCGAGCTTGCGGACTGCCGGATGGCGGGTAAGTTCCGCTCCAATCGCGCGCGTGTCGCCGGCTACAACATTCACCACTCCGGCTGGAATACCGGCTTTTTCAGCCAGCGCCGCAATCGCCAGCGCGGACAAAGGCGTGGAAGTAGCAGGTTTGCAGACCACGGAACAGCCCGCAGCAAGCGCTGGCGCAATTTTTCGCGCCAGCATGGCATTGGGAAAGTTCCAGGGCGTTATGCAGGCAACCACGCCTACCGGCTGCTTGATGGTAACAATGCGTTTGTCAGCGCCAGGCGCTGGTATCGTGTCGCCGTAAATCCGCTTGGCCTCCTCGGCGAACCATTCAAAATAGCTGGCGCCATAGGCAATCTCCACCCGGGCTTCGGCCAGGGGTTTGCCCTGTTCAGCTGTGAGAATGCAGGCCAAGTCTTCCTGACTGGCCAGCATGGCCTCGAACATCCTCCTCAGCGCATCTCCCCTTTCCTTGGCGGCGCGGCGGCTCCAGTCCGCCTGAGCGCGCTCAGCAGCCCGAATGGCGCGGCGGGTCTCAGCCGCCCCGCAGCAGGCTGCTTCGGCAACAACAGCGCCCGTGGCCGGATTCCTTACCTGGACCACGGCGCCCGTGCCGGCATCTATCCAGGCCCCATCCACATAGGCCTGAGTACGCAGCAGTTCCCTGTTTTTCAGTTGCAAGGTTTCACAATTGCCCGCGGAAGCGCCAGGCCGTTTTCAGCTAGCGGGAACGTGCTTCGATTTGCGCCAGGCGAAGGGTTGCCAGGCTGGCGGCCTCGGCGCCCGCGAAGTCCTGCCGCACGCGCTCCAGCGTGAGCATGGCGGTGGCGGTATCGCCCAATTCATCCTGGGTGTAGCCCAGCTTGAGCAAGGCATCGGGAACCTTGGCTGAATCCGGATAGTTCGCGACCACCTGGGAGAACTCCTCGCCAGCCTCCTGGTAGAGCCCCTGCACGTAATAGGTCTCCCCCAGCCAATAGCGGGCATTGGCCGCCAGCGCGCCTGCTTCTTCTGATTCGAGATAGCGCAAAAACTCGGCCGCGGCGGCCTCATACCGGCCCTCGCCAAGCAAGACGCGGGCCTGCTGGTAATTTTCCTGGCTGCCGGCGGCGGTCCCGGCTTGCGGCTCGCTCTCCGGCGGCAGGCCGCCCGGAAGATCCGGCGCCGGAATGGAAGCGTCGCCCGGCGCGCCGGGCTCAGCCCCGGCATCCGCTAGGCGGTCCGGCAGCGGGGGCGGCGACAGCCTGGCAGCTTCAAGCGCCGCCAGACGCTCATCCAGAACCGCAAACTGGCTGCGGCGCAATTCGGCGTTGCGCCGCAGGTCCTGGTCCAAACGCTCCATCATGTCGCGCAAGGCCTGTATCTCGCGCCTCAGCTCGTCCTGGGCGTTGATCAGCGCCACCACGTTGTCCGCCCTGATCTGGCGCTCCAGCACGCCTACGCGCGTTTCCAGTTCCGCCAGAGCCTCGCGGTCGCGGCGCCGTTGCGCGTCGGCAGGCGCCGCCAGAGCCATGGCAAGCGCCAGACTTGCCGCAAGCGCCGGCCAATGGCTTCTAGTCATAAACAAATTCCACGCGGCGGTTCCTCGACCAGGCGCCTTCATTGGCGCCGCTATCCGCCGGCCGTTCCTCGCCAAAGCTCACTGTGCTCCACTGGCCGTCATCCGCTCCCAGAGCGCCCAGGGCTTGCGCCACAGCGTAGGCGCGCCGCGAGCCCAGCGCCAGGTTGTACTCGGCAGTGCCGCGCTCATCGGCATGGCCCTCAAGCCGCAGATTGCTCCCGGGATTGGCGGCCAGCCAGGCGCCGTGCGCTTGCAGGATATCGCCGTATTCCTGGCGTATGGCGCTGCGGTCATAGTCGAAATA
>RKRP01000175.1 GCA_007571315.1 Gammaproteobacteria bacterium
GCCCAGCATGCCCAGTCCGTTGCGCAGGACCTGGCCGCCGGCATGCGCCAGCAAAAGCCGCGCGGAGCGCAATTCGGGATACGCATCCAGCACCTTGCAGTGGTTGTACCAGCCATGAAACGCCTGGGCCGCGCCGATCAGATAGTGCGCAAGAACCTGCGGGGCTCTTTGCGCCGCCGCCTGCTCCACGGTTTCCGGCAGGCGCGCCAGGGCCAGCATCAGGTCGATTTCCCGCGGATGAGCGAGCAGGCCGGCGTGTTCCGCGGCATCGTCCATGGAGAACGAGTGGCCGCGGGCCCGCAGTTTGTCGAACAGGCCCGCGATGCGCGCGTGGGCGTACTGCACGTAATACACCGGATTGTCACTGGACCGCCGCTTGGCGAGATCAAGGTCAAAGTCGAGATGCTGTTCTCCTGCCCGGGTTACATAAAAGAAACGCGCCGCGTCCACACCCACCTCTTCGCGCAAATTGCGCAAGGTTTCGAACTCGCCCCCGCGCGTGGACATGGCCACGCGCTGACCGCCGCGGAACAGCGCAACAAACTGCACCAGCCTTACCTCCAGGCAGGAGGGCGGTTCGCCCAGCGCCTGCAGCCCGGCCCGGACTCTGCCCACATAGCCGTGGTGGTCCGCGCCCAGCACATCAAGAAGCAACTCCGCTCCGCGCCTGCGCTTGGCGTAATGATAGGCGATGTCGGAAGCGAAATAGGTGCTGCGGCCGTTCGCGCGCACCACCACGCGGTCCTTTTCGTCGCCGTAGCGTTCGGCCGGAAACCACAGCGCGCCGCCGCGCCGGTAGGTGATGCCCGCAAGGCGTTTCAGGCAGCCATCGATTTCGCCGCCGGCCATCAGTTCCCGCTCGGACTGCCACCTGTCGAAGCGCACCCCGAACTGCTCCAGATCGTCGCGGATATCCTCCAGCACCCATTCGCCCGCGGAGCGCCCGATGCTGGAGAACAGCGCCTTTCCCAGGCAGTCCCGCGCGGCCTCAATCAATGCGTCAACATATCGGTCCGTCTCTTCTTGGCCGTCCCCGGCCTTCTCTGGCCAAATCATGCCGCGCCGCGCCGCCTCGGTGGCCTGGGGGAGTTCGCCGCTCATCCGTTCCGCCAGACCTCCGATGTATTCGCCGCGATAAGCGCCCTGGGGAAAAGCCTCCACGCCCGTAGCCTGTTCCACCATGCGCAGCCAAACCGACAGGGCCAGCACCGCCAGTTGGCGGCCGGCATCGTTGACGTAGTACTCGCGCCAGACCGCGTGGCCGGTTGCTTCAAGCAGCCGCGCCAGACTGTCCCCTAGCGCTGCGTGGCGGCCGTGCCCAACATGCAGGGGGCCGGTGGGATTGGCCGAGACGAATTCCAGCAGGACCCGGCGCCCGCCGCCAAAATCGCTGCGTCCGTAGGCATCGCCTTGCCGGGCGATGCCGCTCAATTCCCCTTGAAGCGCAGCGGGGGCCAGCCAAATGTTGATAAAGCCGGGCCCTGCGGTCTCGACCCGTCCGATCAAGGTGTTTTCCGGAAGGTTTGCCACGATTTCCGCGGCGATGTCGGCGGGGCGCCGCTTGAGTGGCCGCGCCAACTGCATTGCGGCGCTTGAAGCGTAGTGCCCATTGCGCGATTCGCGCGCCTGCTCCAGCCCTGCGTGCCGGAGAGCGCGCGCGCGGTCTCCCGCCACTTGGCGCAGAGCCTGGTCAAGGAGGTTGCTGAGCGCTTTCTTCATGGCGGGGCCACCACGCATTCTATTCGGTTGGGGGCCGTTCTTTTCGGAGGCGGTACCGTCGCTGGCTGCGCTGGACCTCACCTGTGGCCGGCCGCATCCTAAGTCGTTTGGACTATAATTGCTTTGGCCGGTAACCGGAGCGGAAGCACTTTCCGAAAAAAAGGGGGGGGGGCTAGTATGATCATTTCATTGCGCATCTATTGCGTGAAAGCGGTGTTGGCGGCGGCGCTGGCCGTGTCGGCTTTTGCGGTGTCAGCGGGTCTGACGCACGAATACGCGGCCGGGAACCTGGCGTTGGCTCAGGAGGGGGGCAAGCCACTGACCCTGCCCGGGAGCCACGTGAGGCTGTCATAGAGTCCGCCGGTCAGGACGAGGCGTCCGTCGAGCTTGGAGAGCAGATCGTAACCGGTTCGCGGCTGCGGGTCGGCGACCCCACAGCGCGCGTCTTCAGCTTCACCGCTGAAGACATCAGGGCGCGGGGCGTCACCACGGTGGAGGAACTTTTCCGGACCCTGCCGTTTGCTTACGCGGGCACCACCACGCAAAACAACGATGCTCCCGTGGGAGCAAGCGATACTGAGGAATTCCGGACGGGCGGGATCAATGTGGGCATTTCCACAGTCAACCTGCGCGCCCTGGGTTCGGCAAACACGCTGGTGCTATTGAACGGGCGCCGGACAGCAGGCGTTGCCGGCGTTGAGGACAATTACGCGAATCTCGTCAATGTGCCGCTCTCGGCCATCGAACGTGTGGACATCCAGCTGGACGGCTCCTCGGCCGTGTACGGCGCTGATGCCATCGGCGGTGTGGTGAATTTCATCACCAAGAAGAACTACACCGGCGCTACCTTCCAGGTCCGCGACGAGTACAGCTCCACCGATGCCGACGCCAGCAAAGTCTCCTTCCAGGGCGGATATGGTTGGGGCAGCGGCCAGTTCACTGCCGTCTTGTCCCGCGATTCGTCCCAGCCCATCACCAACGCCAAGACCGGCTGGACCAGTTACGATTATCGCGACCGATACGGCCCTGAGTTCGATTCCCGCGACGACCGTGTGGGCCAGCCGGGCGTGGTGTGTCCCTCCACGTTTCCCGGCTTTTACGGCCCCTATTGCGGTCCTCCGTACACAACCTACCAGCTTCCCCAGGGGCACAGCGGCGTGGGCGCCACGGTGGATGAATTCACGACGAATATCGTGCCCGCTGACATAGTCGAGCCGCAGAACGGGGAACACACGCGCAACGAGTCGGGCACCCTGTACCTGGAGCAGTACGTGACCGACGACCTGCGTCTCTATGCGGATTTTTTGTATTCGAACAACGTATCGTCGCGCAATCAGAATACCCGGATGTTCAGTTGGCCGGTACCCGCCAGCAACGCTTTCAATCCTTATGGAAAAGAAGTGCTCGTGACCTACTATCCGATCAAGGAGATCGAGTCCGGCTCGCTGCCCGAGGAATTCTCCGCCTCAGGCAACCGCAAACGCTCCCTGTCTGCCGGATTGATCTGGAATATCGGCGACACAACGACCTTCGAGCTCAACGCGACCCGGTCCAAGTCCACGCGATATCAGCATCAGTTCAAGTTTACTTCGCCCGGATTGATCAACTCCCGGAACCCGGTGCACGCCCGGATCCTCGAGCTGCTGGCCAGTTCCGATCCCAGCGTGGCGCTTAACCTGTTCGGAGACGGCTCCGTGCAGAGCCCCGAACTCGGGAGTCTTTACAACACTGATGCCTACCCGCTTCCGTCCGACAGCGTCACCAAGACGCGGTCCGTGGAGCCGCTGCTGCGCGGACAGTTTCTTCAGTTGTGGGGCGGCCCGATCAGTTACGCGCTGGGAGCGCAGTTCAATGAAGATACGATCTACCGCGAGGTAACGCTGATCGGCGGCGAGGGCGAGTACAGAGAGGGCCGCTTCGAGCGCATCGGCGTGGCCCGGCCAACCCGCGAAGCAACCGGGTATTTCGCCGAACTCGCGCTGCCGATCGTGGGCGAGCGCAACGCCCGCCCGGGTATCGCTTCGCTGGTTGTGAGCCTGCAGGCGAGGCGCGATATTTACAAGACGGAAGGCGCCGACGGGGGTGTCGATCCGGTATACGACTACGTGAACAGGCGCTGGACCTATCCTGGCGAACCCAACGTCATCGATGTCGAACATTCCGCCACCAGCCCGCGGCTCGGCATCCAGTACGCTCCGGCGGAGGAATTCACGCTGCGCGCATCCTGGTCCGAGTCGTTCCGTCCGCCGGTTTGGGGAGACCTGTTCAGTCTCACCAATCCCACGTATTACACCTTCTGGACCTATGTGGACCCCTACGAGCCGTCGGGTAATACTGAGCCTATCAGCATTCGCTCCACCTTAGCCAGAAATGCAGTTGATACGAGGCCGGAATACTCCGAAAACACTTCCTTCAGTTTCGATTGGACCCCTGAGGCCCTGCCCGGTTTCCGCTGGACGCTGGACTGGTCGACGATCGACTTCACCGACAAGATCGAAAATGCCGGTGGACTGTTCAGGGACTATCCGGAAGTGATTTTTGCGCTGCCTGAGGTCGTGGAGCGGGATGCTGAGGGCAATGCCATTTTGTTCCGCCGGTCCCGGCCGATTAACATCGCAAGGAAAACAAGCGAGATCATCACCACCGAATTCGCCTACAACTTCAACACGGCATGGGGCGATTTCACGCCCCGGCTTACCTACACGCGGGTGCTGGACGAAACCTTCCAGATCACGGAAGAGAGCGAACCCATACGCCGGGAGGGCACCGTGCTGGGCAGCGACAAGTACCGGCTGAGCGGTCAATTGGACTGGTACCGCGATCGCTGGGCGGGTCATCTTTTTGCGTACTACACGCCGAGCTACCTGAACAACAACACCGGTTCCTGCCTTGAAATCGTGGGAAGGTGCGAGTTTTGGGGCCAGGACAAACCGCACTTGACGGTGGATTCCTACATTTCGGTGGATCTGACCCTGAGTTACACCCTTGATAACGGCATTCAGTTGCGCGCCGGCGGCCGCAATATTCTGAATGCGGAGCCCCCGGACACGCTCTACTGGGGCATGCCGTATGACCCGTCGAGATGGGACGCGCGCGGCCAGGTGCTGTTCGTGGAATTCAACTGGGAGTTGTAGTCTCCTCAGCGTCGGCCGTCAGGGGATGACTGCCCGGTGCGGATTTGGAGAGCAGGCCGCACGCAGGTGAAGTTTTGGTTTTGGCAAGCCGAGGGCGATAAAATCGCGTATGATCCTCATGACCGGGAATTGCAACGAATCGCGCATTCCGCGCATCCATATCGCAGGGGCATTGGCAGCTGCGATTTTCTGCCGGGGGAGAGACAGATGAAATTTAATCCATTGCGTTCAGCCATCGCTGTTCTGTTCGTGAGTTTGGGCTGGCTGGCGCAGCCTGCCGCCGCTTCGCTCGAGGGCTCTCCCGGGGGCACGGCTCAGGCCAAGGTAGTAGGCGATCATGTCCTGGTGCGCGCGGTGCTGAGCACGGAGAAGTTTCACAAGGAAACCCACCTGGTGCTGGACTACAACGATGAGCAGCCGCTGAGGATATACAACTGCATTCTCGGCTATGTGCAATACGGCGAGGGCGAGGAGACCATCAAGATACTGGCCGACGGCATGCGCATTGAAGTGCCTAAGGAGGATGTTGAAGCCTCTTCGGAATGCACGCTGTTCCTCAAGAACCTGAGCGGACAGTACTCGGTTGAACTCCAGGATGTGGACGTGTCGGCCATCCTGGGCGGCCCGGTGTTGCGCCAGTACGCGCTGGGCATGAACCTGGCGGAAGGCGAGGTCAGTTTCACCCCCGCCGCCGAGGCCAATGTGGAAGACGCGATGCTGTGGGCGGAATCGGTCATTACCGGCCTGCGCACCACCGAAGAAGGCCGCGTGCTGGCGCCGTTGAGCATTGGCGAGAAGGACCGTTCCCTGATGGCGTTCAATACCGCGGGTTACCACAGCTACGTCAATGCGGCCCTGGCCGGCGGTTTGGGCTATCCCTTTGGCGACGTGCCGGACATCCACTTCGGGGCGGGCGGTCAGCGCGTTCCGCTTTCCGGCATGGCCGCGCTGTTCCCGGCCGATTTCTCTCAGGACCCTGCGCTGTCGTCCGACTGGCTGGTGGTTCCCGGATTGAGCCTGTGGACTGCGTTCAGGCTGGAGATCAACCCGCTGCAGGGCTATTTGGCTCTTGAGCCGGTGGTGAACACTAACTACTCCGAGGCCGATTTCGAGTTTTATACGGCGGCGGTGTCCAAGGACCGCGATGCACTGCGGACATATCACCAAAGCAACCCGGAGGACCGCAACGTTGCCGAGGCGGCCGAGTTGATGTTCGCGCTGGGTCTTGAGGAAGATGCCCCGGTTGCAGAGCAGATGGAGGCGGTGAACTACCGGCTTTCCGCCACGCTGGAGCGCATGAAGTCAAGCTGGCTCAAGGAGACGCTTGAGCCCTTGTTCCTAGCCGAGGACCGCAACGAGCGCTCGGAGCTGATCGTGGCGCTGGCCGAGGAAGCTCTGGAATACATTTCCCGCTCCGACGAACCCGGCCTGCGCCAGGATTTACAGCTTGTCCTGGGCGACCGCTACCTGCAGGCGGGCGATGCGGATCAGGCCTGGAAGTACTTCCTGGCCGCCGGATTCAGCGGCGACCCCGACAAGGAGAGCCTGGTCCGTCATGAACTCGGGCGGGTCTATGAGGCCCTGGGCCGCCATCGCCGCGCTTATTCCAATTACGAGCGCGCGGCGTCCCCGATGCTGGACGGACCGGCGGCGCTCAAGGAGAGCGCCCGGGCCGGCATGGAGCGGCTCCGTCCCGCGCTTGATGAGGCCGACCCGTTGCTGGCGGAGAAAGAAAGCTGATGCAGCCCCGCCGTTGAGGCTTGTGCTTTTGCGGAAGCCGGAGAAGCGGAGCGCCCGGCTGAGTTTCAGCGTGCCCTTCGCCGCTCGGCAAGCGGCTCTGTCCCGCGCTTACTGCCTAAACCGCTGAAGGTTGCCATCCGAACCGGAGCAAAGCAGCCTCCTTCGGAGGCGCAGCTGCGGGGATGCGGACGCTGACGGCGGGGCGCCGTGATCGTTACAATGCGGCCGGCTCATTCTCCTTCATGTACACCTCGAACGACGATTCGCTGGGCATGTCCTCGTCGATCTCTTCGACCAGGTACTCCGCGTAGTTCTTCTCCGCGTACGCGAGAATGTTTGGCGGAAGCTGTTCGAGATTGTCAAGGCCCCTGGTGGTGCAACGGTAGAACAGCCGGCCCTCGTGCCGGCCCATCATCTGCCACGGCAGCCAGGGGGCCAGGCGGATCCAGGAGCCGCTGTGCTGCACCCGGTCCAGCGCCGGATTGCGAAGGTCATCGTCGTTGCATACGTACTCGAACATTTCGCAAACCGGCAGGCGTTCGCCGGTTGATTCGCGCACCCACACCTTGGGGTCGAGAAGGTTGGGCACCACGCCGCGGAAATCCAGCCATACGGAGGTCTGGTTGCCAACGGTTTGCCAGTTCAGAATAAAGGGATTGCCTGGATCGTCCGATGCCCGGTAGTTGGGAAACTTGAAATCCCTGCGGCCCTCGCCCCCCACCGGGGCCTGGGAGCGGAAAGCGGGGCCAAACACGCCCTTTACCATGCGATTGTGGATGTGCATGACCTTGTTGGTTTCACCGGTGTAAGGGTTCTCCCAGGTTTCGATGATCTCGTTGGTCCTCAGGTCCTTGTAGAAGCCCACTTCCTTCCAGAAGCTGGCGAACGCGCCGCTTTCCTGGCGCACCGTATAGCCCATGCCGAAGCCTTCCAGGCCGAACAGCGCGTCCGGCGTGTTGTTCGGCAGCATTCCGAACACCAGTCCCGAATACCAGCCACGCACCCAGTCCCGGTCCTTGAGGGAATTGGACAGCTTGAAATAGGCTTCAAGGTTGTCCATCGGATCCATCCAGTCGTAGTCGATTCGGTCCTGGTCTTGATTCTGGTCCTGGTCCTGAGTTCCGCCGCATGCGGGCAGCGCCGAAGCGGTAGCAAGCGCGGCGCCGCCCAGCATAAGGTTGCGGCGGCTGAGCGGTGAATCGAAACGGTGCAGCATGGCTAAACTCCTCAAGTATCGTTGCGCCGTGTCAGGCTTCCCCCGATTCTTCACACCTCAGCGCCTGATTGCAAGCCGTTTCCTGCCGTTTCTTACACGAGCTGCCAGCTCGACATTGCTTGCGCCAGCTGGCCCTGTCGTCTTGCCCCCTCCCCGCGGGAGCGTCTGGGACAGGATGTCCCAGCCGAGCGTCAGGATGACTTCATGCGTCTCCCGCGGGGAGGGGGCAAGACGACAGGGCGGGGGAGCACGCCCCCGTGAAATATCCGGGATGCTAGAGTTAGCGGCGGAGCGCTGCGGGCAGAGCGCCAGACTGCATGCCGGTTCAGTTCGACCGTTGAGGCCCGCGCGCATGTCCGGCTTCCAACCTTAACGGGCAGCTCAAGAGGAGAAATGTCATGAAACGCAGAACGGCCCTGGGACTGATCGGCGCTGCTGCCGCCGCCCCGCTGGCCCGGGCGCCAGCAGCCCGGGCGGAATTGCTGAATCTGAATCCATCCAATCCGCGCCACACGCTAATGATTACGCGCAAGCTGGCGCATTCCATGGACAACGGCATTTTCTGCTGGTGGGCGAAATTGCGGAGGATGGCGGTGGTGGACAAGATCGCCACACCATTGTGGAATGTCCATGTGGCCGCATTGCTCAGGACCCGGGATATTGACGAGGACGGCGCATACGAGACAACGGCCATCAGCATGGTCTTTTATACCGATCTTGAGACCGGCGAGTACCTGGAAACCTTCAGGAACCCGTTTACAGGCCGGGAAGTGGAGATCGGTTACTTTCCCGCCAGGCCGTCTAAGCGCGCAACCCGCATTGATGAGTCCCCGGAGGAAGGCCCGGGCCGGGAAGGCTTCAGGAGCATAAGGATCCATCCGCTCGGCCCCGCCATGATCGAGGGCGACGATGTTTGGGTGCGGGACGACGATATTTTCCGCTCGGAACCCGAAACGCCCGAAGCCGGCCAGCCCTTCCGCGGCAACGACTGGAGCACTTATCACGGCTCGCTCGAGGATGTGGCCAATCCCGAGGTCCTGCGCGCTCCCGCGACCTGGCACTTCAACGATATTCTGAGCTACCCGCCCTGGCTGGGCATGGGCGACCACCCCGGCGACTTCGTTTCCCGCGGCTTCGGCCGCAAGGTTTCGTCGTTTGATTCCATGCCCCGCAAGTGGCGGGAACTCATACGGATGCGGCACCCCGATATCTACGACGATCCCGCCGGCGCGCTGGAAGGATAGAGGCATGAGTGACAAGTGCAACAGGAACGATTCTCCGCAGTCCCCGCGGCGCCGGGAACTGCTGGCGGCCAGTTCGGCCGGCGCGGTGGCCCTGGCATTGGGAGGCCGCGCCGCGAAGGCCGAAGACTCGGCTGCGGGCCGCGGCGGCGAAACAGTCAGCGTGGCGGCGGACGGCAACTATGAGCGCACCCCGCTGCGCAAGGACACGGTGCGCGTGACCGCCGTTCAGTCCATCATGCGCGCGGTGCGGAACACGGGCAATCCCCAGCGCGAGATGAAGGCCAATCTCGACCACATGCTGGAACTCATCGACCAGGCGAACGGCTTTGGGGGTCCGCAGGACCTCGTGTGCTTCCATGAGCAGCCGATCATGGGCTGGAACCCGTGGACGCGCGAGCAGGCGCTGCGCGTGGCCATTGAAATACCCGGCCCCGAAACCGAGGCGCTAGGCGCGAAAGCGAAGCAATACGGCTGCTACATCACCTTCGGAACCTACGCGAAAGACCGCGACTGGCCGGGGCATCTGCTGCTCAACGGCGTTCTTATCGGCCCCTCGGGCAGCGTGGTTGCCAATCACTGGAAAACCAACAATATTCGCGGATTCATCCCCGGATGGGACATCTTCACCACCTCGATTTACGATGTTCTGGACCGCTACCGCGAGATCTACGGCGAGGAAGAAGTGCTGCAGGTTGCGCGCACCGATATCGGCAACATTTCCTGCGCCGTCACGCCCGGCCAGCCGGACGTGATACGCGCGCTCGCCATGAAGGGCCTGGAGCTTCGCATGAGTTCGTCTTCCGGCGGCTACAGCGTCACTGAAGCCCAGGTGATCGCGCGGCACAACCGGCTCTGGAGCGTGGTGTGCAACCAGTCCGTCTCTCCGGAGCAGCCCGGCTTTCCGGAATTTTCCGGCGCCGGAGACACCGCGATCTTCGATCCTCGCGGACAGATTGCAGCCCGCGCACGGTCCGTGCACGAGGAGTTCGTGCGCGCAACCATCCCCATGGCCGCGTTCCGCCGCTCCCGCGCGCTCCCGCCAGGCGTCCCCATGGAAATGCTGCGGCCGGTTTACGACCGCTATGTGCCGCGCGACGGCCCAAACCGTCAGGCATCGTATCTGCCCGCGGACGGGGCCGACGCTTCACGCCATTTCACCAGCAACCGCAACTGGTAATTCCGATTCAACCGCCTGGGCTTTCAGGAAGGGGCGCGAAAAAACCGGAGGGCCCGCGGCTAGAATAAAAATATTGCTTGGGAGGATAAAAAATGCATAGTCCGCACAAGCGCCTTTTGGTCATTGGCGCCGCATTGAGTTTGTTCGCTGTCGATATGGCGGCTGTGGCGCAAAGCCTCGCCCTGGAAGAAATCGTGGTTACGGCCCGCAAGCGCGACGAGTCGATTCAGGACATTCCGCTGAGCGTGGCGGCTTTCAGCGCCTCGCAGCTTCAGGAACAGCAGATCACGGATGTGGAAGACATGCTTCAGTTCGTGCCGGGTGTGCATATGAGCAATCACACCGGCAACCGCAACAATCCGGCAATCCGGTTCCGCGCCATCGACCCTCCCTCAAGCGTGCGCAGTTCGCAAACATCGTCCGCGTTCGTGGATGGCGTGTATCTGCCGGGAACCAGCCAGTGGCTGTCCATGAACGACATTGAGCGCGTGGAGGTGGTGAAAGGCCCGCAAAGCGCATTCTTCGGCCGGGCCACCTTCGGCGGCGCCATCAACTTCATCAGCAAGACGCCGAGCGATGACTTCAGCGGCGCCATCAACCTGATCCTTGGCGACAGCGGCCGCGCGGATGTGTGGGTGAGCGGCGAAGGCGCGCTCGTTGAAGACCGCCTCTACGTGCGGGTGTCCGGTCGTTTTTACACCTACGACGGGGCCTGGAAAAACGAGCACCCCACCGGCGGCGATCTAGGCTCCCAGCAGACGAACGCGGGCAGCGTAACCCTGTACGCCACGCCCGCGGAAAACCTTTCCATCAAACTGCGTCATGTGCAAACCGAAGACGACGACGGCTTGGCCGTTCAGTTTCTGATCAAGGGCGAGAACAACAATTGCGGACCGTTCACCACCAACGGTGTTACGGGAACCGCCACCTATTACTGCGGGACGCTGAGCCGCGACCTGATTTCCAATGGCATTTCCATCGACACGTCGCCCCCGGAGGACACGGTGTACAAGGACAACATGGGCCTTGACCGCACCACCGAACTCACCAGCCTGAATATTGATTGGGACATCGGCGGCTACACATTGAGCTCGGTGACAGGCCGCTACCGCGAGGACACGGCGGAGTTGCGCGAGCTCCTTACGGACGAACTCCTAGTGTACGTGGGATGGAAGGACGAGTCGTGGTCCCAGGAACTGCGCCTGAGTTCGCCTGCGGATAAGCGGCTGCGCTGGATGGTGGGCGCCTACTACCTCGACTTGACGTACGGCAAGGAAGGCTTAACCGCCTTCCCCTGTCCGGGCGGCGGGCCCTTCTGCTTCGATCCCACCGTTCGCGCGGTGAGCGGGCGCGGCGGACGCGGCCTGTTCGCGCCCACTCCGGTCGTTGCCGAGAACGTCGAAAACCAGGCGATCTTCGGCAGCGTGTCTTACGACCTTACCGAGCAGCTTGCTGTGAGCCTTGAATTCCGGTACGAAGAGGAAGATCTGGTGAATGCCTCCTCCGTGATTCAGGAGGCCATGCCCCTGGATCCTAACGATCCCATCGGCTCGGCACAGCCCTTCGGCGGCGCCGAGGTGGACCTGGCCGCGAGTTTCAAGGCGGAGTTGCCGCGGGTCATTGTGGACTACAAGTTGACCGATAACACCCTGCTCTATGGCAGCTATTCGCAGGGCAACAACCCGGGCGGCTTCAATCCCGAGGTCATCCAAATGGAGCCCACGGTTGCGTTCCCTGCGTTTTTCGCATCCGAAGGCATCGGCTACGAAGTCCTGCAGGCGGAGCTGGACTCCTGGGAGTTTGGCGGCAAGCACACGTTCGCCGGCGGCAGAGGCTACCTGAACGGGGCGGTCTATATCATGCAGTGGACAAACCAGCGATTCCGCGGTTTCACCAGAGACGTGGACACCAACGGCGATGGCGTTTTCATTCTGGGGTCGGACCGGCTGGGCGGGCAGGTGGATTACGACAGCAACGGCAGCACCGATATCTGGGGGTTTGAGCTGGCCGGAAGCTGGGCGTTCAACGACAACTGGCTTGGCGCCGTGTCCTACAACTACAACAAGAGCGACATCAAGGTGTATCTGGATAACCAGAACCGGCGAGTCTATGGCAGCGCTGACGCAAGCGGCCTGGAGGTGGCCCGCTCGCCGGATCATGCCGCCACATTTGCCCTGGACTTCAATATGCCCGCCGAAAATATGTGGGGCGGGGACGGTGAGTGGTTCGCCCGATGGGATGCTTGGTATCAGTCGTCCACCTGGACCTGGGTAATCAACCTGGCCAGGACGGAGGCCGCGGTGCTGCAAAATCTTCGCGGCGGCTGGCGCAATGACCAATACAGCATTACAGTCTGGGTGGAAAACCTGACTGATGACGATTCCGTGCTGTCATCGCAGCGCACCACGGGCAGTTTCCTCACGGGCACGCTGGGCTACCAGCTCACGCTGCCCGAGCCGCGCACTTACGGCCTCACGTTGTCCGCGAGTTTTTAGCCTCAAAGCGGACCAGTGGTTTCGCGCCGGCCTTTGAGGGTCTTTGGGCTGTCTGCTGCGGCGCCGGAGAGTGCTTCGTTTTGGGAGTCCCGGATGATGACGCGAAGGTTTTTGCCTCTTGCCGCGATGCTGCTGGCGGCGCTTCTTCCGCTGCGCTCATTGGCTGATTGGGACTATCGGACGGTCGAGGGCGCGGGCCGCGTCCCTCTCAATGTCGTCACGGCTGGCGATCCGGCCTCGCCCGCGATTCTGTTGATTCACGGCTTCGGTCAGAGTCACTACAGCTTTGTCCATCAGCTCAACTCCAGTCTCGCCAAGGATTATTTCCTCGTGGCTTTCGACCTCAGGGGGCATGGCGCGTCGGGCAAGCCGTGGGCTATTCAAGCCTATAGCGAGCACACGGTCTGGGCCGTGGATGTCGCTGCGGTAATCGCAGCCACAGGTTTGGACCGGCCCCTGGTGGTCGCCTGGTCGTACGGCACGATGGTGGCGATGGACTATATCCGCGAGCATGGCGTTGACGGAATCGCCGGAATTCTTCTGACCGGCGGCCAGGGCGCGCTGAGGCCCTTTCGGATGCCCACTGGAGAAGACGGCGACCCCGCCGCCGCGGAGTTTGCCCGTATCCGCGAACTGCAGCGGAGCCCGGACCTGATTGACTATATCCGCGGCGGTGAACGGGTAATTCCTTTGCTTACGGCAACGCCCCTGCCCAAACAACAGCGGCAGTTGTTTCAGGCCATCGGCCTGATGCTGCCTCCCTATGCGCGCCGCGCCATGGCGCGCCGCCGGCTCGATAACCAGGACATGGTCGAGCAACTCTCCTTGCCGGTGCTGTTTTGCCTGGGGGAGAAAGACAATCCCTTTCAGCTGGAAGACGCGGCCGAACTCGCCGCAAGCCATGACAACATCAACCTGACCGTATATGAAGGGGCGGGCCACTCGGTGTTTATCGAGCAGCCGGAACGCTTCAACGCCGAACTTCGGCGCTTCGAGGAGCGGGTTCGCTCCGCGACTTTCCCTTGATCCAGCCGGGCGTTGGGTAGCGGATCGCTGTGCGTCGCGTAGCCCTTGCCGCCGCCGCTGCCATGATGATCGCCATCCTGGTGGCGGCGCTATGGATTGACTGGCGTTTCTGGTATCGCTGGCGCACGCTGCCGGAGGATCCCGGCGAGTGGCCTGCGAGCTACTACCAGCCGGTCGTGGAGCTTCCCGGCAACCCGCGGGATTTCTTCCCGGCAGCGGATAAGGCGGCGCGCGCAATTGATGCCGACTCGCTGGAAGCTGCCGCTGCCTGGGCGGAGCGGCACAACAGCGTCGCGCTGCTGGTGCTGCATCGGGGCGCAGCGCAGCTGGAGCGTTACTGGCAGGGCATAGGGCCCGACTCGCTGTTCACCGGGCGCGCAATGACCCGGTCGCTGCTGCCGCCGCTGATCGCCATTGCGATGCGGGAAGGAGCGATCGGATCGCTGGACGACCCGGTTGGCCGCTATCTTCCCGAATGGCGCGGCGACCCGCGGGGCAGGATTACGCTGCGCCAGTTGCTTCGGAATATGAGCGGGCTGGAGAACCCGCCCTTGGCTGGCGATCCCGATCCATACAGCAAGAACGCCCGGATATCGCTAAGTTCCGATTTTCGCGCAGCGGCGCTGGATTTCGATCTCGAAAACGTTCCGGGCGAATTCTTCGCTTTTTCCAACGCCAATGCCCAACTGCTGGGAGCGGTGCTGGAAAGCGCCACCGGCGAGGCTTACGAGCACTACCTCAACAGCAGGCTATGGGCGCCGCTGGGCGCCGGCCCCGCGCAGCTCTACATGGATCGGCCAGGCGGCATGCCCGCGGTTTATTGCTGCTTTCGCGCCACGCCCCGGGATTGGCTGCGTTACGGGGCCGCGCTGGCGGCAGACGGCTGGGTGGAAGGTCGGCGGCTGTGGCCGGTCGGCTGGGTGGATGAAATGACCACTGCGTCGCCCGTCTATCCGAATTACGGCTATCAGATATGGGTGGGCAATCCTCCCGGAAACGGTCGCCGCTACGTGCAGGATCGCCAACAGGCCGCGCCCCACGGGCCGCCCATTCAAGCGGACGGCGTATTCTTCCTGGAAGGCGGCGGCTTCCGCACCTTGTATGTTATGCCGCGCGAAGGACTGGTGATCCTGCGGCTCGGTTATTTCCATCCCGACTGGCTGACCTCCACGCTGCCCAACCTGGTCCTGGCCGGGCTCAGGAAGTGAGGAAACGCAATGTTTAATATCAAGCCTCCGCTTAGCCCTCATCCTCAACCGTTCGCCGGTGTTTCGATAGCCCGTCGGCGCCTGTGCCAATCCCTTGCGGCAGGCGCCGCATTGCTCGGTCCCGGAATGCTTCCTCTCCGGGCTTCTGCGCCCGGGGAACTGGACCTGGCTCGCGAATCCGATCTTCTGCGCGCCTTGGTGAAGATGCGCGGCAGCCTCGATTCCGAGCTCGTTATCGGCTGGTTGCGGGCAAAACGATTTTCCATTTCGCAGGGAAGGGTCGAACCGCTGTGCGGGCTCATCAGCGCGGCATTCAGCCGGTTCCGGCAAGTCTCTGATGATTTGTTCGAGGCCGTGGTGCTGGAAATTACTCATTACACGGATTTCGAGACCTGGGAACTGCTAGATCGTCTGACGATGCCGTTCACGGGCAGGGAGGTGGAAGTTCCCGCGTTTCGTTTTGGCCCCACAAGCACCCGGTTTGCGGTGAGCCTCGACGAACGGCACGAATTCGAGCCGCAGGCAGGCACCACGCAGGAGTCCTTCTCGCCTGCGGCATCGGTGCGGATGACGAAATCCATACACCCCGAATATGTGCGGGGCGGCACGTTGCTCCTGCGTCATGAAGAGCATGGCCGGGTGCGGCCCACGGACAGCGGCATACCCAACATGTTCTACAAGGAATCCACGATCTGGTCCGCGCCGCTTGAAGACGTGCTGAACCCGAAGCTGGCCCGTGTTGATGCTCTCGTGAACTACTCGGCAATGACCAGTTGGCGACCGTGGATGCATATGGGCGGCGTGTCGGGCCACACTTCCTCGAACGGCCACGGCGCCAGGGCCCGTTCGCTTGAGGAGCTGCCGGACGATTTCCTGGCGCACACGCGCCGGCTGCACCCCGATGTGCTTCAGGACCCGGAAGCGGCGCTCGGCGGATTCAAGGAATAACCGCTGAGTAGCGCGTGAGCCCGGGACTGTTGCGGGAAGCCCTGCGGCGCCAGGGAACGCGGCGTGGCGCCGCCCTCATCTTCAGCCAGCGGATCCGCGCCCGCGGCAAGGACCAGCGCCAGATTGGTAGCCAGCAGCCCCAGCATGGCGCCAGTTCGCAAGGAGTTGCCGGGCTGCATCGCCCTTGGTCGAGCGCCTCAAACGCCCGGCTCCCAACGGCCCTCTCATTTTTTCTACTGGCCTTTTTTACTGTCCCCGCGTGTCGGAAAAATCCGAGAAATACGGCTGGCTCTCCTTGCCGGCTAAAACCCACATGTTGCCATCTTTGGCCTGAAACTCCGCAATAAGCGTTCCCTTATATTCTTCGCAATTTTCTACGATAAGGCCCCATACGTCCTCCGCGGACATCTCACCGGGCGACCGAAGATTC
>RKRP01000154.1 GCA_007571315.1 Gammaproteobacteria bacterium
GCCATCCCTGGCTCCAACGCTCCCGCAAAGGGGGAAACAGAAAGACACCTCTATCTGGCGGGGTCGCTTTGTTTGCCTGCCGTGTGAGCGCCCACCCCCATGCCTGAAGTCCAATCCAGGGGCTTTCGCGCCGCCCTGGGGCAGTTCGCCACCGGCGTGACGGTGGTTACGACGCGGGCCAGCAACGGCGACCGGATCGGGCTGACCGCCAACAGCTTCAATTCCGCTTCGCTCGACCCCCCCATGGTGCTGTGGAGCCTCAAGAACGATTCGCAGAATTTCAATGTTTTCGCCGCTGCCGGCCACTTTGCGGTGAACGTGCTGGCCGCTGACCAGGTGGAGGTGTCGCAGCGTTTCTCGCGCGAAGTGGAGGACCGGTTCGCCGGACTGGAATGCAGCGAAGGCATTGCCGGCCTGCCGCTCATAGCCGGCTGCGCGGCCACTTTTCAGTGCCGCAACGTGCATCGCTACAGCGGCGGCGACCACGCGATTTTTGTGGGCGAAGTGCTGGATTTCGAGGTCAGCGAGCGCGTTGCGCTGGTGTTTCACCGCGGCGACTACACGATCACTCTGCCGCGCCCGCCCGACGATGCCGGACACGGGGAAATCGCCGGCGGCTATGTCGATGATTTTCTGCTGCCCCTGCTGGCGCGGGCCTACCGTCTGTTCGGGCTGCCGTTTTACGAGCACCTGAGCGAGCGCGGCATTCCGCGCGACGAGTGGCGGGTGCTCGCCACGCTGAGCGACCAGAGTTGCACGCGCGACGAACTGGGCTGGGTTATCCGCATGCCCGACGACATTCTGGATTCCACCATTGCGTCGTTGCGCACGCACGGAATGATTGCGGATGCCCGTCCGCGCGGCGATGGCGGCGCCCCCCGGCTGGTATGCACGCCAACAGGCAGCAGGCGCGTCATTGAATTGCTGGCGGTGGCCAAGGCGCGCGAGGCGGATGTGCTGGCCGATCTGCCGGAACTGGAGCAGCAGGACTTCAAGCGCATGCTCAGGAGCATTATTTCCCGGCTCGCGGGCAGCCAGCGCCCTCGCTGAAGCGATGGGACTGGCGATCTTTACCGGTTATCTGGCGCTGGTTGTGGCGCTTGGACTGCTGGCCTCGCGCAGCCAGCGGGGCAGCGAGGACTTCTGGGTGGCGGGGAGGCGCTTCGGCGTGCCGGTGCTGGTGCTGGCCAACGTGGCCGCCATCATGCACGGGGGCTCCATCCTCAGCGGCGTGGCCGCCATCGGCCACTTCGGAGGCGTGGCCGCGCTGCCGTTTCTGGCCTTTGCCCTGGGCATTGCGGTGTTGTTTTTCTTCTTCGCGCGAAAGTTGCGCCAGTCGGGCGGGTTTACGCTTCCCGACTACCTGGGCGACCGCTACGGCAGCAGGCCGCTGAGGGCCTGGAGCGCGATCGTGGTGGCGGTGTCCAGCGTTGTGTACCTGGTGGCGCAGTTGCGCGGCATGGCATTCATTCTTGAGAGTTTGCTTGACGTGCCCTTCCTTTGGGGGCTCGCTCTGGGCAGCGTCATTTTCGTGGGCTATGTGGCGCTGGGCGGCCTGCTTGCGGTGGTGTGGACCAACATCGCCCAGTTCTTCTTCATGTGGTGCGGCTTGCTGCTGATCGCCCCGGTCCTGATTCAGGAAGTAGGGGGATGGACCGCCGTAATGCTGGAGGTGGAGCGGGCCGCGCCGGGCTGGACCAGCCTTAAGGGTGTGTCCTGGGGCTGGGGCTATGTGATTTCCTGGCAGATCATCTGGATGCTGGCCTACTGCACGCGCCTGGAGCTGGTCACCAAGATGTACGCGGCGCGCGATTCGCGCGTGGCCCGGCTGTCGCTTCCTTGGACCATCCTCATCGTGCTGCTGTTTCTTCTGTACGGGAACATGTACCTGGGCGCGGTCGCCAGGATTACCGTGTGGGATGGCCTCGCCTCGCCCGATCAGGCTTATGTGGCGCTGGTGTCCGCCTACCTCACGCCGGCGCTGGCCGCGTTCGCGCTTACCGGCATCGCCGCCGCCGCCATGTCCACCACCGACTCGCTGCTGCTGATGGCGGGCTCGGCGCTGGCCCATGACCTGGTGCGCAAATGCATCGACGAGCCGCGCGGGGTGCAACGCGATGAAAAGCGCTACGTGTGGATCTCCCGGGCCACGATCGTGGCGGTGGGGGCGCTGGCTTTTGTGCTGGCGATACCGGATGTGGCGCTGATTCTTCGGATCGTGTCATTCGCCGTGGCCATCATTGCCGCGGCGTTCTTTTTCCCGCTTATCGCGGGCATGACTGGCAGGCGGGTGAGCGCCCAGGCCGCGCTCGCGTCTTCGGTTGGGGGCGTGGCTGTTACCGTGGCGTGGATCGCGGGCGCGCTGTCCGGCCAGGACTGGGCGCAATCGCTGCATCCCGGCATTCCCGGGCTGGTGGTTTCGGGTGCGCTGATCGCGGTGGTGAGCTTCTTTACGCCTCCGGCCGTGGCCGTTGGCGGCGTGGCGATGGCGGAACTCGCGGATTGGGCCAGACCAAAAGGCGGCGCGTTATGATTCTGGGGCTGCCGGTCGAGAGTTTTGTGGCGCAGTTGGCGCTGCCGGCGATCGTGATTGCCGTAATGTTTGCAGCCGGCTACCGGCGCGGGAACCGCGCCAAGGGAGACAAGTAAGATGAAATCCTTGCGTCAAGCAACAGCGCGCCCGGCCGTGGCCTTGGCAGCGCGCCCGATTCCGATCCGAAAAAGCGCCGCCGCCCGCCTGTCCGGCGCCTGCGCGGCATTCCTGGCGCTAGCCTGGGGCTGCGAAGCGCCCCGGCAGCAGAACGGCGAAGAGCCGGTCGATCCGCAGGCCCGGATATGGGCCGCGTCGGTGGAGATTACGCCCACCGGCCCCTGGCCGCAAGGCGATCAGCGGGGCAACGCCAATACCCAGGGTCCGGGCACCTGGATGCGCTGCGCGTTTCATATGAGCAAGGCGGACGCGAAGGTGTACGAACTGTCGCACGAACGCTCCATGTCGATGCCGCAGTCTCCGTTTTCGCCCCCGCTTGAATACGTTTACCGCCCCACCGTTGGCATTCCCTATACCGCGCATGCGTTCAACGGCGAGCACCTTGCCGGCGGCGAGCCCGGCGCGCAGGGCACCCAGATGGATGCGCTGGGGCATTTCGCCTGGCTGCCCGAGCCGTGGCTGGGCGAGGGCGAACTTCCGGCGGAAGCGGCCATGTACTACGGCGGCTACAGTCAATCGGAGGTCAAACCCACGCCGGATTCGCCGCTGCTGAAGCTGGGCATGGAGCAGGCGCCGCCGCTGGTTACCAGCGCGCTGCTGCTGGACGCGCGCGCCCACTTAGGCGGCGGCGAACCGCTGCCTCCGGGGCAGACGATTACGGCGGCGGACATCGACGCGATGCTGGCGGCGCAGGGGCTGGCCGAGCGCGGCATCCTGCCGGGCGACGTGGTGTACATCTACACCGGCTGGAGCGACAACTGGAACCAGCCCTCGTACTACGCCATGGGTCCGGGCCTGGGCTACGACGCAGCAAAAATGCTGGGCGATAAGGGCGTTGTTCTCGTGGCGCTCGACAACCCCTTCACCGACCCCGCCAACGACGGCCAGCTGACGGGGCAGGCCGGCCCGCCCGAAGGCACGCCGGAAGGGCTGCCGTTCGCGATCCACCACCACAACCTCACCCAGTCCGGCGTGCACAACATCCAGAACGCGAACCTGGCCGAACTGGCGGCGGACCAGGTGTGGGAGTCATGCACGATCATCCTGCCCTTGCGTTCGGCGGGCGCGTCAGGCTCGCCGGTCCGCCCCATCGCCATCGGTTAATCCACGCCCGCCCGCGGCAGGAGCCCTTTCTGTCTGCGGAAAAATGAGTGAGTCGCGGTGAGGCTGGAGGACCTTCAGACGAGTGTGTCCGTGCGCGGCATCATCCCGCTCGCAAACCTTTTCGGTCCGGTTCTGGCTGTTCATATTTCGCTCGTGGAACAGCTTCACATAGGGCCTCACAAATTGGGGACTCATCGGCAGCACCTTACCCTCGCCGGTAGGCGGGTAGGTAAAGGCACCTTTGCGTCTTGACGACTTCAATGAGGCTGAGGCATCCGGCGCTGATTATAGGCATGGTTAGCATAGTGTATATTCTGTGTATCAAAGTGGGCGCAAGCCCGGAGGGGGAAAATGAAACAGTTTAAGCGGATGTCGTTGGTTCTTCTCGCTGCGTCGTTCGTAACAACTGCTTGGGGGAAATCATCGCCGCCCAAATTCGACATAAACAAGTTGGACGAAGAACAGCGCCACGCTTTCATATACTCGCTTATGCCCTATGAAATGGGGCCGTATCTTGAACGGAATCGAGGCGAATATATTACTTTTTCGCAGGACATAACTCTACAAAACGGAGAATCGCCGGGGGCCGAAGTTATCGTTGGCGAAATTAATTGCGTCATTGCCGCGCATGACCCGCACATTAGTGCACAATCAGGAACTATAAAATCCAAAGCGAGCGGAACTTGCCAGCTTATCCAGGTAGGCGAACCCTTCCCCGAACCGAGTCAGGTTGAATGGACGTTATTCTTGGCGATGGGGCGGGTAGTATGGTGGAAACTTATCCCGGAAATAGTAGCCTATGGGGATTTTCCCAAAATTGGTCTCATGGTGGATTGGCCACAAGATGCTACTGGGAATAGCCCGGGAACACAGGTTGATCTGGGCACATGCATGAACGGGAAATACGTAAGTTCGGCGGTTGTCACCTTAGAAGTTTCGCCGCCTTGGCAAGTACTACCTACGCCGATTGTCGCTTACGATTGGTCAAACGAAAGAAAAATAACCCAATGTCCAAATTAGACTTCGACGAAGCAAGGTTTTCTGAGCTAGTAGAGATTTTGAACCATCTTGCAAGTGGCTTAAGGTGGAATTTAGGGCTAACCTATGGAATCGCAAAAGGGCTTGATGTGAAGGTGCCCTACGGCACCATCGATAAGCTAGCGCAAAATATTACCGATTCCATTCGGCACATGAATTACGCTTATCGAGGCCTCAATGAGGAAGGCTACACCGAAGAAGAAGGCTTGCCCCTCCCTGAAAGAGCGGTGACTTGGGGGAAAGGAGAAGGCCCTCCACCCCCCGAGATTAAAGACAAGATGGACAAGATGAATCCGTTCAGATTTTATAAAGCGCGCCCAAAAGAAAGCCCGGACTAGGGAAGGTCTGAACAAGGCCCGAAATGGCGCTTGCGGAAGCCGTCCGCCGCCACGTTGACGCAAACCGGCCCGCGTCTGGATTTGGAAGATTTTGAGGATCTGGAGGACGCGCCAGAGTGCGAAGTTGACGCTGCCGAAAACGAAATCCTCGATCAGGCCACCGCGGCGCGTTCAATTGCAGAATTGCAGGCGGAAATCGGCACGTTGACTTCCCTGGAGGCGCTGGCGCTTGACGCGCGGCGCAGCGGCGAGTATGCAAAGTGGAGCGAACTCGCCACTCTTCTGGCCGAGATATTCACTGCGGAAGCGGTGTCCGCCAGCGTGGAAGAACCGGATTTGCCTTACGGCGCAGGGCCGATTTCAAAACCGAAACCCTCTCGCCGCCAGAAGCTGGTCATCTTTACGGAACACCGCGATACGCTCAATTACCTTCACCGGCGCATTACGACATTGTTGGGCCGTCCGAACTCGGTTGTGGTCATTCATGGCGGCATTGCGCGGCCCGAACGGCTCAAGGCGCAGGAGGCATTCCGGCACGATCCGGAAGTTCAGGCGCTGCGCAGCCCATTCTGCGTCGCTACCAGCGCATTGCCTTCGACAAGTCCCAGGTAGCGCCTCCAGGCGGCCCCGAGGCTGCGTTTGTTTGCCCCGGGCATCCGCTGCTTGACGCGGTCCTTGATTTGACGCTGGAACGCCAGCGCGCCGAACTGCTGAAAACCAGGGAGCAGGCGGCTAAAACCGGTGTCAGGCTTAGCTCCGGCGAGGCGCGCAAGCGGGCCGACGAACTGCAGGAGCGCTTGCGCGCCCGCGGTCGATATTCAGGCGTCCGCTGCCCGGGCCCGCCGGATCATCATGGATGTGGAGCGCAGTCTCGGCTTCGAGCCGAAGGATAGGGAACTTGAGAAACTGGGCTACGACATTGAGAGCAAAGCGCCGGCAACCGGCCAGCTTCGGTGCATCGAAGTAAAAGGCCGGGTGAGCGGGGCCTCAACCGTCACGATTACGAAAAATGAAATTCTCTACTCGCTCAACGAGCTTGAAAAGTTCATCCTCGGCATCGTGGAATTTCAGGAAGGAGGCGGCCATCGGGTTCATTACCTTCGCCGGCCCTTTCAGGCGGAGCCGGATTTCGGCGCCGCCAGCGTCAATTACAATTTTTCCGACCTGCTGGCGCGAGCCGAACCACCTTCCTGATAACGCGGGGCATGCCCTGCGGCCTTGCCCAAACGGATTGGGCTGCCTACATCCGCCTCCATAATTCGATGTGCTCCTTGAGCCGGGCAACGAAATTAGGAATCATCCGGCTCTCGGCCGCTACCTTGGCCACGACTCGCGCCACCGTCGGCAGAGCCCAACCCAGCCGGTCTGACAGGATACTTGCCACAGTTTTGAAGAAATCCTTTTGTTGCACCTGGCCTTCTATTAACTGCTCAATACCGCGCATCAGCTGGCCCAGGTCATCCCTTGCGATACCGAGTTGCGTTGCGCACTCCTCAAGCCGCTTGCGCAAGACTTGCCAAAGCCATTCCTCTGGCGAACCTTGGCCCGGCAAGAACGCCAGATGGAGAGCTTGGCCCTGGTTTTCGGCAATCGTCTTCAATTTGTCTTCCTCTCCTTGAGAATCGCCGTCAAGAATCAGAAGGAATCCGGAGAGCTTCTTGAATTTCGCCAAAGTGCGGACATGAGCCGGAAATTCGCTTTTCCCGGTGTTCCGGCCCACGAGTATGTCTTCGTGGCGCAACCCCAGTTCCGCGTTTAGCACATCGAACACGCCGCGGATAACACCCTCTGCTACTGCGTCCTCACAAAGCACGGAAAGTTGATCGCGGGATTGGCCATAGAGCGCCTTCTGAAAGATGTCCCGGTATAAGGGAGCAAACCGGATTTGCCCGGTTGCATCGTCGCGGTCCAGAAATATCCGCGCATCATCAGGCACGCTATCAAGCACAACCGGACTGTGCGAAGCGACGATGATCTGCAATTTTTTCCGCAATGCTATTCGCTGCAATTCCAGCATGGCCTGCTGCTGCGTGTAGGGGTGCAGCCCTGTGTCGATCTCGTCTATCAGCACAAGCCCATTGTTCAACTGGGCGATGTCCTTTGAGATGCGCAGAATGGAACGTTCTCCAGACGACATATGGAACTCGGAGTAGCGGGTGTTGCCCAGGCTTTCTATCTCGGCAAAAAGCAGATCGCTGGCTCCGCTGCTGATGACGGTCAAACTGCGGTAACGCCACGGCAGGATGCGTTGCGCGAAGACCAAGAACTCTGGATGCAGTTCCTCGGCGTTGAACTGTTTTCCCCCAAGCTTGAGAACACTTCGCACCTCCGAAGGGTTTGTGAGATTGGCGAGTGTGCGCAGATACACCTGCCGCTGTGGCTGGCTGGCTCCATTTTTGGCGGCAAATCGCCGCGTCCATGACTTGCGCCGCCTCCAGGACATGGAGACCCGGTTGCCTTTGTGCAGGTACAAGTACTCGATCTCGCTTTGTTGCACCCTGTCCGATGCGATGTTCTCTTTCCTCGTAGCAAAATTGGGAAACAGGCGCGCTGGACTTAGCGCCCGCGCGCCTAGCCGAGGGTCCGAATACGCGCATGCGCAGGCAAAAAGGATGGTGGATTTGCCGGAGGCGTTGGGGCCTGCCAATACCGTTACCGGATAACCTAAAGGAATTCGCAGGTCCCATATCCCGCGAAGATTCCTGATTCGCAGTTCCGTAAGCGCTTCGTCGCGATGGTTTTGGCTAGCACGGAGGGCTTTCCACACTGCGTGCAGTTCCGTCCTGATTAACGACATGGCCTTCCTTCCTTTAGGTCGTACGCACGATTGCCTGCGCCGGATTCGGAAATTATGACTTAGCCAGTTCCTGCCGCGTCATCATTGAGCAATTCTGTCGCAGAAATCCCCCTAGCGGAGCATTGTCGTTCTGGTCAGGAGGGGGCAAGGCCGCCCGCCAAGGCATAACAGTTTACGCTAATCATTGAACACAAAATTTTGCAGGCAGAGCCAACAACCCTATTCGGACCTTTCGCAAATTCGGTCATCCTCCCTTCGCGCCTGCGGAAGCCTCGCACGCTTGTGGTTAGCCGCTGCTATATGCGCAATCAGATTATGCCGTTCTTCGCGCAGCGACCGGTTGCACTTCGGAGTGGAAGCGGCGTTGAAGTAAATGGGAGTGGTATGTATGTTTTGGGAATTATATTGAATAGTCACAATTTCGGAGATAGGCGCAATGACGAAGAAAGCCACGGGGGAAGCCTGCCGTGAAAGCATGACGCTACTGCAGGTGGCAGACAAGTTCCCCGACGAGGATGCTGCGAGGGAGTGGCTTGAGAGCATCCGTTGGTCGGATGGCCCCCTACTGCCCGCATTGCGGGTTGTTCAATGTGCAGCGGGCATCAAGCACAAGACCATGACCATGACGCACCGCTGCCGCGATTGCAAAAGCCGCCCCATATGTTTACGGTGCGGACCGGCAGCGTGATGGAAGGCACGAAGATGAAGTGCCGGGTGTGGGCTATCAGCATCTACCTGTTGGCAACAAATAGAACTGTCCGGTTTTAGAACAAATGAACTGTCCGGTTTGCGCGCAGCGCTCCAAAGCGCCTGAAGGACGGAGTCCGAAGGACGCTTTGGAGCGCTGCGCGGACGGTCGCCCGCTACGCCGCGGCCGGCCATTCATCCTTCAGCTCCTCGCCGTTTTGGGCATGCCAAGCCAGGCGCCGGGGGCCATGGCTGATAGTGAGGGTCCCGTCCATGTGCCGGCGCACCTTGACCTTGGCCTTGATGTAATGGCAGCGGTGCCGATCGGCAGGGGTCTGCAAGGTCAACCCGTCAAAGCGCACGCAGTTGCCGCGGCGAGCCACCCGCTCGTATTCTTGGCAGAGGATGTCATCGAGCACGCCGGGATCGCGAAGCGCGACAAACGCCGAGCCGTTGTCCTTGGGCGGCTGCATGAACTCCTCATTGAAGGCCGGACGGTAGACCTCCTCGATATACCGGTTAGCCTCGGCCATCGTCGTGATCGACCAGGCGGCCAGCTCCTTGGGCAACCGCCCCTGATGGGTCCTGAAGACGGGTGCGAACCCAGTTGCAACTGCGCGTCCCCCCGTCGCGCCGATACCAGGCGCAGCAGTGCTTCACGCTCCAGCCCTCGTGGCGCCGACGATACCGGTCCACCATCCTCATCACCTCGTCCACCGGCGCCCGGCGATGCGAAATCCGGCTCATCCGCTTGTCCAGCAAACCGTCCAGTCCCTCGGACTCGCAACGGTGGATGCAGCGCCGAAAAGTCCGCGCGCGCCCCCCCAGCAACTCCGCCGCCTGAACCTGCGTCAAACGACGCTCGCCCCAACCCGTACAGGCCTCTTCAAATCGCATCCGCCTTGTCTCCTGCAACCAATGAGTCCGTCTCATCCACCGCCACCTGCCAGCCAAAAAGGCCGACAGCAAAACCGGACAGTTCATTTGTTGCAAAACCGGACAGTCTATTTGTTCCTAACACCCTGTTGCACGGCCCCTTGACAGGGGGAGGGGGGGACAATAGCCTCCAAAGGGCCTGAGGTTGCTCCCGTAAGGAGGGAGATATGAAAAAGCAAAAAACTGGTGTCATTGCTATGGGCGCTTTGGGCGGATTGCTGCTGGCGGTATCGCTATCCGCTTTTTCCGGCGTTACCCAAGCGACTGCCGGCGCGGTCGATGCGGAGAAAACCATCATGTCAATCCCAAACTTTATTTGGGATACAAATGGCTACACGAAAACGAATTGCCAGTACTTTTTCCGTCGCTTCACTAGTCCACAAAGGGCTTGCGCTCATGCAAGGGTTAACAGTTGCAATCCTGTAGATTGGGAGCAGTGCGATAATTGCCCCTGAGCTTGGGCGTTTTTGGGATCATTGCATGCCATGATGCGATCGTAGGGGGGCAGTTCGACAGGTTCTTGTCGAACTGCCCTTGGGAGGGTGCCGCCATGATTGTGCTTGAGCGGGTTAGCCGGTCTTTCGCGGGCGAGGACGGCGCTCGAGTTGAGGCGTTGCGGGATGTGTCGCTGCGAATCGGCGAAGGCGAGTTCGTTTGCATTGCCGGCCCTTCCGGGGCCGGCAAGACCACCCTGATGAACATCCTGGGCTGTCTGGACAAGCCCAGCAGCGGTTCGTATCAACTGGCCGGGCGCGAGGTGGGGAAGCTCGGGCCGGATGGTCTGGCCTGGTTGCGTCGCCGGGCGTTCGGCTTTGTATTTCAAGCGTGCAACCTGGTGGATTCGCTCACCGCGCTGGAGAACGTGGAGTTGCCCGCAAGATATGCGGGGCTGGCGCGGAAGGCGCGCCGGAAGCGGGCGTGGGAGATGCTTTCGCAGTTGGGTTTGGCGAGTCGCGCCGATCACTCTCCGGCGGAGTTGTCGGGAGGCGAACAGCAGCGAGTGACGATTGCCCGCGCCCTGATGAATGGCGCGCAAGTGATTCTGGCGGACGAGCCCACTGGCGCGCTGGATTCGGAAAACAGCGAGGATGTATTGGGCGCTTTGGAGAATCTGGCCGGGCAAGGGCGCGCGGTGATCCTCGTTTCGCACAACCCGGAGGTTGGCGCCCGCGCCGGACGGCGAATTGAACTGCGTGACGGACAAGTGGTGAGCGATTCTGGCCCGGCCCGTGCAAATCCGCAAACGCAAAACGATATGCTTTCCGTAGGAGCACAGGGTGCCGGCGCCTTTTCAAGTGTTACGGAAATCTTGTCATTCGGCTGGACGGCCTTGCTCGCCGGGTTCCGGCGCGGGGCGCGGTGGCGCACGCTATTGCCGGCCCTTTGCGTAATGGTTTCCGTGGGGGTGGGCACAGCTGCGTTGCTTGTCACAGACGGCATTTACCGGGGCATCATGGATGTGATCGAATACGGTCTGGCCGGGATCTATGTGGCCACGGTGCATGACCCAGGCGAACAGGAAATAGAATTCACGCAAGACGACATCAAGGCAATCGCGCAACTCCCCAATGTGCGAGCAGTCTCACCCAGACTTCAGCGGCACGGCGTAACGGTGCGGCGCGCGGACATCGCCGCGGAAATGTCTTTGGAGGGCTTCCTGGACCTGGGGGACAAGGAGGGCAGGGGCGTTGGCGGATTCCGCATTGAGGCGGGGGCGCACATCACCCGGCAGGAGGATGACAACCGGGAACAGGTGGCTCTGCTGAGTTCGGTTGCCCGCGATACGCTGTTCTCGCCTGACGAGGATCCGATCGGCGAGCAGATACTTGTTTCGAATGTGCCCTTTCGGGTGAAGGGCGTTTTCGAGCACCGTGGCCGAGTCCTTGCGGGCTCCCCCTCCGAAGAGGACCGCATTGAAGCGCAACATGGAGCGAACAATTGGGTTCATGTGCCCTTCAGGACCGCAAAGGATGTGCTGGGTTTGGGTGGGATTGGCATGTTGTGGGCTTTTGTGGAGGATACCGACCGCCTTGTTGAAACGGGAGACGCAATACGGGAGTTGGGAATCCGGCGTTACGGAAGAGTTGTCTTTGGACCTTGGCACCTGGGTAAAGGGTTGGAGGACTTCAGGCGCTTTCGCCAGCAGTTCTTGCTGGTGCTGGGCACAATCGCCGGCATCGCGCTGCTGGCGGGCAATGCGAGCGTGATGAGTATCATGCTGATGTCGGTGCGCCAGCGCCGCCGCGAAATTGGTATTCGCATGGCGGTGGGGGCGCGGCAGCGCGACATTTTGCGGCAATTCCTGGGCGAGGCGCTGGCAGTGAGCGTGGTCGGCAGCTTGTCGGGCGCGTTGCTTGTCGCGGCGCTCATTCCATTGGCACGCGCACCCGAATTGCCCCTGGAGTTTTCGTGGTGGTTTTTTGCTGCGCCGCTTGCTTGCGCGCTGACTGTGGGCGCGCTGTTCGCCGCCGCGCCTGCGCTTCGCGCCGCGCGCATTGACCCGGTTGCGGCATTGGCGGCAGACGCGTAGGGGTTTGCGGCCATAATGCGGGGGTGATTGGAGGAGGAATTACGGCTGCCCGCAAGTTGCTGCGCTCGGTGTTCGGGTATGCCGCCTTTCGCGGCACGCAGGAGGATGTCATTCGCACGCTGCTGGGCGGCGGCGATGCGCTGGTGCTGATGCCCACCGGAGGCGGCAAATCGCTTTGCTACCAGATTCCTTCGATGCTGCGGCGCGGGGTTGGCCTGGTGGTTTCGCCGCTTATCGCGCTGATGCACGACCAGGTTGCGGCCTTGCTTGAGCACGGCGTGGCCGCGGCGTTCCTGAATTCGTCCTTGGCTCCGGAGGAGCAGCGGCAGGTGGCCGGGGCGCTCAGGCGAGGGGAACTGGACTTGCTCTATCTGGCCCCGGAAAGGCTGCTGCGCGAGGAAACGGGGACTCTGGCGCTGCTTAAGCAAACGGAAATCGCTCTTATCGCCATCGACGAGGCGCATTGCGTGTCGCAGTGGGGGCACGACTTTCGGCCGGAGTACCTGGGGCTGGATGTGCTCAAGGAGCATTTCCCGCAGGCGCCGCGCGTTGCGCTCACGGCCACCGCCGACGAGGCCACGCGCCAGGAAATCGCCGCCCGGCTGCGGCTGACCGCGGCAGAGCGGTTCATCAGCGGTTTCGACCGCCCCAACATACGCTACACGGTGCGCATGAAAGGCGGCCCGGGGGCGGATCTTGCGGCGTTTCTTCGGCCTCGCCAGGGGCAGGCGGGCATCGTTTATTGCCTGTCGCGCCGCAAGGTGGAGGCCACTGCGGAAAAGCTCGCGCAGGCGGGTTTCGATGCCCACCCCTACCATGCCGGTTTGAGCAGCGCGGCGCGGCGGCGCTGCCAGGAGCATTTTCAGAGGGCGGACGGGGTGATCGTGGTGGCCACAATCGCCTTCGGCATGGGAATCGACAAGCCGGATGTGCGCTTTGTGGCGCACTGCGACCTGCCCAGGAGCGTGGAGGCCTACTACCAGGAAACCGGCCGGGCCGGACGCGACGGCGAGCCTGCCGAGGCCTGGATGAGCTACGGATTGCAGGATGTGGTGAGGCTGCGGCAAATGGTGGACGATTCGGAGGCCGATGAGGAGCACAAGCGGATTCAGCGCGCGCGGCTGAACGCTCTGGTGGCCTGGTGCGAGATTGCCCGCTGCCGGCGGGCGGCCATGCTGGCCTATTTTGGCGAGAACTACGAGGGCGCTTGCGGCAATTGCGATATCTGCCTGAATCCGCCCAGGACCTTTGACGGAACTGTTCCGGCGCAGAAGTTTCTATCCTGCGCGGTGCGCTGCCGGCAGCGGTTTGGCGCCGCGCATTTGATTGACGTGCTTCGCGGCAATGACACCGAAAAGGTGCGGCGGCATGGCCACCGGGCCCTCTCTACCTGGGGGATAGGGGCGGATTTGCCGGCGCGCCAGTGGCATGCGGTGGCGCGCCAGTTGGTGGCCCTGGGATTCGCCCGCGTGGATGCCGCGCGCCACGGCGCCCTGGTGCTCACTTCCCGCGCCCGGCCTCTGATGCGCGGCGAGCAATCGATCGAGTTGCGCGAGGAAGCGCGCGCCGCCAGGCCTGCGCGGCAGCGCAAGCCGCCGCGCCCTCCGGCGCCTGAGATCAGCGCCGAAGAAGAGCCTTTGTGGGAAGCGTTGCGGAAACGGCGGGCGGAACTGGCCGCTGAGGCCAGGGTGCCTCCGTACGTGATATTTCACGACTCGACGTTGAAGGAGTTCGCGCGGACCCGCCCGCAGACGCTGGATGCCATGCTGGATGTGCATGGCGTGGGCCAGGCCAAGCTGGAACGCTACGGCAGCGCGTTTCTTGACGTTATTGCTGGCGCTTCCGTGCCCGGGGAAGCTTTGCCCGTCCGGTGAGCGCTTGCAAGCGCCATGAGAAATTGAGAAATCGCAAGCTTGGCGCAGGCGCGCTGCGTTATGCTTGGGCCAACCTTGGAGAGAAGGCATATGAAACGATTGCAAGGCGCGAGCCTGTGGGGGGTGTTGGCGGCGCTGGCGCTGCAGGTTGCTCAGGCGGCGCCGGTAAAGACCGCGCACGCGCAAGCCGAATTGCTGTCCGAGGCTTCCAGCGTGCGGCCCGGGCAGCCGTTTACACTCGGTTTAAAGCTCACTCCCGACCCGGGCTGGCACACCTACTGGATCAATCCGGGCGACGCGGGCAAGGCCGCGCAACTGCGCTGGGACGCGCCGGAGGCGCTGGAGTTTGGCGAGCTTGAGTTTCCGGCGCCGGGTTTCGTGCCGTTCATGGGGATGATGAGCTACGGCTACAACGAGCCCACGCTGTTGCTGGTGGACGTTGCCCAAACCGCGCCGGTTGCGGGCGATGCGCTGCTTATCAACGCCCGCGCCTCCTGGCTGGTGTGCGATGACCAGCTGTGCGTTCCGGAGCGGGCGAACCTGGCGCTGGAAATTCCGCTAGCCGGCGGAGGAGCGCCAGCCGCCGGGAGTGAAGACTGGCGCGTTGCGGCTTTTGCCGAAGCGCGGGCGCTGCTGCCGCAGCCTGCCGAGTGGCCTGCGGCCTTCCATGAGAGCAACGGCGAAGTGGTGTTTGAGCTGGCCACGCCCTTGTCGCTGGAGGATGCCGCGAGCCTTTATCTGTTTCCCGAAGCGGCGGGCATGATTGACCACACGGCCGCCCAGCAGGTTGACGTGTGGCCCGGCCGAGTGCGCGTGGCGGTTCCCTCCGGCCCCAGAGTGGCCCGCTACGAGGACACGGGCCTGGTTTTGTCGATGGCGATGGACGGGGCGCCGCGCCAGGCGTTCAGCCTTTTGGCGCAACGCTCCGAAGGCCCCGCGCCTGCGGAGGACAGCGCGGGCGCGGCGGCGAGTCTGATCGTGCCCCCGGGCGGGGATGCCTTTGCGGGCGGCGCAGGGCAAGCTGCGGGAGGCGGCGGTTCGGGGACCGGCCCGGGTTCCAGCGGCGGTTTTGGCGCGGCGGCGTTTTGGCAGGCCGTGGCGTTTGCGATCCTCGGCGGACTGATTCTCAACCTCATGCCCTGTGTTCTGCCGATTCTCAGCCTCAAGGCGCTGGGCGTGGCGCAAATGGCCGGCGAGAAACCGGAAGCGGCGCGCAACTCCGGGTTGCAGTATCTGGCCGGGGTGCTGGCGAGTTTTCTGGTTTTTGCGGCGCTGATTATTGCGCTGCGCGAGGCGGGCGAGGCTGTGGGCTGGGCCTTGCATATGCAAAACCCGCTGATTGTGGCGATCCTGGCCCTGGTTATGGTGGCCGTGGGGCTGAATCTGCTCGGGGTTTTTGAAATCAATCTGGGCGCCGGAACCTTGGGCGGCAAGGCTTCCGGGGGCAAGGCCGGCGAGTTTTTCACCGGCGTGCTGGCAGTGCTGGTGGCCACGCCATGCACCGCTCCCTTCATGGCGCCGGCGCTGGGCTACGCGATTGTGCAGCCGCCGGGCGTTACGGCGGGCGTTTTTCTCGCGCTGGGATTGGGTTTTGCGCTTCCGTATTGCGTCGTTGCCTTCCTGCCAGGCGCCCGGCGGCTGCTGCCGCGCCCGGGCGCCTGGATGGTGAGTTTTCGACAGGCGCTGGCCTTCCCCATGCTGGCCACCGCGATTTGGCTCTACTGGGTGCTTGGCAACCAGGCGGGCGTGAACGCCCTTACCCTGGCGCTGATATCCGCTCTGGCGCTTGGGCTGTGGAGCTTCGGCTGGAAGCGCATGGCCGGCGCGCGGATTTCGCTCGCCTGGCGCGCCGCCAGCCTTGCCGGACTTGCCGTGGTTCTGCTCAGCCTGTGGGCGTTGCCGAGAATGGCCGCGGCGCCCGGGGCCGGGAGCGCCGCTGAGGGCGAGATCGCTTACTCGCAGTTGGCTCTGGACGAATTGCGCGCGCAGCAACAGCCGGTGTTCGTTTATTTCACCGCGGACTGGTGCATAACCTGCAAGGTGAATGAGCGCGTGGCGCTGGCCAGCGATGCCGTGACCGGCTACTTCGAGCGCGAGGGCGTTCAGGTGATGGTTGGCGACTGGACCAGCGAGGACCCGGCGATTACTCAAGTGCTTCAGCGCCATGGCCGCGCCGGCGTTCCGCTTTACCTGTTCTTCAAGCCCGGCGCCGCCGAGCCGGTCATCCTGCCGCAATTGCTGACTCCCGACATGGTGATCAACACGCTCGAGCGGGCCTGAGCCAAAGCCGCC
>RKRP01000111.1 GCA_007571315.1 Gammaproteobacteria bacterium
GCAAAATATCTCCCGCTTCGGGGATGAGGCCGACGGCTACCGCAACAATGCCGGCCACCTGGTTGGCGAATTCAACCCGTCGGATCGAATACTGCTGCGCGCCATCGCCCGCCGGACGGAATCCGAAAGCCAGTACGATGCCACATCCTTCCTGACCGGACTACCGGCCGACTCGGACCGTTCCACTCAGCGCGCTCATACCGTAGGCGCGCTGCAGGCCCGCCTCTCGCTGCTCGGCGGGCGCTGGCTGCAGAAGGCCGGCATTACGCGCAGCGGCTCGGAAAATCATAATTTCGCGGACGGCGCGGAGATCGGCGAAACCGGTGGCGACAAGATCAGGCTCAGCTACCAGTCCAGCGTGTTCTTCGACCGCGCCGACCCAAAGGCGGCAAGACCCTCAATCACGCTCGGACTGGGTCATGAACGCGAGGACTACATGCAGCGGGCGGCCGCTTCTCCATTCGGCGACCCGAACCGCAACCTGAGCACGCGGTCCAGCGAGGCGTTGGCGGAATTCCGCCTGGATGCCCGCAACCGCTGGAGCGCTTCAGCGGCCCTGCGCCATGACCGCAACCGGGATTTCGGCAACGCTTTGTCCTGGCGCGCCAGCGCCCTAAGGCGCCTCGGCAGGAACATAACATTGCATGCCGCCTATGGGACCGGTGTGAAAAACCCCACCTTCGTTGAACGTTTTGGCTATTTCTCCAATTTCATCGGCAACCCCGGTCTCCTGCCGGAGGAGTCCCGAGGCTGGGAAGTGGGCGCGGGTTTCGCCAACGCCGGCGGAACCTTGTCCGCCAACGTGAGTGGTTTCAGCGAGCGGCTGCTCGACGAGATCAACGGCTTCGTCTTTGATCCTGCCGCGGGGGGCTTTACGGCCGCCAATCGCCCCGGCGTCAGCCGGCGGCGCGGACTTGAACTTCAGGCGCGCTGGGAGCCGGGGGCCGGGTTTACCCTGATGAGCGCCTATACCTATCTGCGCGCCAGGGAGCCTGACGTGAACGTCGGCGAGGTTTATGAGCTGCGCCGGCCGCGCCACTCCGGCAATCTCAACATTCACTACGAGCAGGCTGAAAGAGGCATTGGAATCAACCTCAACCTCGACTTCACCGGGGAGCGCGCGGACATTTTCTATCCGCCCTGGCCCATGCCGTCGCGTCGCGTATCGCTGGACCGTTTCCTGCACGCCAGCCTCACGGCGGCCTGGCAAGCCACCCCCCGCATCCGCTGGCATATCCGCGCCGACAATCTCGGCCAAGCCCGCTATGAGGAGGTGTACGGCTTCAGGGGACCCGGGCGCAGCATACACTTGGGCGTAAAGTTGTCGCTGTTCGAGAACCAATCCGGGAACTGACTCGCATGGGCCACCGGCTTTCGAAAATCTACACGCGCACCGGCGATGGCGGTGATACCGGAATCGACGCGAGGCGCCGCTGCCGCAAGCACGATCCGCGCATCCACGCTTTCGGCGACCTCGACGAGCTGAACGCGGCGCTTGGAGTGCTGCGCGCGGAATTGGCCGGCGGGGAGATCAGCGGGCTGCTGCATGATGTCCAGCAGCGTCTGTTCGACACCGGCGCGGAACTGTGCGTGCAGGACTTGCGGTCAACCGGAGCAGAACACGCAGCCGCGCTCGAGAAGGCGATCGATCGCCACAACCGCGAGTTGCCGCCACTGAAGGAATTCATCCTTCCGGGGGGCGGAAGGGCCGCTGCGGCCTGCCATCTGGCCCGGGCTGTGTGCCGCCGAGCCGAGCGATCGCTGTGGGCGCTTCAGGATGCCGAGGGCGACCTCAACCAGGAATCGCTGAAATACCTGAACCGGCTCTCGGACCTGCTCTTCGTCCTGGCGAGACGATTGGCCGACACCGAGACCGAATGGCGAGGCACAGGGCGCCGCCGGTAAATTCTGCCAAGTTCGCTGTTCTCCGGCGCCAAACGCTCATCCGGCGCCCGACGGTTTATTCAGGCGCGGCCGATGCGAGGTCGGCAAGCGCCTGTTCGCGGGCAGCGGCGAATTCATCGCCCGGATTCCATGCCTGCATGTGGTCGGCCTGGGCAACCAGGTAGGTGGTCAACAGCCCGAAGCGGGCATCCGCCACCATGCCGTCGAACACCCAGTCCTCCGTCAATTCATCGCTGGGCTGATGGTAGTCGCGGGCAGTGTAGGCATCGATCTGCTGCTTGCCCCATCCTTCCGGCTTGCCGATGATTTCCACGCCGCCGTCCAGGTAGATCCCCGGCACGCCAATTCGGGCGAAACTGAACTGATCCGAGCGATAGTAGTAACCCTGGTCGGGAAACTGATCGCCATGCAGGGTCCTGCCAACGTGCGATGCCACGCTGGACGCAATCTCATCAAGCGTGGATTTTCCCAAGCCTATGAAGATCATGTCGCGGGCCGCTCCCCAAAAGCCCAGGCCGTCAAAATTGATGTTGGCCGCAATGCGCCCGGGGGGGAAGGTGGGGTGCCGGGCGTAGTAGCTCGACCCGATCAGCCCCTGCTCTTCCGCGCCCACCAGCGCGAACACGATCGAGCGGCGGGGCGGAGTGGGCAGCGCCGCCAGCGCTTCGGCCAATGACAGCACTGCCGCCACCCCCGTGGCGTTATCAAAAGCGCCGTTATAGATCACGTCCTCGCCCTCCGCGGATGCGGCGCCCATGCCCAGATGGTCGTGATGCGCCGTGATGATTACCGCCTCATGCCTGAGCTTTTCGTCGCATCCGGGAAGCACTCCCAGCACATTGGCGGTTTCCACCCGATCAAGCCGGGCATCCATTTTCAGCGTGGTGCGGATGCCGAGCGGCACGGGAACAAAATCCCGGCTGCGGGCGGCCTGCGTAAGTTCGTCCAGGTCGTGGTCGGCGGAAGCCAGCAGCCGGCGCACCGCTTCTTCGGTCAGCCACGCCGCAACCTTAAGCCGCGGCTCTCCCTCGAACGGCAGCTCAAATTGCGGTCCTGACCACGAAGTTTCGACCACCTGCCACGGATAGCCGGCCGAAGGAGTGGTGTGAACGATGATTGCGCCCGCTGCGCCGAGCCGCGCAGCGATCTCATACTTGTAGGTCCAGCGGCCGGAATACAGGCGGCGTTCGCCGGCGAAAAGGTCCGGGTCCCACTCGGGATCATTGTTAAGCATGACGAGCACCTTGCCGCTCACGTCCATGGACTTGTAATCGTCCCACTCGTACTCGGGCGCCTGTATGCCGAAACCCACGAAAACAAGTTCCGCGTCGGACAGGGCGGCGCGATTCGTCTGGTTGCCCACATTGGCGACGAATTCCGTGCGCGGCGCCACCGACGCGCCGGTGGAAAAGACCCATGCTTCCGGAAGATCGGTGGTGATGCCCACCAGCCCGAAAGGCTGCTGGTAGCTTTCGCCGGCGCCCGGCGCAACATTCGCATCAGCCAGCCGGGCGGCAATCCATTCCCGCGCCCTTGCGTCGCCCGCGCTTCCGGGGCCGCGGCCTTCGTAAGCGTCACTCGCCAGCTCCGCCACCACCGCGCGGAAGTCCTCTTCCCGAATCCGCTTTGAAACCTGGTCCACATAGGCCATGGCTTCTTCATGCGACACCGGCCCGCAAGGCTGCGGGCCATCCACATCCGCCTGTCCGCAGCCAACGCAGATCAAACACACAACAAGCAGGCTTGGCGCACGCATTGGACACTCCTCAAGGCGCTTTGATCGGTTGCCAAGATACACGAAAGATCAGGGCCTGCGCGGCATGGCGCTCAAACCTGGGCGTAGCGGTCGCCTTCGCCCACCCACCGGCGGATCAGTTGTTCCACCTCGGCCGAGTTGCGCTGAAGCATGTCGTCGGCAATGCGCTGGGCCGGTTCGGCCAGCGGGCCGTCGCGCGCCAGGTCGGCCACCCGGAACTGCAAGGCGCCGGTCTGGCGCACTCCCAGGATTTCGCCCGCGCCACGCAATTCCAGGTCCTTGCGGGCAATCTCGAAGCCGTCATTGCTGTTGCGCATGGTATTCAACCGCTCCCTAGCCATTTCGCCCAGCGGCGACCGGTACATGAGCACGCAGTGGCTCTCCTGCCCGTCCCGTCCAACACGCCCGCGCAACTGGTGCAACTGAGCCAGGCCCATGCGTTCGGCGTTGTCAACGATCATCAGGCTGGCGCGGGGAACATCCACGCCCACCTCAATCACGGTGGTGGCCACCAGCACGCTCAGCTTGCCGGAGGCGAATTCGCCCATCACCTGATCGCGCTGGCGGATGCTGGCGCGGCCATGCAGCAGGCCCACGCGGATGCCCGATAGCGCCCTGGCCAGTTCCCGGTAGGTGGGCTCGGCGGCCGAGGAGTCAATATGCTCCGATTCATCAATCAGCGGGCACACCCAGTAGGCTTGCCTGCCCGCCCGGCAGGCCGCAGCCACGCGCTCGACCACTTCCTCCCGCCGCGCCTGCGAAACCAGCACCGTATTCACGGGCCTGCGCCCGGGCGGCATGTCGTGGATGGCGGATATGTCCAGGCCGGCATAGAAGGTCATCGCCAGCGACCTGGGAATTGGCGTGGCCGTAGTCACGAGCTGGTGCGGAATTTCGACGGCGGCCTGTCCTTTCTCCACCAGCCGCAAGCGCTGATGCACGCCAAAGCGGTGCTGTTCATCCACCACCACCAGTCCCAGCGCGCGGTATTTCACCGTTTCCTGGAACAGCGCGTGGGTGCCGATTCCCACCTGCGCGTCCCCGCCAGCCAGTTGCGCCTCGAAAGTGCGTCTTTCGGACTTCAGCATTCCTCCCGCCAGCCACGCCAGCCGCACGCCCAGCGGCTCCAGCCAGTCCGACAGCGTGCGCATGTGCTGCTCGGCAAGCAATTCGGTGGGCGCCATCACCGCCGCTTGGCGACCCGATTGCACCGCCGCCAGCACCGCCGCCGCGATCACTACGGTCTTGCCGCAGCCCACATCGCCCTGCAGCAAACGCATCATGGGCGCTCCGCGGGCCAGGTCCGCATCGATCTGGGCAATGGCCTGCGTCTGGCCTTCAGTGAGATCGAACGGCAGCCTGGCCAGAAATTTCCGACGCAATTCGCCCTCGGGATTGAGCGCCGCCGCGTTGCGGCGCTGCCCGGTCTCGCGCAGCCGCCGCAGACCCAGATGCCAGGCGAGGATTTCTTCCAGGGCCAGCCGCTTGCGCGCCGGATGCTGGCCGGACAGGAGAGTTTCCAGGGGCATCCCCCGGGGAGGGCGGTGCACGGTGCGCAACGCCTCCAGCAAACCTGGAAGGCGCAGCCGGGACAGGTGGCGTTGCGGGATCAGGTCGGGCAAATCGTCCATTGCGGTTTTCAGCGCGTATCCGGTCAACTTGCGGAGCCGGGGCTGGGTAACGCCCTCGGTGGCGGGATACACGGGAGTGAGCCGGTCCTGAACCGGCGCGGGTTCGGATTCGCCCAGCCTGCGGTACTCGGGATGCACGATCTCCAGCCCTCGCGGGCCCTGGCGCGCCTCGCCGTAGCACAACAGCCGCGCGCCAGGGCCCAGCCCCTCCTGCTGCTGCCGGGTGAAATAAAAAAAGCGCAGCGTAGTCTCGGCCGTTGGATCGCGCAGAACGCATACAAGGCTCCGGCGGCGGCCCATAACCACCCTGGCCCGGTCAACCACCCCTTCAATCAGGACCCGCCGGCCGTGCTCAAGGTCCACTATGGGGTGTATGCGGGTGCGGTCCTCGTAGCGATTGGGGAGCAGAAACAGCAGGTCCCGAACGGTGCGCAGGCCCAGGCGCCGGAGCTTTTCGGCCAATGCCGGACCGATGCCCGGCAGTGTCGTCAGGGCCGGGCTAGCATCATCTGGCTTTTCGGGCAAGCGAACGCCTGACAGGCTGCTTTAAGGAATTACGAGCACCGCGTCCGCCTCGACCCGAGCGCCCTTGGGCAATCCCGCCACCTCGACAGCAGCCCGGGCCGGAAACGGTTCGGCGAACATTTCCGACATAACCTCGTTGACCCGCGCAAAATGGGACAAATCGACCAGATAAACCGTGATTTTCACGGCATCGCGCGAAAGATCCGCGCCGGCCGCCCGGGCCACCGCCGCCAGGTTCTTAAACACCTGCCGAATTTGATCGGCCATGCCGCCTGCAACCAACTCGCCAGTGCCAGGATCAAGGGGAATTTGCCCCGAAACGAAGCACAAATCGCCCGCAACGACAGCTTGCGAATAGGCTCCGATCGCATCGGGGGCCTGAGAACTGTGTATCGCGGCGCGTTTCATGGGTAAATCCAAGGGCCAATAATATGCCAGAGAGAAAGTTAGACGCGCTGCACGCGATGAACGCTGGGCAGCGCGCGGATGGCGCGAATCACGCGCGCCAGACGACTGCGGTCCTTTACCAGCACCGAAAGGAACAGTTCGGTGCTCCCTTCCGGCCGGTCCTGCATGTTGACCTGGGCGATGTTGTGGCCAGTTTCGGCCACCCGCGCCGCCACTTCGGCAAGCACTCCGGGGCGATGATCGATGTAAATGCGCAAGCCCGCCGGAAATTCCAGCCGAAGGCGGCGTCTCCAGTTCACCGGGATCCATCTGTCTTTACGCTTGCGCTGGGCGCGGAAGTTGCCGCAGGTGTTGCGGTGAATCACGAAGCCCCGGCCGCTTGAGTTATAGCCTACCACCTCGTCGCCCGGGATCGGATAACAGCATTGTCCGTAGGTCACCACCATGCCTTCAGCGCCGGCGATATCGACCGGCGTCACCTTGCCCGACTGCTCGCCGGAGCGTTTTTGCCCCGGATTCATAATCACCGCCGCGGCCAGCGTGGCCAGGCGCTCACCCAAACCAATCTGCTCATACAGCTCCTGACGGCTTTCCACGCCAAGCTCCTTGAACGCTTCTTCAATGGGTCCGCGCCCCATCTTGCGCAGCGACGAGCCGCGGTCGGCGAGCGCCTGGTTGAGCAACACCGCGCCCACTTCGCGCGCCTCGCGGGTTTGGGTGTTCTTGAGAAAGTTCAGAATGGCCGAGCGAGCCTTGGCGGTGGCCACATGCTCCAGCCAGCCGGCGTTTGGGCGGGCGTTGCGGGATGTGAGTATCTGCACGTTTTGGCCGCTCTTCAACTGGGTGCGCAGGGGCGCAACCTGGCCGTCCACCCGCGCCGCCACGCAGCGGTGTCCTATGTCCGTATGCACCGCGTAAGCAAAGTCCAGGCAAGTGGCCCCGCGCGGCAAGCGAAGAATCTCTCCCTTGGGGGTAAAGACATATACCTTGTCCGGAAACAGATCAACCTTCACGTGGTCGTAGAACTCGTCCGCCTGCGCGGTGGCCTGCATTTCGATAATCCGCCGCAACCATTCCTGGGTGCGGAACTGCGCGGGCAGCACGCTCTTGTCCTCGGCCTTGTACTGCCAGTGCGCCGCAATGCCGCTTTCCGCCACGCGATGCATTTGCGCGGTGCGTATCTGGATCTCCAGAGGCATCCCGTCCGGGCCAAGCAGCACCGTATGCAGCGACTGGTAACCGTTAACGCGCGGAATGGCGATGTAGTCCTTGAACCGCCCCGGCATGGGCCGGAACAATTGATGCGCGATACCCAGGCAGCGATAACAGGCATCGATGTCCGGCACGATTATGCGCAGACCGAACACATCCGATATTTCCTTGAATCCCAAGTGTTTCTCACGCATCTTGCAATAGATGCTGTAGGCGGACTTGGCGCGCGCCGAAATGCTGCTCTCCAGTTCGGCTGCCTTGAGCGCGCGTCTCAAGCGGTCGGACACCCGGCGCAGCACGGAACGGGGATGCCTGGGCCTCTGATTCAGGTGGCGGTTGATGACCCGGTAGCGGCGTGGCCACGCATAGCGGAACCCCAAATCCTCCATTTCGCGGCGTATGGCGCGTATGCCCAGGCGATTGGCGATCGGCGCGTAAATGTCGAGGGTCTCGCGGGCAATCCGCCACTGGCGGCTGCGGCCCAGGGCATCCAGGGTGCGCATATTGTGCAGCCGGTCGGCAAGCTTCACCAGAATCACCCGGATATCGTCCACCATGGCCAGCATCATTTTGCGGAAACTGGCGGCCTGGGCTTCCGAGCGTCCGGCCTCCCCCAATCGGGTCAGTTTGGTGACCCCGTCCACGATGGCCGCCACCTCGCCGCCAAAATGCTGCTCTAGGTTCACCCTCAAGGTGGGCGTGTCTTCGATCACGTCGTGCAGCAGGGCGGCGATGATGGTTTCGGAATCCAGCCGCAAATCCGCCAGGATGGTAGCCACGGCCACCGGGTGGGAGATGTATGGCTCGCCCGAAAGGCGGCGCTGATCGTGGTGCGCCTGAGCGCCGTATTCGTACGCCTTGAGCACCCGGTCGCGCTCCGCCTGCGAAAGATATGCGAGGTCGGCAAGCAGCCTGCGGATTCCCCCGCCGGAGGCCCGGATACGCTGTCTGCCAGCCACAGCCGCCTGCTGCATGATTAGTGTGCTGTTATCGCTATGCCGTTACCGTTATACGATAACCGGTTTTGAGTGCCCGCCCGAAGCTCAGCGGCCGGGCATCAGTTGCGGCAAACGCTCGGACCGATTAAAGCGGGCGGAGGGACGGGGAAGGGCGGCGGCGGCCCGGCACCGCGCAGCGCCAACAGGCCCTAATGCTCGCGGGCTTCTTCCGGCGCATTGAAGGCTTCGTCCGCGGACCGCTCGTGCTCGGTGAGAGTCTCCTCGGTAACCACGCCCGCGGCAATCTCACGCAGCGCCACTACCGAAGGCTTCTCGTTCTCGCGCGGAACCAGCGGCTCGGCGCCGTTGGCCAGGCGCCGGGCGCGGACAGCGGCTACGCGAACGAGATCAAAAATGTTCTCAATGCGCTGCTGGCAATCTTCAACGGTAATTCGCGCCACGGCTTTTACTGCTCAAAGAATTCATCAAAGGCGGCATTTTGCCTCAATCCGGCATGCCCCCGCAAGATTCGGGGGTCCGCAACAGATTGGGGGGCGCCGGCGGCAATGGGCCCTGCGCTTCCCAGCCGCCTGAGGCAATGAGCTGTTCGATGCGCTTGCTGCGCTGCTCATCGGCAACCGAATACGGACCGCCGCGGCCCTCAAGGATGAGCGACATCCGCCGGCAGGTTTCGCCGAGCTCATCGTTGATCAGGACGTAATGGAAATCCCGCCACTTGCCTATGTCCTGGCGCGCTTCGGAAAACCGGCGCTCCACAACTTCCGGCCGGTCGCTCTTGCGGCCCTTGAGGCGCTTCTCCAGTTCGGCCCGCGAAGGCGGCAGCACGAATACGGTTTCCGCCCGGGGCATGGCGGCGCGCACCTGCGCGGCGCCCTGCCAGTCAATTTCGAGGATTACCTTGCGGCCAGCCGCCAGCTTCCCTTCCACCTCCTTGCGGCTGGTTCCATACCGGTTGCCAAACACTTCAGCATGTTCCAGAAAGCCGTCGCCGTCCCTTATGGCATCGAACTCTTCGTCCTTGACAAAGAAGTAGTCCCGCCGGTGCCGTTCATTGCCCCGCGCTGAGCGCGTGGTATGCGAAACCGCAAGGCTGATGCCGGGGTGATCGTCAACCAGACGCCGGACTATCGTGGTCTTGCCGGTGCCCGAGGGCGCGGAAACCACAAACAGCCGAGGTAGCGAATACGACACCGGATGTCACAGGATGTTCTGGGCCTGCTCCCGCATCTGCTCAACAAGGACCCGCATATCCACAGCCTCATGCGTTCCTTGCGCATCGCCCGACTTTGCCGCCAGGGTATTGGCCTCCCTGCCTATCTCCTGAAGGAGAAAGCTGATCCGCTTGCCGCTGGGCTCGCTGGCCTTGAGCATGGCCTTCAACTCGGTCAGATGCGCGTCCAGTCGATCCAGCTCTTCGCTGATATCGTGGCGCATCAGCAACAAAGCCACTTCTTGTTCAAGCCGCTCCGAGTTCACCCGCGCCTGAATGGCATCCAGCCGCTCCTGTATTCTTTCCCGGCTCTGCCTTCGCAAATCGGGCACGCGCTCACGAAACTGCTCAAGCAACTCTTCCATCTTCACGCATCGGCTTTCTATGGCCCTGCCGAGCTTCCTGCCTTCGCTGGCTTGCACTTTCCGCAGCTCGTCCAAAGCCTTGTGCAGGAGCTTGCGCGCATCGCCGGACATGTGACTCTGATCGGCGACCTTCTCTTCGGTCACACCCGGCCAGCGCATGACATCCAGAGGACTCACCGGGGCGGGGCGGCGCATCTGCTCCGCAAGCACGCGGGCGTAGCCGATCAGACGCACCGCCAATCCCGTATTGATCTTGATCTGGCCCGCAAATTTATCCGCCGGCCTCCAGGCCAGGCGGGCATCCACTTGCCCCCGGCCAATTCGATTAGCCAAAAGGCCGCGAAATTCCAATTCCAGTTCCCGGAAAACCGCCGGCACGCTGAGGTCCACGCCAAAATGGCGGTGATTCACCGAGCGCAATTCCCACTGCAACCAGCCGTTCTCGGCACGGTGCTCCGCCTTCGCGTAGCCTGTCATGCTTCGGATCATGTCTCTCGCCTCGTTCCTTCCCCATCCAAAACCGCTGCGGTGCGATTCTAGCAGTGCGCGGCTGGCCACGCGCGAGCGCTTCTTCCTGTCAAGCAGCGATAACATAGGCTTCAAATGCCGCGAAAAGAAACACCTGTGAGCCGCCCCAGCGGAAGGGCGATTGACGAGTTGCGGCCGGTGCGTTTTGAGCTCGGCTTCACGAAGCACGCTGATGGATCGGCGCTGGCGCAGTTTGGCGGCACCCGCGTGCTGTGCACCGCGAGCATCGAGGCCGCAGTGCCGAGATTCCTGCGCGGGTCGGGGCGCGGCTGGGTGACGGCGGAATACGGGATGCTGCCCGGCGCCACGCATACCCGCGGCAGGCGTGAGGCAGTAGCGGGAGGCCAAACCGGCCGCAGCAAGGAAATACAGCGGCTTATTGGCAGGTCGCTTCGCGCCTGCGTCGATTTCGAGGCCCTGGGCGAACATACAGTCACCATTGATTGCGATGTGCTGCAGGCCGACGGCGGCACCCGCGCCGCGTCGGTATGCGGGGGCTGGCTGGCGCTAGCCCTGGCTTGTCAACGGTCCGGCCGGCGAAGGAGATTCTCGCGCTACCCGCTGCATGGCCAGGTGGCCGCCGTATCCGCAGGACTGTATCGCGGCCTGCCGGTGCTGGATCTTGACTATGCGGAGGATTCCGAGGCAGAAGCGGATGTGAACGTGGTAATGAATGAAGCAGGCGGCATCATTGAGGTGCAGGGAACCGCTGAATCGCACGCGTTTCTTCGCCAGGAATTCGACCGCATGCTGGACCTTGCAGGCGTCGGCATCCGGCAGATACTGGCCGCGCAGGAACAGGCGCTTGAGCAAACAGGCTAGTCCGCCCCCTTTCCCAACAGTGGTTCTGGCCACCGGCAATTCCGGCAAGCTGCGCGAACTGGAGGAGTTGCTAAAGGGCCGCATGCGCCTGATCGCAATGAGCGAGCTTGGCCTTGAAGCCGCCGAGGAAACAGGTTCCAGCTTTGAGGAGAATGCCCTGCTCAAGGCCCGCGCCGCGGCGGCGCAATCCGGCCTTCCGGCGCTCAGCGACGACTCCGGCCTCGAGGTGGATGCCCTGGCAGGCGCTCCCGGCGTTTATTCCTCGCGCTACGCGGGGCTGGAAGGCGACGCCCGCGCCAATATCGAGAAGCTGCTGCGGAACCTGCGGGGCGTGCCGGTTGAGCAACGCGCCGCCCGTTTCCGCTGCGTGTTGGCGCTGGTCGCGCCCAATGATGAGGTTCCACCCCTGATTGCCGAGGGCGCATGGGAAGGGCAGATCGCCCAGAAGGCCCAGGGTGGCCGCGGATTTGGCTACGATCCAGTGTTTCTGGATGGCCAGACAGGGAAGCGCGCGGCCCGGATGAGCGCCAAAGAAAAGGGACGCAGAAGCCATAGGGGCGCGGCTGCGCGCAAATTGGCGCAGCTGCTCGAAAGCCGACCGGCGTTGCGGGGATAATGCGCGCACTCAGGCAGTTATTCACAGCCGATGAAAAACATAACACAAGGTTCACATTGCGGCCACTTTCGCATAATGACTTCGATAAAATCTCCTAATCCCTTGATATTTTTTGTTTTTAATGGAGGTGGGGAAATCTTCCCCCATTGTGGAAAACTACAAGGGCCAATAGAAACAAGGCTTCCAGGCCCTTTTATCCACAAAGTTATCCACATGCCCCGGAGAGCATCGGCATCCGAGGCATGATGACGTGACCGTGCCGCATCAATGGCCCCGGAGAGGTTACGCATGGTACGTCGTGGCCCTGCTGATGGCGCTGTACCTGTGCTCGTTTCTCGATCGCAACATCATCACCCTGCTGATCGAGCCCATCAAGCAGGATCTGGGCCTCAGCGATGTCGAAATGGGGATGCTGTACGGTTTGGCGTTTGCCGCCTTCTACACCACGCTGGGACTGTTGGCCGCCGGCATGGCCGATTTGTGGAACCGCCCTGCGGTTATTGCCGCCGGGGTTGTGCTGTGGAGCCTGGCGACTGCCGCCTGCGGACTGGCGGCCAACTACGCGCAGCTATTTGTGGCGCGAATGCTCGTGGGCGTGGGGCAAGCCGCCTTGTCGCCTGCCGCATATTCGCTGATCGCGGACTATTTCCCGCCTCGGGCGCGGCTGCAGGCCACCGCCACCTATGCCACGGGCCTGTACCTCGGAATTGGGCTGGCCAGCCTGACCGGCGGATTGGTCATCAACTGGGTGGCGGGCGGCGGAAGCGCGAACCTGCCCTTTTTGGGCACCCTCCAGGGCTGGCAAGTGGTGTTCGTTGTGGTTGGTCTGCCGGGCGTTGCGCTGGGCGCGCTCACGCTCGCCTCGGTGCGCGAAACCACCCGGGTTGGCGAGGCGGCGGAAGGCGGCGCAGGCGCGCGGGCCTTTGTTCGATACCTGACAGGGACCCGGCGCAAGCTGTACCTGACGCATTTTCTGGGATTCTCCTGCCAGGTTACCTATTCGTACAGCTTCGGCGCCTGGACCCCGTCGTTTCTGATCAGGGAATACGGCTGGACCCCCGCCCAGACCGGCCTTGGCCTGGGCGCCGTTACGCTGCTGACAGCGCCGCTGGGCGTTTACCTGGGCAGCGTGGCGGCGCGGGCGCTTCGCCGGCGCTGGCCGCGCGATGCCGAAATCCGGGTAGGAATTGCGGTTGCCCTCACCGCCCTGCCGTTTGCCGCGGCCTTTCCATTCGCGCCGAACGCGGCGCTGGCGCTGGCGCTTATCGGCCTGACGCAGTTTTTAATAAGCATGCCCTTCGGCATTTCCCCAGCGGCAATGAACGAAGTAACGCCCAACCGGTTCCGGGCCCGGATCATTGCCATGTACCTTTTCTTCATCAACCTGATCGGACTGTCCCTGGGTCCGGTGGGGGTGGCGCTGCTTACCGAGCGGGTGTTCGGTTCTCCCGAACGCCTGCCGCTAGCGCTCGCAACCATGGCCGTCTGCACTATGCCGATGGCGGCGATTGTTCTGAAATTCTGCGCGCGAGCCTACCGGCAGGTGGCCCGCGGGCCGATCCATTAAGCACGAAACGTTGAGCACGAAAAGGCGCGCGCTTTTGTTGCTGACGGCGCTGGCGGCGTTGCTCGCCGTGCTCTGGTTTCTGCCGGCGCGCGAATGGCTGATCGAGCTGATTCACTGGGCGCAGGAACATCCGCGCATTGCCTGGGCCGCCTTCATTCTTGCCTATGTTGCGGCCACCGTGCTGATGGTTCCGGGCTCCATTCTGACTATGGGAGCAGGCGTGCTGTTCGGGGTCCCGCTGGGCGTGGCCCTGGCTGCAGCGGCGAGCGCGCTGGGAGCAAGCTGCGCGTTTTTGGCGGGACGCTTTTTGGCGCGCGGGTGGGTGGAGTCCCGGCTCGCGGCCATGCCCCGTTTCCGCGCGCTGGACCGCGCGGTGGCCCGCAAGGGCGCGCTGATCGTGCTTCTCGCCCGGCTGTCACTTGTGATTCCCTACAACCTGCTGAACTACGCGCTGGGGCTTACCAACGTTCGCTTCGGAGCTTACCTTTTCGGCACTTTCGTGGGCATGCTGCCTGCTATTTTTCTCTACGTTTACCTCGGCTCGGCGGCTGGCAGCCTGGCATCTCTGAATCAGGACGGCGCCCCGGAAATCCCGCAATCGCTGTTTGTTGCAGGGCTAATCCTTGCTGCCGCAGTGATCGTCCTGATTGCCCGCCTGACGGCCCGCGCGCTGCGCAACGAACTCGACCGCAACTAGGCGCGCAGGAGCATGTCCAGCGCCAGGCCGGCGAAGAGAAGGAACCCCAGCAGCGAGTTGTTGTTGAACGCCTGAAAGCAGCGCGGCCGCTCCCGGCCGCGAATCAGCCAGGCCTGGCGGCCCGCGCAGCCAACCGCGCCAATCCAGCCGGCGAAGTACGCTGGCCCCAGAGCCGCCCACGCCCCTAGGCCGAACATTCCCGCCAGGTAAACAGCGTGCCCCAGGATCACGAAAGGCAAATCTTTTCCGCCCAGCAGGATAGCCGTGGAAGGCACCCCGATTTTTTCGTCGTCGTCACGATCGACCATGGCGTAAATCGTGTCGTAAATGACCACCCAAAGGAAGGTAAGCGGCCAAAGAATCCATAAGGACAAGTCCCGAAAGTCCGAAACAGCGGCGTAGGCCATGGGAACGCCCCACGAAAACGCCACCCCCAATACCAGTTGCGGAGCCGGCATGATGCGTTTCGCGAAAGGATAAAAACCGGCCGCCACCGCGCCCAGAACCGCCGTTCCGATTGCCGCCGCCGGAAGCCTGAAAGCCAACCAGGCCGCGGCCGCGGCCAGCAGGACAGCCACGAGCAAGGCCTCTGCGGGGTTGATGGCGCCCGTTGCCAGCGGCCGTGAACGGGTGCGCTTCACCCGGCCATCCAAACGCCGGTCGGCGTAGTCGTTCACCGCGCAGCCCGCTGACCGCATCAGGAAAGCGCCCGCAACAAACACAATCAGGACGTCGGTCGGCGGATCGCCTGCGGAGGCCATCCACAGCGCGAAAAGCGTAGGCCAAAGCAGCAGCAGTGTGCCCGCGGGCCGATCCAGGCGGATCAGTTGGCCGTACGCCTTGAGGCGCTCCATCAAGTCCGCCGCCATCGTGTCCAGCCGTCCTTTCATGCGCCATCCCCCTGAATTGATCCTTGCGTTGCGGCAGCAGCGCCGCGGCAGGCCTCGCCGGGCGGACACCGGCCCCGCGCCGAGCGCAGTCTGCCGGTATTGTAAAAGCCGGTCCGCCCGCCCGCGCCGCCGCGCGACGGATGCCAGACGAATTGCGGCGCTCAAGACCCTCTTTACGCGGCGGCGGTTGTTGCGAAATTCGCGGCTTTGGTGTAGAAAGAATGCCCGACTATGGGAGCGCCCGCCAGAACCTTCTCCCTGCTGCCGGCGCTGGCGCTCACGCTCACTTTCGCCGCTGCGGCAAACCCCGCGGCGGAGTCCGGGGGGCTGCCCATCCCTGAAGGTTTGCGAACCGAAATCGACTTCTGGAAGCGCGTGTTCGGCGAAACCAGGCGCGACACCGGCCTGGTGCACGACAGTTTGCACGTGGGCGTGGTTTACGGAGAAATCTCGCTGAAGGATCTTTCACCCAGGGCGCGCCGCAATGCGATACGCGCCGCCGCCAGCGACTACCGCAAGATCCTGAACCGCCTGGCGGACAAGCGCCCGGCGAAATTGAGCGCCAAAGAACAGCGTGTCCTGGATGCCTGGGGGCCGAATCCCTCCAGCGCCACCTTGAGGGCCGCGGCTGGCCGGATAAGGGTGCAGCAGGGCATGGCGGAGCGATTCAGGGAGGGTTTGGCGCGTTCGGGCCGCTGGCGCGAACACATTCTTCAGGCGCTGCGCGAGCACGGCGTTCCAGAGGGCGTGGCGGCCCTTCCGCATGTGGAATCGTCTTTCAACCCCAGGGCCCGGTCATCGGCGTCCGCGCTGGGAATGTGGCAGTTCACCCGTTCCACCGGCCGCCGTTTCATGCGCATAGACAACGTTATGGACGAGCGCCTGGATCCCTGGCGGGCCTCCACCGCGGCCGCCCAGTTGCTGAACTACAACCACAGCCTGCTGGACAGTTGGCCGCTCGCAATTACCGCATACAACCAGGGCGTAGGGGCGATGCTGCGCGCCTCGCGGCAGTTAGGCACAAAGGACATCGAAACCGTTGTCCGGCGCTACAAGGGCCGCACTTTCAAGTTCGC
>RKRP01000162.1 GCA_007571315.1 Gammaproteobacteria bacterium
TACGCTCCACAGGAAAATACCTGCGCTCACAATGAGCTTGCGGCTTCCGCGGTCGGCCAGCCGCCCGATCGGAAGGCCCATCAGAGCATAGAAAATCGCAAAATAGAGCCCGCCCAAAAGTCCGATGGCGAAGTTGGAAACGTTCAGATCCCTCATGACCGGAGGGACCAGCAGCGACAGGATCAGGCGATCCAGGAAGGAGAAGATGAAGGCGATCATCAGCACGCCCACGGCGTACCAGGCCACCAGCGGCGAAGGCCGGCCGGAAGGGTTGTTCATTTGGGACTTTCCCGGATCGACTAGGACTTTTCCAGGTCCACGTCGGTTTGCGGGTCCCCGGTGGGAAGGCCCAGAAGCAGCTTGCCTGTGGGCGTGAGCCCATTGTCCCAGTGCACTCCGCCGTGCGTCGAAATCGTGCGCATGTCGCGGTAATGGCGCTGCACCGGGTTGTTGCCGGTTTGTCCGGTAACCCCCATCATGTTCGCAAGGCGGGTTATGGCGCTCAGGCACAGCTTTGCCGCCATGGCCGGTTCGCGGCGGATGCGCAGGCGGTCGATGCCCCTGATCGTCTTGCCCGAACTGCCGGCCTCATGCAGGAACTCCATCAGATTGTCGATGATCAGGTCCGCCACCCGCAGCTCCTCATACGATTCCGCCACCCGGATCTGAACGGGAATCTGTTCGGCCACGCTTTCGCCGAACATTTGCCCGACCCGCTTGCGAGTTTGCTCAAGGTAGTGTTCCAAGCCTCCCCGGGTCGCTCCCAGCATGGGGCCGCACAGCAGCGAATAGAAGTATTGCTGCAGCTCCACCCGGTAGATGTAGCTCTGGTGCAGCCTGGAGCCCGGCGGCTCGGTGCCTCCCAGCTCTTCGGACAGGACCGTGCGGTACTCCGGCACGAACAGGTCCTTGACCAGGATGTCCTTGCTGCCGGTGCCTTTCAGGCCCTCGGCATGCCAAGTGTCGATAATCTCGTAATCGCCCGGAAGCAAATGCGCCATGCGGAATTTCACCGTTGAGCCTTCCGATGAACGGCCCTGCACGTTGTAGCGCCCGCCCACGATCGCGCAGTTTGCGTGGTCCACGCCGCTTGCGAACCGCCACTGGCCGTTCAGCACATAGCCGCCGTCCACCGGCTTCATGGTGCCGCTGCCGGCAAAAGCGGTTGCGATGATCGTATCCGGCTGCTCCGGCCAGAACTCCTCCTGCGCGCGCGCCGGAAAGCGTCCCAGTATCCAGGTGTGGGACATCACCACGGAAACCACCCAGGAAGTGGACCCGCAACCGCGTCCCAGCTCGCGCGACACGTCCACATGCGCGCCCCAATCCATCTCGAATCCGCCGTAACGCCGCGGCGTGAATATCTTGTGTATCCCCGCGGCCTTCAGGTCCGCTACCGTTTCATCGGGCAGCGTGCGCAACTCGTCGGTCGCCTGGGCGCGTTCACGCAGCCTGGGAACCAGCTTGCGCGCCTCAAGCACCAGTTCTTCCCGAGTTGGAATGTAGCTGGGCTGCGTTCTCGAAGCCCGCGCTCTCCTGGTTTTCGCCACGGTCAATACTCCTTTTGGATACTCCCTCTCAATATTGCGGCCGCTGCCATTTCGCGCAGCGGCAAGGCCCGGCAAGTGTAGCCGCAAAATCGGGCGCGGCGGTGTTTGCTGGCGCTGGCGTACAATTGGGAGCGGGAGGATAGCGCATGAACGCGAACCGTGAATTGATGGGTTTTCGGGGGGCTTCCGCGGCGCTTGGGGCGCTTGCTGCTGCGGTTGTTCTGCAATTTTCGGCTGGCGCTGTTGGCGCCGCGCAGGAAGGGGAGGATATCCGCGCAAGCGCCGCTGAGGGTTCCAGGACGGTGCTGATTACCGGCTCCAACCGGGGCATCGGACTGGCCTTCGCCGAGCACTATGCCGGGGATGCGAACTGGAGAGTTATCGCCACCTGCCGGCGGCCGGAACAGGCCGGGGAACTCAAGGCGCTGGCGGCGCAGAACGAGCATCTTGAGATTGCGCTGCTGGACGTGACTCGCGAGGACCATATTCGCAGCCTCGCCGAGCGCTATGCGGACCAGCCCATCGATCTGCTAATCAATAACGCCGCTATCCTCGGTCCGCTGCCGGAGCAGTCCCTCGGCGGCCTGGATTACGGGCGGTTCGAGCAGACCATGGCGGTGAACGTATATGGTCCTCTGCGCTTGTCGGAAGCGCTGGCGGAGAACGTTGCCGCGGTCGGCGGAAAAATCGTGGCGATTACCAGCGGTCTGGCTTCGTTGACGCTGATGGGCCGCATGCAAGGCTTGTATTTTTATCGAATGAGCAAATCGGCGCTCAACATGGGCTGGCGGGCCTTGCGCGCCGACCTCAAGCCGCGCGGGGTTGCGGTTCTGCTGGTGTCGCCCGGACAGGTGGATACCGGCCTGCTGCGCGAATCCGGCTATCGCGGCGAGGCGCTCACCACGCGCGAAAGCGTGGCCGGCATGGTGGAAATCATCGCCGCCGCCACACTGGATGATCCCGGATTGCCTATCAATGTCGATGGGCGCGTTCTGCCCTGGTAGGAGAAGATCCATGAAAAAGACCACTATCTCCTTGTTCGCCGCCGCCGCCATGGCGGCTGCTTCCCTGTGCCTGGCGCAGCCCAGCGGCGACTCGCAATTCGCCGGCGCCACCAGCGGGCTTGAGGGGCGGGAGCGCGAACTCGGCCTTGCGCTGGGCGTGGTGCTCAAAACCATGCACGAGGACGAGTCCTACGCGCACGAGCTCAATGACGCGCTGGTCAAGGCGCTGCTTTCGCAAATGCAGTTCGCCAAGGACCGCGGGATGATCGACGACCTGATCGCCCATGAAGTCAAGACGCTTCAGCCATTGCTGAAACGCATCCGCAAGCACTACGAGCGCACCGGCGACCTGGAAATGGTGATGGTGGGCATGATCGACCGCACCTCATGCCATTACCAGCTCATATTTGAAACGGAAAGCAAGCCCGCCTATCGCGCCTGGCAGTCGCCCTGGTCGCGGGTGCTCACTCAAACCCGCCGGCTGGGCCAGCATAACCTGACCGAGGATGAGGTTCATGATATTTGGGTGCGGCAGCGCCTGCAGGCGTACGCCGACGTGATTGGCGTGGGTCTTGAGGTGTCGCCCATCGGCGAGGACGGGCGCGTGTGGGTGCGGGCGGTTGAGCGCGACATGGCCACCGGTGGCCGATAAGCCGCCCGCCGCCGGCAGTCAATCAATAGCTGCCCGGTCCCTGCGCGGGCGTTTTTCAGGGTCTGTTTTTTGCGAACTCGCGGGACAGGGCGAGAAACACTGCGTTCTCCGGCCGCGCCTGCCGCACATGGCCGGGCTCCAGGGACCGCCAGGCCTCAAGCCGCAGCCGCCATTGGCCGCCGCTTCCAAATGCCGAAGGCAGCCGCGTCTCAAAGCCCAGCGCCATGTCGGTCTGCCGCCCGGATGGCGCCGCCGCCAGGAAGGCCGTCTCGCGCAGCACCCCGCCGCCGCGTGTGCGGCCCGCCGGGTAGTCCATTTGCAGGTCGCCCGACTCGTTTCTGAGCGGCTGGGCCACCACCAGCCACGCCTGGTCCGACCGGCCCGGGGCTGAACTGCGCCATAGCAGTCCGGCGCTGTAGGCGCTGCTGAGCACGCGCTGCCTGCCGCGCAGCAGGCCATGGCCCGCTTCGCCCGCCGTGTATCCGCCCTGCGCCGCCGCCCGCATTTCCAGTCCGCCGCCAAGACGCCGCTTCATCAGCAGGCGCGTGAACCAGGTATTCCCGGCCAGCTCGCCATAGGCCCCGCGGGCTCCGGCCCCCAGCAGCCTCTCCGATTCACTAAGCAAGCCCAACTCCGCCGAAAACGCAAGCTCGTGGCCACGCAAGCCGCCCAGGTCGAAGCCGAGAAAGGCGCCTCTCGCCCGTCCCGGAGCCGTAAGACGGTCCCCGCGCGTGATAGCTGAATTCTGGACGAAGAAGACGGCGCGCAGCCTGGCGCGCTCTCCCGCAGCAAGGATTTCCCGCGCGATGCCCAACCCCCGGGTTCCCAGGCCAATCCAGGCGTTGGTTAATCCGGGGGTGCGGCTCCAGGACGAAACCTCGCCCTCATCCCGGTCGAGTGAAGCCGCAACACCGGCGGCGGACGAAACAGTGAGCGCGCCCGCGGCCGCGGCCGCGTAAAGAGGGTTCCCTGCGCCTCTTTCCAGGAACCGGGCAAACCAGCGGTCCATGCGCAGCCCGCCGTCAAGCGCCCAGGGCGCATGAAAGCCGGCCATCGGAACGAAAAATGGCGCATTCAGGCTGTCGAACACAGCCAACTCCCGCCCCGCCAGACCGCGTTGCAGGGCATCGCCCCAGGCCGGACCCGCCGCGATTGCCGTGCGCTGAACGGCAACAGCCGGTCCGTCCAGGCTGTGGCCGAGCGCGGCGCTCGTCGCGCCGATCGGCCGCGTGGCCTTCTCGATGTCCAAAAGCCCTTGTCCGTAAATGTCCCGGTTCGCGTAAATCCCGGACTTGTCCGCCGCCGCGAACAGCCGGCTGACCATTTCGGTGGAGCCCAGTTGCCCGCGGAAAGCCTCCTCCATCAGCGCCAGCGCTCCGGCCACCTGAGGCGTGGCCAGCGATGTCCCTGAGGCGGACCGGTAATCCCCGCCGCTGCCTGCGACCGGGCCGTGAATTCTGGAACCCGGCGCCGCCATGCAGTAATCCGCCGCCACTCCGCAGCGATTGGAATACGAGGCGATGCTTCCGTCCGGTCCGGTGGCCACCACCGAAATGAAATGGCCCTTCAACTCGGGGAAATAGTGGGGCGTGGCAGCGGTCAGATTCGGCGAGGAAGCATCGGCCAGATTTCCCTGGGCATCGCGCCTGCCGTTGGAATTGCCTGCCGCCCAAACCAGAATGATCTTTTCCGGGTCCGGCGTGCCGGCTTGTATCAGACTGTCCACGGTGCGTCCGAAAGCCGCCCGGTACTGGGCTGCCGTGTAGTCGGTAACCACGCCTTCATAGCCGAAACTGTGATTGATGATTCGCGTGGCGCTGCCGAATCTCCGGTACAGGCCCTGCCCCTGCTCGTCAAGGCTGCGGAACGAACCTGGATTGCTCAGATTCACCGGACGGTACACGGGCTGCCCGGACCCCAACTGAATCCCCAGCATCAGCAGTTCCGCTTCGTAGGCCACGCCATGCATGAAGTTGCCGGCCCTGGCGGCGGCAATGACGCCGCCCACCAACGTTCCGTGGCTGCCGGTGTCCCGAATCGGACTGAAAGAACAGATGCCGCCGGGGCAAGCTGAAGAAGCCACGCCGGAACCGGGGTGCAGTTTTCCAGCGAAGGCGCTGTGGCTGGAGTCAACGCCCGTGTCGATGATTCCCACTGTTACGCCCTGGCCGGTGTAGCCGCGGGCGTAGGCGTAGTCCGCTCCGATTTCGGCCAGGCTCCACTGGTTGGTGAACTCCGCCGAATTGGCAAAGGCGCTCCGTTCGCTTTCCTGCTCAGCGGTCAGCCCGGGCTCGCCGGGAAAGCTCAACGGATCCGGCTCAGCGGGTTGGTGCGCAACACCCACCGCGGGAGGAGCAGGAGGGGGAGGTTGCTGGGTTCCGCCGCTGCTGCCGCAGGCGCCCGCCCCAAGAACCGGCAGCAACAGAAATACCGTTGAGAATTTATTCTTCACCTTGATTCGCCCCTGATTCGGCCCTCCGGTTCGGCCTCCTGATTCGACTCGCGCAACACTCTTTCCGCTTGCCGCTTATTATTGCCGCCCAAGTATATCCAATTGGCCTTGCAAGCCCGGTTTTGCGAGGCGGCTGGCGGGAGGAACACGCTCATGCACAACCGGATTGATTGCTCTTGCTCTGGAAGGTCCGCGCTGGCAGCCCGCAATGGCAGCGTTTTTCGGGCTGCGCTGACTGGCGGACTGGCCTTCCTTGCGCTCGCAGCATCCGCCTTTGCGGCTCCCTCGGCGTACAAAACGGAACGGGGTCCGCATGGTGTTCAGGTGATCGAAAATCACCGCTTGCCTGCCGCTCCCGGGCAGCGCAGCCTGCGGGCGCGCATTGTCTGGCCTGACGACGCGGGGCCCGGCGGCACCGGGGCCGATGCCGTCGGCCCGTTCCCTTTGGTGGTGTATTCGCATGGCTTTAATTGCTACCGCGAAAGCTACGCGGGACTGACCGATCACTGGGCCTCGCACGGCTACGTGGCGGTGCTGCCCGAGCACCCTGATTGCCCCACCGCGGAAGCCAAAATGACGCCGGAGGACATTCGCAACCTGCTTTACATCCGCATTTCCGATGTGGCCCGGGTGCTGGACGCCTTGTTCGCGCCGGGTCAGGAAATACCGGGCCTGAGCGGCCGCATTGACTATGACCGCAAGGCGGTTGCGGGACACTCCTTTGGCGGAATGGTTGCCCAGATTGCCTGGGGACAGCCGCTCAAGGACTTGCACGGCCCCGAAAAGGTGAGTTACGCGCTGGGTTTCGATGCCGCGATCGTCATGAGCGGGGTAGGCGAAATGCCGCAGATGGCCGAGCGTTCCTTCGACGAAATCCCGGGACCGGTGCTGGTTACGGGCGGCACCCTGGACCTGGGCAATATCGGCGGGCCCACCATTTACCCTTGGGAGTGGCGCATGGCGGCCTACTTTTTAAGTCCGCCGGGCCGCAAGTACTCCGTTGTTCTGGAGGAGGGCGACCATTATCTGGGCGGGCTGATTTGCCGCGGCGACCGCGGCGGGCCGGACAACCGCGGCGGCGCGCATGATACTGAAGGCCTCGCCATCCTGGCCGGGGTCGCGACAGCGTTCCTGGACGCCTGGGTCAAGCGCGATGCCGCGGCCCGCAGTTTCCTCGAAGATTTCGGCCAGCAGTCCGAAGAAATTGCCGGCGGCCGGGCCCGCTTCGCTCAAAAATAGCGCGGTCAGGCTTGGCCTAAGGCGACGCTGTCGCGCCAAGCCTCAATCATGCTCGTTCGCAGAAGGAAAGCGCGCGCCCGCCGGGGATTCGCCGCGATGCGCATGAACTCCGCCTGACGCTTGCGTTGCGCGTCCGGGTCCAGCGATTCCATGCGCTCCTTGTTCTGGATCGTTTGCTTTTGAATGAACTCGGTTGCGATGGCGCGGCGCTGGCGGTCGTACACGTCCAGCAGATCGTCGCCGGCGCTCTCCTGCAAAATCGCGATCAGTTTCTCCGCCAGCACGATGGCATCCTGGATGCCGCCGTTCATTCCCATGCCGCCCAGCGGATTGTTGATGTGCGCCGCATCGCCCGCAATGGCGATGCTGCCCACCCGGTAGGTTTCCGCGACGCGCTGATGCACCCAGTAGAGCGTGCTGTGCGCCACTTCGTAGGGTTCATCGCGGGGCACCACCGCGTTGAGCCGCTCCTGGGCGTATTCGGGCGCCAGGAACTTCTCGTCCGGCTCGCCGGGAACGGTAGGCAGCAGCACTCGCCACAGGTCGGCCGTGCGCAGCAAAACGCACCATTCCTGCGGGTCCGCCACGTAGTTGACGTTGCTCAAATTGTCCATGTGCGCGGCGAAGTCGAACGGCGTGCTCAGCACCAGGAACTTCTCGGGATAGGTGAACCCTTCGTAGCGCATCGTGAGGCTTTTGCGCACCGCGCTGTTGGCGCCGTCGGCCCCGATCAGGTAGCGGCCCGTGTACAGCTCTTCCTGTTCGCCGGTGAAGCACAGCATGCGAACGCCGCCGCCGTCCTGGCGCGCGCCAATCACCTGCCGCCCGAACAGCACCCGGGCGTGAGGATAGTCCTTGAGCATTTCGCAAACCACCTGGGTGAGCTTGTACTGCTCGCACTGCAGGCGGTAGGGGTGTCCGGTGTCGTTGGCCAGCAGCCCCAGGTCGAACACCGCGGCTTCCCCGGTGGAGCGGTCGCGGTACTGGTAATCCCGCGTGACCAGTCCCAGCGGAATCAGCCGGCGGGTCAGGTCCAGTTCCTCCAGCAGGTCCAGCGTGGGCGGATGAAAGGTTGAAGCGCGCAATTCCAGCGGCAGCGTGCCGCAGCCCTCCACCATGATTACGGAAACGCCCGCCCGCGCCAGCGCCAGGGCCGCGGTGCAGCCTACCGGGCCGGCTCCGGCGATCAGCACTTCCGCGTTCCGTTGGGTCATGGCGCGCGTATCTTACTCTTGGCGCCGATGCAGGCATAATGCCTCCTGTTTTTGCCTCGCTCTTTGGTTGGCCGCCGGTTTATGTTCATCATCTTCGCGCTTGTCCTGCTGGGCGCCATGGGCTTCAGCATTGTGCTGCCGTCCATCATGTTCGTGGCCGAGGATTTCGGCGGCGGCGAGGCCATGGCGGGATGGATTGTGGCCAGCTATGCGATCGGGCAACTGATCGCCACGCCCATCTGGGGACGGCTGAGCGACCGCTACGGCCGCAAGGCGGTGCTGTCGGCCTGCGCCGCCTGCTCCATGATCGCCTTTCTCGGCCTGGCTTTCGCCTATGACGCGCTGACGCTGTTTTTGTCGCGCCTAGCAGGCGGGCTGGCTGGCGGGCTTTTTTCGGTAAGCCAGGCGTGGGTGGCGGACACCACCACGCCGAAGAACCGCGCCAGGGGCATGGGCATCATGGGCGCAGGCATCAGCCTGGGGTTCATTTTGGGGCCTTTCGTGGGAGGCCTGCTGGGGGGTGGCAGCGCGGACACGGCCAGCCTGCTGCGCCCGGGCCTGCTGGGCGCAGCGCTTGCCGCTGTTTTGCTGATCGTCATTCTGCTTTTCATGCGCGAGAGCCTGCCTCCCGAGAAACGCACGGCGCCGCAGCCTTTTGCCTCGGAATTGCGCCAGTGGGGCGCCGTGAGCAAGCGTCCTGCGGTGTGGCGCCTGCTGGTTATCGGATTGCTGTGGATGACCGCCGTTGGCATGTTCGAGGTGATGATGCCCTTGTGGGTGGGCGACAAGCTCGGCTGGGGGCCACGCCATGTGGGCGCCCAGTTTCTGTATCTGGGATTGCTGGTGGCCATGGTGCAGGGCTTCCTTGTCGGGCGCCTGTCCGCCCGCTTTGGCGAGGTTCCCATAATCGCCACCGGCATCGTTCTTTATGCCGCGGGCCTGCTGGTGCTGGCCAACTTCGGCACCATCACTTCCAGCGGCTACACGCCGGGCGCTTCCCAATACATGGCGGGCGCCTTGCCGATGGCGGCGGTGCTGGCCGACTTGTTTGGCCATCCGTGGCTGCTTGCGGGGCTGGGCGTGCTGGCTGGCGGGAGCGCCCTGCTGGTGCCCAGCATCGGCAGCCTGGTGTCGAAATACGCCTCGGTTTCCGAGCGCGGCACCGTGCTGGGGCTGTTCCAGTCCTCCAACTGGATGGGAAGGACAATTTCTCCGCCGATTGGCGGCATGCTATTCCAGGCGCAGGGCGCCAACGCTCCCCTGTACTGCTCTGTGCTGGTTTTGGTCCCATGCCTTTTGGGACTGCTGATATGGTTTGGAGGGGCGCGCGCCCAGCCGCGCGAGGAGGTGGAAAAATGAGCGATGAATCGGTGCCCATAAGCCGTCATTTCGTTAGCATTCGAGGAAAATACGGCGACCGCCAGGTGCATTACCGGCGGGCCGGCGACGGCCCCTGCCTGGTGCTGCTGCATCAGTCGCCTCAGTCCTCCCTGGAATACGTCGAATTGATGAAGGATTGGGGGCGGCATTTCACCGTAATCGCCCCCGACACCCCCGGCTACGGCTCCTCGGACCCCATTGAGGGCCCCGGCCTCACCATGGCCGATTTCGCCGACTGCGTGGCCGAGTTCATCCGCGCGCTGGGCATCAGGAAAACCGGCCTGTACGGATTTCATACCGGCGCCGCCATGGCGGCGGAAACGGCCGCCCGTCATCCGGCCCTGGTGACCGCGGTGGCGGTGAACGGCTACGGCGCATTCAACGAGGAGGAGCAGGCCGACCTGCGGGCCAATTACCTGCCAGCCTTCGTGCCGGCCTTCGACGGTTCGCACCTGGCCTGGCTTTGGGCCCGGCTGCGTCAGCAACTGATGTTCTTCCCCTGGTACGACCTGCGCGCGGCCACGCGCATGCGCTACGACCTGCCTTCGCCCGAGCATCTGCAAAAGGAAGTTCTGGAGTTTCTGCGGGCCGGCGACAACTACCGCACGGCGTACGGCTGCGCCTTCTCGCACGACGGCGGCGAAGCGGTGGCTCAGCTCGCCGTGCCGGGCCTCATCACCGCCTGGGTGGGCGATGTGCTCGCCTCCCAGCTGGAGCGCATACCGCCGCCCCCTGAAGGCGTGGCCGTGCATGCCAGCCCCACGCGGCAGGCGGCGCTGGACAATTGTTTCGAGTTGCTTTCCGCCAATCCGGCGCCCGTGCCGCCTGCCTCGCCTCCGGCCCAGGCGCTGGAGGGCCGCTTGTGGAGCGAAATGGTCTCGATTCCCGGCGGGCAGCTGCGCGTTTACCGCAACACCGACGCGGACGGGGTTACGGTTGTGGTGCAGCATGATGCCGCCGGCTCGGGCCGCACTGTGCAGGGGCTTGCCGAGTCCCTGATTGGCAGCTATCCCGTGCTTGCCGTTGAACTGCCTGGACACGGCGATTCCGACAACACCATAGGCGAGGGCGATGTAAGCGTTGCCGACTACCGCGATGCGCTGTTGCAGGCGCTGGATGTTCTGGGCCTTGACGCGGTGACCGGATACGGCGTTTGGGGCGGCGGCTCGGTGCTTCTGGACCTGGCCATTGCTCATCCCGCGCGCTTGCGGCGGCTGGTGGTGACCGGCCTGATCGACCACACTCCCGAAGAGCAGCAGGACCTGCTTGAGAACTACACGCCGGAAATCAAGCCGGTGTGGCACGGCGGACACCTGCTGGAAGCCTGGCACATGATGCGCGACCAGGGCGTTTATTTCCCCTGGTATTCAAGAAAGGCCGCCACGCAACTGAAAGGCGAGCCGTACCTGGACGCGGAAATGGTGCATCGCCGGGTGGTTGAAGTGCTTCGCGCTCCGGTCATGTGGCGCAAGGCTTACCATGCGCATTTCCGCTATCGCGCCGGGCAGCGTCTGGCCGATGCCAGCATTCCGGTGCTGCTGGCCACCGCCGAATGGGATGTGGCCCGCGATTTGAGCGAGCGCCTGGCGGGCGAACACGCGCATTGCGGGGCCATGCTTTTGCCGGACAACCCGGCGCAATGGGGGCCGGCGGTTGCGCCGTTTTTGAAGGGGTGAATGAGATGAACGCAAATTCTTCGCTCAAGCCTTTCAGTCCGGGCGATGTGCTTGTTGGCGCCACCCTGCTCAACGATGCCGAGGATGACCATGCCGGGCGCGGCCGCATCATCCAGTACGATGCCGGCCTGAAAGAAAAAGGGGTGCTGTGGATTGACGACAGCACTCACCTTGTGGGGGGGCTCAAGTTCGCCCCCAATGGCGTGCTCTGGGCTTTCGACAGCAATGCGCATCTGGTTGTGCGCGTGGGTTCCGACGGGCGGCGGCTGCCTCACAGGGACTTTGCCGCGCGCTCCTTTTCCAACGTGAATTTCGGGCCGAAGGGGCAGGCGTATCTGGCCGAGCACCTGGTGGGGTCGGAAATCCGCCTGCCGCTCAAGACGGTGCTCAAAAGGATGCCCGGCAGCGACCGCATGGGCGATGGCCATGTGTTCGAGTACGCTGCCAACGGCGAGTTCGTGGCTGAGCACGCCACCGAAACCCATGGCGGAATGGGCGGTTTCCTGGGCGTTACGCATTCCACCCTGACGCCCGACGGCAAAACCCTGGTGTACGCGTCGGAAACCGGCAAGCGCATCATGCGCTTCGACCTTGAGGCTTCGCGCCAGGGCGAGGATGTGCTCACGCTGCCCGAGGATGACCGCCGCGCAATGTGTTTTGCGGTGGGGTACGCCAGCGATGGCGCCCTGCTGCACATGCGCGGAAACGCTATCGACGTTTTGAGCGAGCAGAGCGAACTGCTCCGGCAAGTGCCCTTGCCGGGGTTCGGCTGGGCCACGATGTGCGTATCCGCCGATGGCCAGCATGTCCTCGCAGGCAACTTCTTTACCGGCGACTGCGCCCGTGTGAACCTCCAAACCGGCGCAATCGCCGCCACCGTCAACGTGGGCGTAGAGAAATCGCTGGCCGGCATCGCCGAGTTTCCGGGCGGCTGACCTGGCGCGCCCAACCTGGCGGGCAGGCGCCTGTCCGCCGCCCGCCGCCCGACAGGCGGCTGCTTGCTTGAGGCTCATGTCCGTATTGGATTACGCTTGAACGATGGCGCGGCACCCAGGCGAAAACATTCCAGCTCGTGCGAGCGCCAGCTTGGGCGAGGCAATAGGCGCCGGCCTGGGCGCCATCAGCCGTCATCATCAGGCTTCGTCCGAATGGGCCAGCACTCAACAGCTTGATCTTCCGCTTGCCGATACCGAACCTGCGGACATCACGCTTTCGGTTGTCCGTGGTCCGCGAGCGATCGAAGACGACGACTTCCCCTTCGAAGCCTTGAGCGAGATTGCGGAGATCGAGAGCTGGCGCAAGGAAATCAACCGCCCCCTGTATCACATCCACAAGTGGTGGGCGCACCGGCTCGGGTCGGTATTTCGCGCCATGGCAATCGGCGCATTTGCGCCGAGCGGCAGCGACCTCCTTGATTTGTTCTACCGGCCACTGCGCCTCATGAATGCCGTAGTCTTCGATCCGTTCATGGGAAGCGGAACAACCGTAGGCGAGGCCGCGAAGCTGGGCGCGCGCGCTATCGGCCGCGATATCAATCCCGTAGCGCATTTCCTGGTCAAGAACGCCCTTTCGGCCCATGACCGAAAGGAGATTCTGCGGGAGTTCGGCGCTATTGAGCGCGATGTCGCGGACCGGATACGGCAGTTCTACCGCGCCTCGCTCCCGGACGGCACGCAAGTCGATGCGCTTTATTTCTTTTGGGTGAAGACCGTTGGCTGCCCGCAATGCCAGGCGGATGTCGATTTGTTTTCTTCATACGTTTTTGCTCGGCACACCTATCCGAAGAAGCACCCGGAGGCGCAGGCTGTTTGCCCGCATTGCGGCGCCGTTTACCAAGTTCGTTACGATGCTTCCGATACGCGATGCGCCTGCTGCAAGCGGACGTTCGATGTTCGGGCGGGACCCGCCATCGGGCGCAAGGCGGCCTGCCCGTCATGCTCTCACAGCTTCGCAATCGCGGAAACGGTGCGGGAAAGCGGCCAGGCTCCTTCGCACCGTCTATACGCAAAACTCGTTCTGATGCCGGATGGACGCAAAGCCTATCTTCCCGCCACCGATGAAGACCGCCAGCTGTATGCCGAAGCCGAGAAGGCGCTGGAGCAGCGCGCCAACGCCTTTCCCATTGTTGCGATCAAGCCCGGCTACAACACCAATCAGGCGCTGGGTTACAACTACCGCTACTGGCACGAGATGTTCAATGCGCGGCAGTTGCTGTGTCTTTCGATTCTGGCATCGCGCATCAGGGCCGTGGCGGACCCGGTCCGGCGTGACCTGCTGACTTGTCTGTTTTCGGGGACATTGGAGTTCAACAATCTGTTTGCCTCCTACAAGGGCGAAGGGACCGGCGCGGTGCGTCACATGTTCGCCCACCACATCCTCAAGCCAGAGCGCGCGCCGCTTGAAGCTAACGTTTGGGGCACGCCGAAAAGCTCTGGATCGTTCTCCACGATTTTCAAGGGCCGCATCCGGCGCGCGCTGGACTACGCGGAGCGCCCGTTCGAGCTTCGCCCGTCCCGACGAAACGGCCGCAGTGCCGGAGAGAAGGTGTACGGATTATCCGGGAAGATTGGATTTCCTCTTGCGGCAAACTATCGGGACTTCGCCAAGGGCAAGCGAATATATCTGTCTTGCGGCGATTCGAGCGCAACCGACATTGCCGACAAATCGGTCGATGCGGTTCTGACCGATCCGCCATTTTTCGATAACGTTCACTATTCGCAACTGGCGGACTTCTTCCATGTCTGGCAGCGTCACATCCTCGGCGCCGATGGAGATCGAAAGGCAGGCACAACGCGCTCGCCGCGCGAAGTCCAGAGCGCCAATGCCGAAATTTTCGAGGAACGGCTGGGCGCCGTGTTGGCGGAGGCGCATCGCGTTTTGAAGGACGAAGGCATCCTTGCTTTTACCTATCACCACTCCAGATCCGAAGGATGGCGGTCGGTCCTGGGCGCGCTCATGACCGCGGGGTTTAGAGTAACGGCGGCGCACCCCGTAAAGGCTGAAATGTCGGTGGCGATGCCGAAGCGCCAAGCGCGGGAGCCGATTGACCTCGACATCATCATGGTATGCCGCAAGCGGTTGGCTTTCGCCCGCCATCGTTGGAACGGCGATCTCTGGAACGCTGCGCTCCCCGCGGCGGCCAATCAGACCTCCCGGCTTCGGAGTGCGGGGCGCCGTTTGAGCCGCAATGATGTTCGCGTCATCGTCATGGCCCAGCTGCTGCGGCAGTTGTCGATGTCCCTCACTGTCGAAGCAGCGGTGAGCTTGCTGGAAGGCAGCGCCCGGGACATTGAGAGCCACATCGACCATCTGCACGCCATCGGCGCGGGCGCGGGCGCCGATAACGGCTGCGGGGATTGAGCCGTGTCGAACGCATCCGCCATCTTTAAGCGGTGCGTGCGCTCAATTCGCGACGGCGCGCTCATTGAGCGTGAGCAGGAGAGGGACAAGGAGTTCCATTTTCAGAGCTGGTTCGGAAGGCGTCTTGATGAGCTTGGCTTGAATTACGATGTGCCAGGCCGCAACGCGTATCCCGATTTTCGTCTTGTGCAACACGCCGAAGGTTACGAACTCAAGGGCCTTGCTTACAAGGATTCACGCCAGTGCGCCGAGAGCCGGTTCCGGGGTGGCAAGCGCCATGCGGCCCGGCGTTTGCTCAAGATCGAAATAGCGCGCTGGCTGATGTTGCGCTGCGATTTTGCGAGCAAGGGTTGTCTTGCCTGTCTGGCGCGCCCCAGCAAAACGGTAACGGGTGCCTCAGCAAGGCATTCTTCAGTCTGATTCAGCAGCCGAACTCGCGGAATCCATGCTTCTGAATGTTGCATATCCGGAATAGAAATCTGAATAAGGAACATTGCGATGCCCATTCAAACGCCGCTGCCGCTCTATCCGCCACATCCTCGCCCCGGCCGCTGCAAGCCCGCCCCAAACCCTATCCTCGCGCCCGCCGCAGCAAGCATTGCTTGCTGTGCGCTGTGCGTCTAAAATCGCGGCCAACACCCCTGCGGTTTCGGCCGCAGGCCGCGGGGCCTCTTCGGAGGCCCTTGCTTTTTCGAATGCGCCTCCATCATCCATGCCGGCGGCTTCAATCTCTATCGCGGAGCGCTGAAAGACCTGCCTTGAGTTTGAGGGTTCATACCCATATTGAATCGTGGGACAAAGCTCCAGCGGGCAGCTCGAGCGACTTGGATGTGATTAATTCGGTAGCTTCGTCGCTCGCCATCGGAAACTCTCTTGGTGCGCAAGATGATATTGCCATCACGGGCGCGGCACAGCGAGCACGGCTCAATCCACTGCGCAGAACCCTGATAATCAAGGTGCACGCATAATTGGTTGCACGCCGCAAAGCGGACCACCTCCAAGTGCGCCAATGGGCTGTCCGCAGGTTCGCCCGCGATCAAGGGGGCGAGGCATTCATCTTCGGAGGGGGTGGGCGCCTTCGCAGGCACGAGTCTTGCGGCCTTGTCTCCGCAGCCGCCGGTTAGCCGAGATGAGCAGCGAAAGGCCTGACGCTTGACGATAGCCTCAAGATTACTACTAGGAGGGTTTTTCCGGCTCGCGCCAAAGCGTAAGACCTGGGTCAATCGAAACCACAAGCTGTAGCAGTTCTTGCGTATGGGTGCGGAACCATTCTTGGCCGGGCGCATCGGAATGTCGGCGGCCCCGAAAATGGAGGCAGGTATGCAAGGCTCTCTCCATCATTTGCGCGTCAGACTTTTTATCGAACCGCACACACATCAAGTATCGCGGGTGTTCTTGCATTTGCGCTTTGTCGAGTCGCGCTTTTAGTCCGCCTGATCCGGTGTGGCCGATTTTAACCGGCCAGCGCTCTTTTTCGCCGACATCGTTTTTGTTGCACCAAGCGTAGACGCGGTAAGGGCCGCTTCCCAGATTGTGGTCAGCCGGGCCATCGTC
>RKRP01000158.1 GCA_007571315.1 Gammaproteobacteria bacterium
TTCGGCTTGCGCAGTGGACAAGCTCGTTGGTGGCTCGGGAGGTTGTGCAGTGGACAAGTTCACTGGGGGGGCGCAAGGCCTTCAGGCGCGCAGCCGGTGGTTGACCGGGTCGTACACGGGGGCCTTCAGGATCGACGCGCGGCGCCGTTGACCCAGGATATCGACCGTCAACTCGGTCTCCGGACCGGACAGCGCCGGCGGCACATAGCCGAAGCCGAGGCTTTGCTGAACAAAGTGGCCGTAACCGCCAGTAGTGGTTACGCCCACGCAGCGCTCGCCGGCGAAGATCGGTTCGCCGCCCTGCGCATCCGCATCGCCGGGGTCCAGGGCGAAGTAGATCAGCTGCAGCGTGCGGCCGCGCTGGTTTAGGGTGGCTTCGCGGCCGATGAAATCGCCCTTGTCGAATTTGATGAATCGCTCCATGGCGGCATCGATGAGGGTCACTTCATTGGTCAGTTCCGCGCCCCAACTGCGGTAAGCTTTTTCCAAGCGTAAGCTGTTGACTGCGTAGAGGCCGAAGTTGCCGATGCCGAAGTCCGCCCCGGCCTCCATCAGCGCATCGTACAGCGGCTCCATGCATTCCATGGCCGGGTGCAGTTCCCAGCCCAATTCGCCCACATAGTTCACCCGCAATGCCCGCACCGGCATCCCGGCCACTTCGATTTCCCGGCCGCTGAGCCAGGGGAAGGCGCTGCTCTCCAAGGGGGTGTCCGTGAGCCGCGCCAGAACGGCCCGGGCCTGAGGTCCTGCCAGCACCAGCACGCCGCGGCGGTCGGTTACGTTGGCGATGCGAACTTGTTCCGCCGGGCGGCGGCTCTGCTCAAGGTGGTCGAGATCGCGCAGTTCGGCGCCGGCGGCGGACAGCACGTAGAAAACTTCGTCGTCCAGCCGCGTTACCGTTGCTTCCGCGGCGATGCGCCCCCCCTCGGACAGTAGATGGGTGAGCGCGACCCGGCCGCGTTTCGGCAGACGGTTGGCGCACAAGCGATCCAGCATCGTCTCCGCATTGGCTCCGGTTACGTCGTACTTGGCGAATCCGGACAGATCCAGCACGCCGACCCGCTGGCGCACGGTCAGGCACTCTTCGCGCACCAACTCGAACACGTTGTTGTGACGAAAGCTGTATTGCTCCTCCCGGCCATCCGGCGAGAACCACTTGGGCCGCTCCCAGCCGAAGGTGTCGGTGTACACGCAGCCCTGCGCCTTGAGCTTGTGGTAGAGCGGGCTGGTCCGGCATCGGCGGGCAGCCGGCAGTTCTTCCCCCGGAGGCGGCGTGACGTAGGTCCTGGCGTAGTCCTGGCGCCCCCTGGCAGCCATGTAGCCCGCATCGGCAAACACCCCGAAACGCCGCGGGTCGAACCCGGTCATGTTAATTTCGGAGTCGCCATGCAACATCCACTGCGCCAGGTACTTGCCGCAGCCTGCCCCCTGGGCGATGCCGAATGACGAGCCGCAGCAGAGCCAGAAATTGCGCAGCCCGGCTACCGGGCCGAGCAGCGGCAGACCGTCGGGGCTGTGGGAAATGGCGCCGTTGACGATTCGCTTGACGCCCGCCGGCGCGAAGATCGGCATGCGTTCCATGGCCCGCTGCAGCCACGGCATCAGGCGCTCCAGATCGTCCTCGAACAGTTCGCTGTCGGACTCCCAGGGCGGCAGCCCGCCCGGCAGCCAGGCTTCGCTGAGCCCTTCGGACTCGTAGATGCCGATCAGGCCGGACTCCTGCTCCTGGCGCAGATAGACGGAGGCATAAGGGTCGCGGGTAACGGGGAGTTCCTCGCTTCTGCCGGCCAGTTCCGGTATCGGGCCGGTAACCAGATAGTGATGCTGAATGTTGCAGATCGGAAGGTCCGCGCCCACCATCCCCGCCACTTGCCGGGCGAAGCAGCCGGCGGCGTTAACCACGGTTTCGGCAATGACCGGCCCCTCAAGCGTCATCACTTTCCATTCGCCGCCCGGCAGGGATTCAATGCCGGTCACCCGATTGCGCCGGATGATCCGGGCGCCCAGCCGGCGCGCCCCCCGCGCCATCGCCTGGCAAAGCCCGAAAGGGTCGGCATGGCCGTCGTTGCGGGTCCAGGCGCCGGCCAGCACGCCTTCGGTTGAGACAAAGGGATTCAACTGGCCGATCTTGGCAACGTCCACAATCTCCATGTGATAACCGACATTTGCGGCGATTCCGCGAAGGTAGCGGAACCAGTCCAGGTCCTGCTCGGTGAGGGCGAAGCGAACGCTGCCGCAGTCGTGCCAAGTTACCGACTGGCCGGTCAGCTGCTCCAGTTTCCGGTACAGGGAAATGCTGTATTCGTGGATCTTGGCGAGGTTGTAGTCGCCCACCAAGTTGGGGCATTGCCCGGCCGCGTGCCAGGTCGAGCCCGAAGTCAACTCGCCTTTCTCGATCAGCAGAACATCGTCACACCCCTCGGCCGCCAGGTGGTACAGCAAGCCGACGCCCATAATGCCGCCGCCGATTATGACAATTCGAGCTTGCTTTTCCATGGCGTTCTCCGTGCACGAAAGAATTGTCCCGGAAATTGGGGCCAACTTGCAATAAAGTTCTCACGACATTTTGCTGAAGCCGGCAGCCGGAAGCCGCCCCTGTCAACGCCATTGAGGCATTGCGCTGTTCTGAGCGGGGCGGATAGCAAGGGGTCGCGGCGGCTGTGGTTTTTCTCTCCCCCAAGGAAGGGTGCGTTTCGGCCCGGCGCCTATGCCGATTGTGTAATATGTTGAGGGCGCAAGCTTAGAGGAAGAAAAATGAAACAGTTGAAACGGATGTTGTTGGTTCTTCTCGCTGCGGTTGATTCTGGCGTCTGCTGGAACGCACAATACGTAAACGCGTTGGCTGTTTCCTTGGATGTTCCGTCGCCCTGGGCAGTCCGGCCTACACCGGTTGTCGCTTCGTCCACTTCAGGCTACGTGAACATAACCGGATGTTAACGCCAGAAAACCACAATAGTAGGTTCAACGACAGCAGGTTCTCTGAACTAGTACAGATTCTGCACCGTATTGTAGATCTCTTAGGGTTGCATTTGCAGCAAACCTCTGGGATTGTGAAGAGCACCGATGCGCAGGTGCCCTACGGTTGCGAAGGACTCAACGAGGAAAGGAAGCGCCTTGCCGGGGCCATTCATCTAATGTCTTGCGCTTATCGCGGAATCAAAACGGAAGACATGGCCCGCCATGCCAATGCTCCACCCTCATTGCTATGGGGGGTAGGAGAGGACCCTCCGCCCCGCGAGTTTGAAGACGCAGCGCTCCAGTCCGCAGCGGAGCATGAAGCCGAGAGCAATAACCAGGCGCGGCGAGCCGCGGCGTTGGCCGCAGCGCTAGTGGCAGCGGAGTATGACGAAGAGCAACACCGAAGAAGCAATCAAGCAAGGCCTGTTCCGCGAGGACGAAAACAAGAGGCGCGTGGTGCCAGACGCGGCGGCGACTGCCATGACGATAGTCGCGAGCAAGGAAGCTGCCGACGGGATTCGAACCCGCATCGTCCTGGTGACCAGGGATCCTCTGATTGAGTCGCGGGCTTCCGCTTGACCGGCACGCGGCGGCCTGCAATGGCGCCGGCGCGCCCAAACGCCGCCCAAATCGGCAGGACAGCGACGAATCGGGTTGTTATTGCGTGTTTCGCGTCCCGGGCAGGATGCGGGGCACGACAAGAACGCAACAATATCAGGGCCTGCTCAGAGGTTCCCTGAACCTCAAACAAATGCGCTGACATCGGATTGCATCTCTTGCTGCCCGAGTGCGGTCGTTGCGCCCGAGAGCGTCAAAACGGTGTAGTTGATTTCGGTGTCTTTTTCGTATGCAAGAGACTTCCCGCCTGCGAGAAGAATCACGACGCAGAGGGACAAGCCGGCGGCTAATGATCGTGATGACATGATCTGACGGGCTGGTCAGGGGGCGAGCACAGGGATTCCGCGCTTGCTCACCTCGGAACCCTCCCAAAAGGGTTACAGCGCAAGTGCCTCCCAGGCTCGAATTGTCATTGCGAATGTCGGTTCTTGACTGCTAATATGCAGCCGCAGGCCGCTGGATCGGCCGTGAAATAGCGCAGCCGGACGAGGGTGGGATGAACAACGATTTGGACGGCAAAGACAAGACCCCGGAGCAGCCGGACGATCTGGTTCTGTCTGAACTCGGCGACGCTGAACTGGTCGAGCAGATGCATGACGATCTGTACGACGGCCTCAGGGATGAAATCATCGAAGGCACGGAAATTTTGCTTGAGCGGGGCTGGCCGGCGGAAAAGGTGCTGAGCGACGCCCTGGTGGCGGGCATGCAGATTGTCGGCATCGACTTTCGCGATGGCATCCTGTTCGTGCCGGAGGTGCTGCTGGCGGCCAACGCCATGAAAGGCGGCATGGCCGTGCTGCGGCCGTTGCTGGCGGAAACGGGCGCCAAGCCGGTCGGCAAAATGGTGATCGGCACGGTCAAGGGCGACATCCACGATATCGGCAAGAACCTAGTGGGAATGATGATGGAAGGCGCCGGTTACGAAGTGATCGATATCGGCATCAATAACAGCGTTGAAAGCTACCTGGAAGCGCTGCGCGAGCACCATCCGGACATTCTCGGCATGTCGGCCCTGCTGACCACCACCATGCCCTATATGAAGGTGGTGATTGACGAACTGGTGGCCCAGTCCATCCGCGACGACTACATTGTGCTGGTGGGCGGCGCGCCTCTGAACGAGGAATTCGGCAAGGCGGTGGGCGCGGATGCCTATTGCCGCGACGCCGCCACCGCGGTGGACACCGCCGCCCGCCTGATGCAAGAAAGGCAAAAGGGCCGGTGAGGCGGGACTCCGCGGATGGGATTCGGGGCCGGAAAGAGGAAGCGGGCTGGCGCATGTACGCTATCCTTGTGAGGTGGCGGGATATTCCCGCGCAGGTGATCGTCAGGAAAGGCAGGGCGCGCGCAAGAGCGCGGTTGAGCGGGCGCTTTCAAAGCGCCATCGACCGCGCCGCCATGCGGGCGAAAAAGCGCAGCGCCGATGCCTACATGAATGAATGGTCGCGCGAGCCGATCAAGCCTGGCGCCGATGATGCGGCGGCTGATTTGCAGGTGGTCGCCGACCGGCTCGCCGCGCGGATTGAAACGGGCTATTCGGACGAACGCCTGCTGGCGCTCATCCGCAATCATGGTTTGGCGGAGGATTGAAGGGATGCGCCGGATGCGTCAATCGGCAGCTTAAGGCATGACAGACACGGTAATCGCATCCCATAGCCGGGAGGTGGCGATCGGTTTCGACCGCCCCTTTGTAATCATTGGCGAGCGCATCAACCCCACCGGCCGCAAGATTCTCGCCGAGGAAATGAAGGCGGGAAACTACAGCCGCGTGGCCGCGGACGCTATCGCCCAGGCAGAGGCCGGCGCTCACATGCTGGACGTGAACGCCGGAATCCCGCTGGCGGACGAGCCCGCCATGCTGGCCGAGGCCGTCAAGCGGGTGCAGTCGGTCACCGATGCGCCCCTGGCGATTGATTCCTCCATCGTCGCTGCGCTGGAGGCCGGCTTGGCGGTGTATCGCGGCAAGGCGCTGGTCAACTCGGTCACAGGCGAGGAGGACCGGCTGGAAACGGTTTTGCCGCTGGTGGCCCGGCACGGCGCCGCGGTGGTGGCCATTTCCAACGACGAAACCGGCATTTCCGAGGATCCGGACGTGCGCTTCGAAGTGGCCAGGAAGATCCTCCAGCGAGCGCAGGACCACGGCATTCCCCCGAGCGATGTCGTGGTTGACCCGCTGGTCATGCCGATCGGCGCGATCAACTCCGCCGGGCGGCAGGTCATGCGCCTGGTCCGCCGGCTGCGCAGCGAACTGAAGGTCAATACCACCTGCGGCGCTTCCAATGTGAGTTTCGGCCTGCCCAACCGAAACGGCATCAACAGCGCCTTTCTCACCATGGCGATCGGCGCCGGCATGACATCCGCGATCACCAACCCGCTGCATGAAGAGGTTATGCAGGCGGTGCTTGGCGCCGATGTCATGATGGGCAGGGACCCGGATTGCGGGCGCTGGATCGCCAGGTACCGCGAACCGGGCGCCCCGGCCGGGGCCCGAGGCGCCCGGCGGGGGCGCCGCCGCCGGGGCTGAATCCATGGGAAGAGCGATGCTTTCAGCGTTTTTCAACTTGCATGCGGGAGAGAGCGGTCATGCCTCGCCGGTCCGGCGGTAGAAGAGCCCGAAGGGCCGAGCGCGCCGCGCCGCTTGCCGAAGCGGTAAAGCCGGTCTGGCCGGGGCATTCCGGAGGGCAATACCGGCCCTTGTCCGCCGGCGGCGTTGCGGCCATCGCGGACAACGCCCTGAGGATTCTCGAGCAGGTGGGCTTCGCCGACGCCACCCCTCACTGCATCGAGACCTGCGCGGCGGCCGGCGCCGTGCCGGGCGAGGACGGGCGATTGCGCATGCCGAGAAGCCTGGTTGAGCAAACCCTAAGGCAAGCCCGGCGGAATCTGACGCTGCACGGTCAGGACCCGCGCAGGGACCTGGATTTGAGCGGCTCCAGAGTGCACTTCGCCACCGCCGGCGCCGCGGTCATGGTGGCCGACACGGAAAACGAACGCTACAGGGATTCCACAGCGCAGGATCTGTACGACATGGCGCGCATTGTCGATACCTGCGAGCACATTCACATGTTTCAGCGCACCTGCGTGCCCAGGGACATTCCCGGCAACTACGAGATGGACATCAATACCCTCTACTGCGCGGTGATGGGCACCAGCAAGCATGTCGGTTCGAGCTGGACGCTGCCCGAGCATGTTGAGAAGAGCCTTGAGATGCTGCATCTCATCGCCGGCGGAGAGGCGAAGTGGCGGGCGCGGCCCTTTGTCAGCCAGTCCAACTGTTTTGTGGTGCCGCCCATGAAGTTCGCCACCGATGCCCTCGAGTGCCTGCGGGTGGCCGTGCAAGGCGGCATGCCGGTGCTGCTGTTGTCGGCGGGCCAGGCGGGCGCAACCACCCCCGCCTATCTGGCTGGCGCGGTTTCCCAGGCCTGGGCGGAGTGCCTGGGAGGGCTGGTTTATGTCAACGCGATCCGCCCCGGCGCGCCGGCCATTCTCGGCGCCTGGCCTTTCGTGTCGGATTTGCGCACCGGGGCGATGAGCGGCGGCTCCCCTGAGCAGGGCCTGTTGTCCGCCGCCTGCGCCCAGCTCGGCATCCATTTCGACCTTCCCTTCGGCACCGCCTGCGGCATGACCGATGCCAAATTTCCAGACTTTCAGGCTGGCGCGGAACGCGCCGCAACGGTGCTGGCGGCGGCCTTGTCCGGCGCGAACATCGTTTATGAATCCGCCGGCATGTACGCCAGCCTGCTCGGCGCGTGCCCGGAGAGCCTGTTGCTGGACAACGACATCCTCGGCGCTGTCGGGCGCATGACCCGGGGGATTGAAGTCAACTCCGATACGCTGAGCTTTGACGATATCCAGCAGGTATGCGCCAGCGGCGAAGGGCATTACCTAGGTTCAGGGAGCACCTTGAAGGTTATGCAAAGCGAGTATGTTTATCCAGACTTCAGTGACCGTACCAGCCCCACCGTCTGGGAAGAGCAAGGCAAGCCGGCGCTATTGAATCGCGCCTTGGAAAAGAAGCGGGGAATCCTCGCGAATCACTCCCCGCGCCACATCAGCGATGAAATCGACGCCCGCGTGCGGTCCGGCTTCCCAATCCTTCTTTCCCCGGCAGCCATGGGACGGTGACCATCTGTTTTTTGCCCCGGCAGGCCCGATTTGGCTTCGGTCCGCCCCTCTTCCGGCGCGCTCAAAAATCAGCGGCGAAATCATGGGTTAAGATATGGAGGTTGGCTCAGGCTTGAGCCGTTGGGGGATTGGGGACTATGGCTTCTTTTACTGTACCAACGCAACATACCGTATTATCGGCTGCCGTTGCTGCTGCGCTGGCCGGCGCGCCCGTTGCGGCGCAGGAGAATTCCGGCGAACGGATGCTTGATGAGATTGTGGTAACCGCCAGGCGCGTTCAGGAATCATTGCAGGATGTTCCTCTGGCCGTAACCGCCCTGCGCTCCCGCGAGATTGATGAGCTGGGGATCGGCAATTTTCAGGATTATGCGCTGCAATTGCCCAGCGTCACCGCCGGCGGCAGCGGACCGGGCCAGAACACCATCTACATCCGCGGCGTCGCATCGACAACGCCCAACCTTACGGTGGCGGGCGTGGCCGGCCTTTCGCCCAACGTGGCCTTTTACCTCGATGAGCAGCCGCTGGCGCATCCGGGCCGCAATCTCGACGTGTACGCGGCGGACCTGGCGCGCATCGAAGTGCTCTCGGGCCCCCAGGGGACGTTGTACGGGGCCAGTTCCCAGGCTGGCAATGTGCGCCTGATCACGAACAAGCCGGACCTGAACGAGTTTTACGGCACGGCGAAGCTGGGCGCCAACACGATCAGCGGCGGCGATGCGGGCGCCAGCATGGAAGTGGTTATGAACGTTCCGTTCAGCGACAACTTCGGCCTGCGCGGCGTGATCTATAGGGACCGCAAGGGCGGCTGGATCGACAACGTGGCCGATACGAGAACCACCGAGGAGAGCGCGCGGTTCAGGCCCGCGGGCGCCGTTCGCAAAAACGGCGTGCCCGTGGCTTCCTATCGCGCCGGGTTCCAGGCGGGAGTGGATCTCTCCAACATTACTTTCGTTGAGGCCGACAACAGCGCTATCGCCAGCGAAAACATCAACGAAGTCACTTACACCGGCGGCCGCGTCTCGGCGAAGTGGGACATCACCGACAACTGGGATGTGCTCGTTGCGCACACGACCCAGGACACCGAGGCGGACGGCGTGTTCTTCGCCGACCCCGATGCGGGCGACCTGGAGATCAGCCGCTTCGTGGATGAGCGCATCGACGACACCTTCGACAACACCGCCTGGACAGTCACAGGCCGTCTGGCGGCGCTGGATGTCATCTACACCGGCGCCTTCACGGACCGGCAATCGGATCAGCTCATCGACTATTCCGACTACCTGTTCGTAGGTCAGTACCTGCCTTACTACATTTGCGATTACTACGCGACTTATACGTCATTCAACACTCCTCCGGGCGTTCCCCGCGCCGGCACAACCTGCCACGAGCCGCGCATGTACGTGGACAGCCTCAACCAGCTTGAGGTTCAGACGCATGAAATCCGCTTCACCACGGACCAGTCGAAGCGCTGGCGCCTGCAGGGCGGCGTGTTCGCCAGCGAGCTGGAGCTCATTGAAGTCAATGACTTCATCTATCCGGGTTCACTGAAGGCCATCTCCTGGAACGGGCATCCGGGATTCGCGCCGAACTACCCGCTAACCAATCCGGAAGCGGCCCCAGGCAACCCTGCCGGGAGTTCGTTCAACGCCGGTCCCGGCTACTACACCTTCCCGGGGCCATTCGGCCCGGATCGCCACGGCGGCGACATCGGCGTGATTTTCCGCAACGACATCAGGCGCACGGATGAGCAGTTCGGCGTTTTCGGGGAACTGGATTTCGACCTCAACGAGCAGTTCTCGCTAACGCTAGGCGCCCGCAACTACGAGATCGAGGTGGATCTTGAAGGCAGCGCCAATTCGTCATTCGGGAATTTCGGCGCCAACAGGACCGACGGGCAGCGCTTCGGCACCAACATATCCAGGCAGTTCGCGCCCGACAGCACAGTGCCTGGCGCGCCCGACAAGGCGGTAGCTGACGGCACGATCCTGAAGGCGACGCTGAGCTGGAGGCCGCAGCCGGCGCACCTCTATTACCTGACTCTCTCGGAGGGATTCCGTCCCGGCCTGCTGAATCGTCCGGGCGGGCGCTCAAGCGCGGACGGCAGCGGTTTCGTGGTGCCCTACGCGCTGCAAACCGACGAAGTCGTCAATCTCGAAGTGGGCATGAAGGCCGATTTCGGCAGCGCCTTGCGCATTAACGCGGCACTGTTCAATGTCGATATCGATAATTTGCAAACCACGATCTTCGACACCAGCATCGTCAACCTGTTCTTCTCGGACAATGCCGCGGACGCCAGGGTGAGGGGCCTGGAGGCGGACTTCGTCTGGCTGCCCCCCGGGCTTGACGGACTCACGATCGCCGGCGCGCTGTCGTTGCTTGATTCGGAAATCACGCGCAAGATCACTCCCACCAACGATGTGCGCGAAGGCGACGAACTGGCCTTCGCTCCGGGATCGCAGGGCAACCTGCGGGCGCGGTACGAGTGGACCCTGCAGGCCAACGGCTGGACGGCGCACGTCATGCCGATGATTTCCTGGTCTGCGGATTCGTACAGCGACATCATCACCATCAACCGCGACCGGATCGAAGGCTGGACGATGCTCGGCCTGACGGCAGGCGTGGCCAACGACCGCTGGTCGGTGACGTTTTACGGCAGCAACCTGACCGATGAGCGGGCCGAAGTGTCCCGCTCATTCGTGTTTGACACCCGGCACGTGACCTACGCGCAACCCAGGACATTCGGCGTGCGCGCGAGCCTGGGCTTCTGACCGGCGCGGAGTTGACAACAGGAGCTAGCGCGGCTTCCTTCCCGGAGGAAGCTGCCCCAGCTTCCGGCCACGGCGCGGGGCTTGCTTCTCGCCGCAATCCGGAAAACCGGGAACAGGGCGGCAGCCATTCCGCGCTGGCCACCATTCAGGCCAGGATTGTCGGGAAGCAGTATAAGGCGGCGCTGGCCGATCTTAAGGTCATCCTCCAGCGCGAACCGGACAACACCGACGCGCTGTACATGAGCGCGGTATGCCGCCGCTACCGGCGCGAGTTCGATGCGGCCCTGGCGCAACTTTCCCGGCTCAAGGCCCTGGCGCCCGAAAATGGCCGGGCGCACCAGGAGGAAGGCCACGCCTACCGCGACATGGGCCGTTCCGGCAGCGCGCTGCGGTCGTACGCGCAGGCATGCCGGTTCAACCCGGCGCTGGTGGCGAGCTGGAAGGGGCAACTGAATATCCTGGCCCGCCGCGGGCGCCTGCGCGAGGCGGCGCATGCGAAAGCCCAGCTGGAATACCTCAAGCGATTGCCGCAGCCGCTGGTCATCGTCCTCGACCTGATAAGCCAGGGCAAGCTGCTCAAGGCGGAGAATTTGTGCCGCAAGTTCCTCAGGAAGGTCCCACATCATGTCGAGGCCATGCGGCTGCTGGCCGATATCGGCCTCCGCTTCGGCGTGCTGGCGGACGCTGAATTCCTGCTTGAGTCAGCGCATCAGTTCGATCCGAGCAACGCCCGGGTGCATATCGACTACATCCAGGCCCTCAGGAAACGCCAGAATTTCGCAAAAGCCCTTGAGCAGGCCAGGGCGCTGCTTGAAACTTCGCCCGAAAATCCGCAGTTCCAGTCCATCTGCGCGATCGAATGCATGCAGACCGGCAACTACGAACAGGCGCTGAGTCTGTTCGACAGGGTGCTGGAGCGAATCCCCGGAGACCCGGTCACGCTCACATCAAGGGGCCACGCGCTCAAAACCCGCGGCCAGTACGACGAGGCTGTCGCCTCCTACCGGGCCGCGCTGGCGAGCCAGCCGCGCCACGGTGAAGCCTGGTATTCGCTGTCCAACCTGAAGGTCTATTCGTTCAGCGGCCGCGAACTCAAGCGGATGCGCGCGCAGGTGGATAGCGACGCCCTGCCCCATTCCGACCGCGTGCATCTGAGCTTCGCCTTAGGCAAAGCCTACGAAGACCGCGAGGACTTTGAAACCTCGTTTCGTTTCTATGCGCAAGGCAACAACGCGAAGAAGGCGGCAAGCGCCTACGATGCGGACCAGATGACCGGGGAATTGCGCGCGCAGCAGCAGGTATGCACAGCCGCGATGCTGTCGCGCGGCGCCGAGGCGGGGCATCCCGCCGGCGATCCTGTTTTCGTGGTGGGGCTGCCCCGGGCGGGTTCAACCCTGCTGGAGCAGATTCTTTCGTCCCATTCGAAGGTGGACGGCACCCTGGAACTGCCCAACGTCCTGTCGCTGTCACAGCAGTTGCGGCGGCGCGGACGCAGCGGGAACGAGCCGAACTATCCCGAAATCCTGGCGACCCTCTCGGATAAGGAACTCCGTCAATTCGGGCAGCAGTACATCGACGACACGCGGATTCACCGGCAGGGGGCGCCGTTTTTCGTCGATAAGATGCCGAACAACTTCCGCCACATCGGGCTGATCTGCCTGATGCTGCCCAACGCGAAGATCATCGATGCCAGGCGCCATCCCATGGCCTGCGGTTTCAGTGGCTACAAGCAGCTCTTTGCCGAAGGCCAGCAGTTCACCTACGACCTTGCGGACCTGGGGCAGTACTACCGCGATTACGTCAAACTCATGGATCACTGGGACGCGGCGCTGCCCGGCAAGGTGCTGCGTGTGCAGTACGAGGATGTGGTGGGCGACCTGGAAACCCAAGTGCGCCGGATTCTCGACTACTGCGGGCTCGAATTCGAACCGGGCTGCCTGAGTTTTTACCGCACGGACCGGGCGGTGCGCACACCCAGTTCCGAACAGGTCCGGCAGCCGATATTCAAGTCGGGGCTGGACTACTGGCGCAACTACGAACCGTGGCTCGACCCGCTTAAAGCCGCTCTGGGCGAAGGGGTCCGGCGCCGCTTCGGAGTTTGACTTGCGAATTCCCGGCATGCGCCGGGCCGGATCATTTGATGGCATGAGTATGAAAGAAACCAGCAGCAACCGCGCGAAGACGGCCGCGGCCAGGCCGGCGCCTGCCGATATTGGCCACGAAATAGGCGAGCAGAATATCCGGATATTCAATCTCGACATTCACAATCCGGTTTTCATCGTGTCCGCCGCGCTGGTGGTCCTGCTGGTGATTGGCACGCTGCTGTTCCAGCAGCAGGCGGCAACGCTGTTCGCAGACCTGAGAGTCTGGACGACGACCACGTTCGACTGGTTCTACTTTGCCGCGTCAAACCTCTTCGTGCTGTTCTGCGTTGGCGTCGCGCTGTCTCCATTGGGAAGGATTCGCCTTGGAGGGCGGGACGCGGCGCCCAAATACGGTTATTCCGCATGGCTGGCCATGCTGTTTGCGGCGGGCGTGGGCATTGGCCTGATGTTCTTTGGGGTCCTGGAGCCTGTAACGCACACCCTGGCGCCGCCGCTGGGCGTGGATCCGGCCAACACGGATGCCGCGCGCGCCGTCGGCATGTCCGCGGCGATCCTGCACTGGGGGCTGCACGCCTGGGCCATCTACGCGGTCGCCGGCCTGTCGCTGGCATTCTTCTGCTTCAATCGCGGCCTGCCGCTCACGCTGCGCTCCGGGTTCTTCCCGCTGATCGGCAAGTCCGTCTGGGGGCCTTTCGGCCACATGGTGGACGTTGTCGCGGTGCTGGCGACCCTTTTCGGGCTAGCGGTATCGCTGGGTTTCGGCGCCGGACAGATTGCCGCCGGATTGCAATACCTGTTCGGAATTCCCGCAACCACCGCCACCCGGGCCATTCTGATCATGGTGATCATCGGCATCGCGCTGGCATCCGTGATCGCCGGGCTGGACAAGGGCGTCAAGCGCCTGAGCTGGATCAACATGGCGCTTGCGGGCCTGTTGTGGCTGTTCGTCCTGATCGCGGGGCCCACGCTGGCGATTCTCGCCACGATCGCCAGGGCGGGCATTGATTACGCCTATTACCTGCCGGAGCTGAGCAACTGGATTGGCCGCGGGGATGTGGCCTTCGTGCGCGAGTGGTCCACTTTCTACTGGGCCTGGTGGGTGGCCTGGGCGCCTTTCGTGGGCATGTTCATCGCGCGCATCAGTTTTGGGCGCACCGTGCGCGAGTTCGTCACCTGGGTGCTTATAGTGCCCACGATCATCGGCATCCTGTGGATGGCGACGTTTGGCGGCGCCGCGTTGGACCAGCTCTTTTCCACAGGATACACCGGCGTGGCGGAATCTGTGCCTGAACTGGCCTTGTTCAAGATGCTGGAGCCATTGCCGATGACCGGATTCGTGTCCGCTGCGAGCGTATTCCTGATCACGATCTTTTTTGTCACCTCGGCGGACTCGGGATCGCTGGTGATGGACACCATCACGGCCGGCGGCAAAATGGACGCGCCGGTGCAGCAACGGGCCTTCTGGTGCGTGCTGGCCGGCCTGGCGGCTATGGCGCTGATGCTGGGCGGCGGCATGGCCTCGCTGCAGGCGCTGACCCTCTCGGTGGGCCTGCCCTTCACTCTGGTGCTGCTGTGCATGTGCGCCGGCCTCATCAAAGGACTGCGCGAGGAAGGAGCAAGAACAGGGCTTTAGCTGAGGCAATGTCTGGAGCGCATACTAAACCTGAGCGTGGTGCCCGGGGCCGGATTCGAACCGGCACGGGGTTTCCCCCGGGGGATTTTCGTACCCTCTACGGCTTTCGCCGCGGGATGCGCGCCGCGCTCCCTTTGGGGTCTGGACTTTCCCTCTGCCCTATCGCGTCGCCACGACTTAGGCCGGAGCCGTCAAGTCTCTACACTTTCCCGTAAACGGGCTTAGCTCGGGATTGCCACCACCTTGCGTGCTGAGGTTTCCCCGAATTTGACTCCTGGCGCATCCGGCGGTTTCCCTAAAACCGGCGCTCAATATCAAGTCCCCTGCGTATACCTGTTTCGCCACCCGGGCAAAGCGCGCCTTCCGGCCGGCGCCGGCGGCGGTCCAGGCAAAGTCCCGCAACCGCGCCAGCCTCGAAGCGCGCAGGGGGAGAGTTTACCTTGCAATACCGTTCAGGCGGCAGCTAGGAAGTCCCGCAACAACCCCCACAGGACCAGCAGGATCAGCGCGGGCGCCAGCCACAGCAACCCGCGCCACAGCCGCAGCGCGGAACCGCCTAGGCCGGTCTCGGCGGCGGACGACTTGCGTGACAGGAAATAGCCCGCGAACACGGCCAGCAGCAAGGCGTTGAAGGGCAAGAGCAAATTGGCCACTAGGAAATCAACCAGCTCGAACAGCCCCATCTCGCTGAATACGCCGCCCAGGGGTCTGACGTGGCTCCACACGTTGAAGGAAAGGACGAATGCCAATCCAACCGCCCAGGTCAACAGGCCGGCAAAAGCCGTTGCCAGCGGACGGGACATGAAAGTGCTGCGGGACAGCCAGGCCACGACCGGCTCGATCATTCCAAATCCCGTGGTAATGGCTGCAAGGCTCAGCATTACAAAGAACAGCGTGCCCAGCAACACGCCTCCAGGCATGCCGGCGAATGCCACCGGCAAGGTTTCGAAGATCAGGCCGGGGCCGCTGCCGGCCTCCAGTCCCACCGCGAACACAATCGGAAAAATGGCCATGCCCGCCAACAGGGCCACCAGCGAGTCCGCCCCGGCGATAATGCTGCCGGCGCGTGGCAGGGACACGCCCCGGGGCAGGTAGGCCGCGTAGGTGATCAGCATGCCCACGCCTATGGCGAGCGAAAACAGCGCCTGCCCCAGCGCCATCAGCACACTGTCGAGCGTAAGGGCGGAGAAATCGGCGCTGAACAAAAATGCCATGCCCTGCCGGAAATCGCCGGCCGCGGCCGCCCAAAGCACCAGCAGAACCAGCAGCGCGAACAACCCTGGCATCATCAATTTGCTGGCCAGCTCAAGGCCCCTGCGCACGCCGGCCGCGATAATCGCCACCACGGCCGCAATGAACAGCCCGTGCCAGAACATCAGGCGCAAGGGATCGCCCAGGAGCGCGCTGAACAATGCCTGCGAACCCTCGGCGCTGATTCCCTTAAACGCTCCCTGCGCCGCCAGAACGGTGTAGTTCAAGGACCAGCCCGCCACGATGCTGTAGTAGGTGATGCCCAGCAGCGGCACCAGAATCGACAGCCAGCCGATGGTCACCCATGCGGAGCTTCGCCCTTCCCTGCGGGCGAGTTCCCGCATGGTATGCACCGCATTGCGCCCGCCGCGCCGGCCCATCGCCAGTTCGGCGATGATTAGCGGCAGCCCCAAAACCAGCACCCAGCCGATATACACCAAAACGAAGGCGCTGCCGCCGTTGCTGCCCGCGATATAGGGGAAGCGCCACAGGTTTCCCAGGCCCACCGCCCCTCCCACCGCGGCCAGCAGAAAGCCGCGCGTGGACGACCAGGATTCCGTTTTCATGCGCGCAAAATACCCCTCCCCCTGCTACGGGG